>NZ_JABEVC010000124.1 GCF_013044125.1 Acidocella sp. | reverse complement strand
TCCCTGGGGGCTGCCATCACCGCCTCGGCGGCGGGCGGGCGGGCCTGCGCATAACGCCCCTGCCCCACATAAAACTGCGCCAGCAGCAAATTAGCCGCCGCGCGCACCGCAGGCGCGCCGGGCAGGGCCGCCAGCCGCACCGCCAGCGCCTCTTCCGCCGTACCGCGCTTCTGCGCTTTGCAGATCTCATAAAGCACTCGCAACGCCGGGCGCAGGTTCGGCGCCAGATCCAACAGTTTCAGCGCCAGCGTCTCTGCCTCAGCGTATTTTTTCTCATTGAAAAGCTTAACCGCCTCCTGCCCCTGGGCATCCAGCGCATCAACCGCCTCAGCCCCCGGCCAAGCGGTTATATCGGCATCGCAACACCGCACCTGGCGCAGCCCGCTCCCGCAATGGCATAAAACAACATCCAATTCTTGTTGCATCCCCGTGTTCATGCCAGTCCGCCTCCCGCCCATATTACCCGCTTTACCCGCCGCGGCAACGCTGCGCGCATCCTCTCCAAACACAAGGAAGTTCAACCACTTCCGCCAATGCAAGGCATTCGCAAATATTGCAAATCCCTTGACCGGACCACCATCTGCCGCCACATGGGCGCAATTGTAAGGAGTGTTTCATGCGCGATTTCTCACAGCTTTCCGAACGTGAGGTCCTGGCGCTCGCCATCGGCGCCGAGGAAGAGGACGGACGTATTTATAACGACGTCGCCGAACGCCTGCGCGAGGAATACCCCGCCTCGGCGCAGATGTTCCTCGACATGGCCGCCGAGGAAAGCGAACACCGGCGCAAGCTGCTAGACCTCTACCGCGAAAAATTCGGGGAGCACATTCCGCTCATCCGCCGGCAGGACGTGCGCGGCTTTCTCACCCGCAAGCCGGTCTGGCAGCTGCCCAAACCCAGCATCAACGACATCCGCAGCCTCGTGGAAAGCATGGAAGCCGAAACCCAGCGCTTCTACCGCCTCGCCGCCTCACGCGCGACCGATGTTTCCATCCGCAAGCTCCTCGGCGACCTCGCCGAGGCCGAGGTTGAGCACGAACACCGCGCCGATCAACTTTCCGCCAAAAACCTGCCCGATAAAACCCGCCGCGCCGAGGACATCCACGCCGAACGCGCTTTCATGCTGCAATACATTCAGCCCGGCCTGGTCGGGCTAATGGATGGCTCCGTCTCCACCCTGGCCCCTATTTTCGCAGCCGCCTTCTCAACCGGCCATCCGCACGCCGCCTTCATCGTCGGCGCCGCCGCCTCGCTGGGGGCTGGCATCTCCATGGGCTTCGCCGAAGCTCTCTCCGACGACGGCAGCCTGACCGGCCGTGGCACCCCCTATATCCGCGGCATCGTGACCGGGTTGATGACAACCCTGGGCGGCATCGGCCATACCTTGCCCTTCCTCATCCCCAGCCTGCACATGGCGCTGCTCGTCGCCTTCTGCGTGGTCGCGGTCGAGCTCGCCCTTATTTCCTGGATTCGCTGGAAATTCATGGACACCTCCCCCATCCGCGCCACATTGCAGGTGGCGCTGGGCGGCGCGCTGGTGTTTGCAACCGGCGTGCTCATCGGCGCCGGATAGGGGCGTCTGCCTCAGCTATCCGTGCGCGGCACCCAGGGGATGCGCGCAATGCCGATCCCTTCATCGGCCAGCGCCTCGGCTTCCTCATCGCTGCTTTCGCCGTAAATGCCGCGCGGCGGCGCTTCGCCATGGTGGATGCGCCGCGCCTCCTCGGCAAAATCATCGCCCACATAGTCACAGTTCTTTTCCACCTCGGCGCGCAGCTTGCTCAGCGCCGCGCGCACCGCATCGGGGATCACACCGCCCACCGCCGGTTGCACCGGTTCCGGCGCGTGCTGGCGCGGGGCTTCCACCTCCACGGCCTTGCCGCGGCCCTTGCGGGGAATGCCCGGCGCCATCAGCGCGCGCTCCACCTTGGTGCCGCTACAAACCGGGCAGGAGATCAACCCGCGCTTGGCCTGGCGCTCAAAGGCCTCGCTATCCTTGAACCAGCCGTCAAACTCATGCGCCCCGGCGCAATGCAGCTGATAGTGGATCATTTTCCGAACAGGGCATCCAACCTGCCGGCGCGCTCCAGCGCATAGATGTCATCGCAGCCGCCAACAGGCTTCCCGTCAATGAAGATCTGCGGCACCGATGTCTTTCCGCCAGAGCGTTCGCGCGCCTGCACCCGCGCAGCCGAACCACCCGGCGCGTCAATCTCGGTGAACGCAACGCCCTTCTGTTGCAGCAGCGCCTTGGCGCGCACGCAATAGGGGCAAAAATCCTGGGTGTATATTTCTATGTGAGGCATCCGTTTCATCTAGCCGAGCATTGGGCTTATGCAAGTGCTTTTTATTCAAATCGCGGATCAGCCACGCGCGCGGCGGTCAGCACATCCACCCGCCTCGCCCCCGCCGCCAACAAGGCATGGGCGCAGGCATCGGCCGTGGTGCCGGATGTCATCACATCGTCAATCACCAGCACATGCAGCCCCGCCACCTCAACCCCCGGCCGCAGCACAATCGCCCCGGCCAGTTCCGCCTGCCGCTGCGCCACATTCAACCCCTCCAGCGCCACGGTGTGCTTCTGGCGGATCAACGCATCCGGCACGCAACCCCGCCCGCCAAGCCGCGCCAGCTCGCGCGCCAGCAACGCCGCCTGGTTATAGCGGCGCGCCCGCAACCGCGCCTTATGCAGCGGCACCGGCACCAGCACATCCGCCGCCGCGAGCATCAAAGCCCCCGGGCGGCGCATCAGCCGCGCCAGCCCGCGCGCCATCTCCGTACGGTCGGCATATTTAAAGGGCAGGATCAGTTTCTTCGCCGTCTCATCATAGCGCAGCGCCGCGCGCGCCTGCGTGAAGGCGGGTGGCCACGCGGCGCAATGCGGGCACAGCCCGCCCTCGCCGGCTAGGCCGCCATGGGGCAGCGGCACCCCGCATTGCACGCACAGCGGTGCCGAGACAAAATTCGCAACCCGGAAGCAGCTGAGGCAAAACTGCCCGTCATCATCCACCGGCGCATCGCAGGCGAGACAGCCGGGCGGCAGCAGGGTATCAAGCACCCGCTGCAAGAGGGGTTTCATTTGGACCAGATTTTCGATTTCGAGGCGGTGCGCAAACATCGCGACCGCGCCGCCCCCCGCCTTGAGCGGATAACCCCAGTGCTGGACGAACTCGCCGCCCGCCTGCTCGACCGCCTGGACGACACCACCCAAACCTTCGCCACCGCGCTGGATTTCGGCGGCCGCGGCGCCATTGCCCCGGCGCTGCGCGCGCGCGGCATGCAGGTTGTCTCAGCCGATGTCTCCCCCCGGCTCGCAGCCCAGGCCGGCGGCGAACCGCTCGTCATCACCAGCGAGAATTTCGGCCTGGAGGAAAGAAAATTCGACCTCATCGCCGCGCATTTCTCGCTGCACTGGATCAACGACCTCCCCGGCGCGCTCATCCAGCTGCGCCGCGCGCTCAACCCAAAGGGGTTGCTGCTCGCCAGCATGCCGGCACTGGGCACTTTGGCCGAGTTGCGCACCGCCCTGCTCACCGCCGAAGAAGCCCTCACCGGCGCCGTCAGCCCGCGCGTCTCCCCGTTCCCGGATCTGCGCGATTGCGCCGGGCTGCTGCAACGTGCCGGGTTCTCGCTCCCCGTCGCCGATGCCGAGGACATCACTTTTTTATACGCCGACCCGCTGGCCCTGCTGCACGAGTTGCGCGACGCCGGGGAGACCAATGCCGTGCACGCCCGCAGCCGCAAGTTCACCCGCCGCGCCCTCTTTCCCGCCGCGCTCGCCGCCCTGCCCATGCACGCGGACCGGTACATGATCACCCTGCGCATGGCCGTGCTCACCGGCTGGGCATCATAACGCGCGCATTAAAGGAGTCCGGCCCGGCGGAAGCTCAGCCACCGCCCGTTGCCAACAATCACATGGTCGTGCAGCACGATGGAGAGCGCATCCGCTCCCTGCTTAATCTCCCTGGTCATCGCGATGTCCTCCTCACTTGGCGCGGGGTCGCCGCTGGGATGGTTGTGCACCAGAATAAACGCGGTCGCATGCAACTCCAGCGCGCGCTTTATCACCTCGCGCGGATACACCGGCGTATGGTTCACCGTGCCGCTGCCCTGCGTTTCATCGGCCAGCAGCCGGTTGCGGTTGTCGAGGAACAACACACGGAACTGCTCGATCTTCTCGCGCGCCAGCACCGCCTGAAGATACTCCATCAGCCTGTCCCAGTTGTTCAGCACAGGCTTGTAGAGCACCTCCGCCTTGGCCAGACGCAACGCCGCCGCCTGCACCACCTTCAGCGCCGTGGCCCCGGCCTCGCCCAGCCCCTCCACCGCCAGCAGGTCCGGCACGCTGGCCGAGATCACCCCGGCGTAGGAGCCAAAGCGTATCAGCAGCGAACGGGCGATCGGCTTGGTGTCCCGCCGGGGCAAGGCCAGAAACAGCACCATCTCGATCAGCTCGTGTTCGGCGACCGCATCCGCCCCACCGGCCAGAAACCGCGCCCGCAAACGGGCGCGATGCCCATTCACCCCCACGCCCGGCTTCTGCGGGCGAATATCGGGCGACAATGTCTCCAGCAGCGATGCGTCAGCAAAACCTTGGGTAGAAGTTTTATATTTCATGACACGCATAGCGTGCCATGAGTCGCGCCGTAACGAAAGCTTAAAACACGCGAATTATTCCCGCGCGGCAGCTTCCGGCAGCGCCTCGTCCTCCGCCGGAGGCAGCTTCACGGTGGAGAGCAGCAGATACACCGCCGGCACCACGAACAGGGTGAACATCGTGCCAATTGACAGCCCCCCCGCGATCACCATGCCCATGTTGAAGCGCGAGGCCGCCCCAGCACCCGTGGCGATAATCAACGGCAGCACCCCCAGCACCATCGCCGCCGTCGTCATCAGGATCGGACGCAACCTGATATTGGCGGCGTGCTCAATCGCCGCGCGCTTATCCATGCCCGCGACCTGCGCCTCATTGGCCACTTCCACCATCAGAATACCGTGCTTACTGACCAACCCCATCAGCGTGATCAGCCCGACCTCGGTATAGATGTTCAGCGTCAGCCCGCCAAAGCCCAGATAGATGAAGATCAGCGCCCCGGCGATCGACATCGGCACCGAAACCAGAATGATCAACGGGTCGCGGAACGAATTGAATAACGCCGACAGCGCCAGGAAAATAATGACCACGGCGAAAGCAAAGGTGAGGATGAACCCGCTGCTCTGCTGCACATATTGCCGCATCTCGCCGCCGTAATCGACACTATCCTCCGGCGGGAGTATTTTCGCGGCCAGTTTCTGCAAGGTCTGCAATGCCTGCGCCTCGCTCACGCCCGGCGCCGCCACCCCCTGCAGCGTGGCCGAATTCTGCTGCTGGAAATGATTGATCGATTCAGGAATCACGCTGGTGGTGATCCGCGCGATCGAGGAGAGCGGCACGTTCACCCCGTTCACCGAAGCCACATAATAATTATTCAGATCCGCGACATTCAGGCGGGATTTGCGCTCCACCTGCGGAATCACCTTGTAGGAACGCCCGTCCAGGCTGAAGTAATTCACATACCCCCCGCCCAGCGCCTCGCCGAGCGCCGCCCCCACATTGGCCATGTTCAGCCCCAGTGCGGCTGCCTTGTCACGGTCGATCACCACATTGGCCTGCGGCTGGTCGAGCTTCAGGTCGCTCTGCAGAAAGATGAACTTGCCGCTCTTCAGCGCGGCGGCCAGCAGCGCCTGGCTTACCGGATAGATCTTCGAAAAATCATCGGTGGATTTGATAACGAACTGCACCGGCAACCCCGAAGACCCAGGCAACGGCGGCGGCTGGCCCACCACAACCTGCTGCCCGGCATCCCCGGCATTGGCCTCCTGCTGGAACAACGTCTGTAGATAAGTGGCGTTCTTGCTGCGCTCATCCCAGGGCTTGAGAACCTCACCGGTAATGTCCATCCCCGGAACATCGATATGGAACGTATGCTCAACTTCCGGGTTCTTCAGAAAAATCGCATTCATATGCGAATCCCACATCGCCTTCTGCGTGATCGTGGCATCGGGCGCCGAGGTCGCGAATACGAAAGTCGCCCCCTCATCCTCCTGCGGCGCCAGCTCGCTCTTTGAGCCAAGCGCCAGAAACGCAATGCTGCACAGAATAATCGCCGCGAAGGTAACCGTCACCGGCACGGTATTCAGGCTGCTGTGCAGCGCTGCGGTATATACGCGGTGCAACGCGGCAAAACGGCGGTCGATGAAGTCAACCAGCCGGTCCTCCCAGTTGGGCGCGCCGTGCCGGGGCGGCTTGAGAAACCGCGAGCTCAGCATCGGCGTCAGCGTCAGCGCGATCAGCGCCGAAATTGTCACCGCACCCACCAGGGTAAAGGCGAATTCGGTGAACAGCGCGCCGGTCAGCCCGCTCTGAAACCCGATCGGCAGATACACGGCGACCAGCACCACCGTCATGGCGATAATCGGGCCGCCAAGCTCGCCGGCCGCCCGCCGCGCCGCCTCATACGGCGGCTCCCCGGCGTCGAGATGCCGGTTCACATTCTCCACCACGATAATCGCATCATCCACCACCAGGCCGATGCCCAGCACGAGCGCCAGCAGCGTCAGCAGGTTTATGGAGAAGCCAAACGCCAGCATCATCGCAAACGCGCCAATCAGCGACAGCGGAATCGCGATCACCGGGATCAGCACCGAACGCGGCGAGCCCAAAAACGCGAACACCACCAGCGTCACGATGATCAGCGCCTCCACCAGCGCGGTCAGCACGTCATGGATCGACGCATCAACGAATTTCGTCGAGTCGAACACGATCTGCCCGGTCAGCCCGCTCGGCAGATTGGCCTGGATCTGCGGAAACACCTTGCGGACCCCGTCCACCACCTGCAGCAGATTGGCGCTCGGCGCCACCTTGATCCCGATGAACACGCCCGCCTTGTTGTCGAACGTCACATCCTGCTCATAACTATCCGAGCCCAGCGCCACAGTGGCGACATCCCCCAGCCGGATGATCGCGCCGTTTTGCTGCTTGACGATCAGATTCCTGAACGCCGCGGCGCTGTGCAGCCCGGTCGTGGCGGTAAGCGAAATCTGCGTCATCTGCCCCTTGGTGTTGCCCAGCGGCGCGATGAAATCATTGCTGCCAAGTGCTGCGTAAACATCCGCCGCCGTCAGCCCGTAGGCGCTCAGCTTCTGCGGGTTCAACCACACGCGCAGGGCAAAATTCTGCGCCCCCAGAATCTCCGCCTGCTGCACCCCCTTCACCGCCTGCAACTGCGGCTGCACCACGCGGGTGATATAGTCGGTTATCTGGTTGCCCGAGAGCACATCGCTGCGGAAGCCGATATACATCGCATCGAAGGTCTGGCCGATCTTCAGCGATAGCACCGGTTGCTGCGCCCCGCTCGGCAACTGGTTGAGCACCGAGTTGACCTGCGCGCTGATCTCGGTGAGCGCTTTGTCCGGGTCATGATTCAGCACCAGGTTGATGGTGATGGTGCTCATGCTCGTCTGGCTCGACGAGGTCATGTAATCAATGCCGTTCACCTGCGCGACCGCATTCTCAATCGGCGTGGTGATGAACCCCGCCACCACATCCGGCGAGGCGCCTGGGTAGGTCGTGGTGATGGTGATGGTGGCGTTTTCCGTCTGCGGAAAATCCTGCACCGGCAACTGGCCCACGGCTCGCAGGCCCAGGACGAAAATCAGCACGCTGACCGAGATGGCAAGCACCGGCCGGGCGATGAAAAGATCAGTGAAACGTTTCATCGGCCTATTCGTTCGGCGGGTTGGGGTTGGGGTTGTCCGGCGGCTGCACGGTATTGTTGATCGCCACCAGCGAGCCGTTGCGCAGCTTCAGCTGCCCGGCGCTCACCACCACATCGCCAGGCTTCAACCCGGCGGTTACCGCCACCTGGTCGCCGCGCGTATCGCCGGTGGTCACAAACACCTCATGCGCGGCGAGTTCATCCTTGCCGGCCGCGCTGGTCTCATGGCTCACCACAAACACCGTATCGCCATACGGATTATAGGTGATCGCCGTCTGCGGCAGGGTGATATAATCATGCGCCGCGCCCACCAGAATTTTCACCGTGGCAAACATGCCAGGGCGCAGCATGTGTTTATCGTTCTCCAGGGTGGCGCGCACATGCACGTTACGGCTCGCGGTGTCCACCGCGGCGTCAATGGCCGAGATCCTGCCCTTAAACACCTGCCCCGGATACGCATCCACCTCCACCTGCACATCCTGCCCGGTTTTCAGCTGTGCCAGCGCCTGCTGCGGCAAATAAAAATCCACATAAACCGGGTTCAGCTGCTCCAGCGTCACAATCGGCGCCCCCGCGGTCAGGTACTGCCCCGGATCAACCTGGCGTATCCCCAACCGCCCCGCAAACGGCGCGCGGATGGTTTTCTCCGCGATCAACGCCTCCTCGCCCTGCACCTGCGCCTGCGCCGCCGCCAGATTGGCGCGGTCGGTATCCACCTGCGCTACCGCCACCGCCTTGGCCTGCAACTGCTTCACATCGCGCTCATAGGTCACCTTCGCCAGCGCCGCCGCCGCCTGCAACTGCGCCAGCACCGCCGGGTCGTTATTGGCCCGCAGCGTCACCAGCAGCGCCCCCGCCGGCACATCCATGCCCGACTGAAAATGGATCGTATCGACGATGCCCGGCACCTCCGCCGAAATCTGCGCGCCGTTCACCGCCGTCACACTGCCCACCGAGCGCAGTTCCGGCTGCCAGCTGGAGGATGCCGCGGTAATCGTTGCGACCGTCTGCACCTGGTTGGCGAACCCGGCGAGGAACTTCGCGATCATAATGCTCCTGAACGCGCCGTAGCCGAACACCAGGAAAAACAAAACGCCAACGCTCGCCAGCATTATTATCATGCGCCGCATCAGTTTCGGGGCCTTGCTCATGCTTTCGCGATCCTCATGGAATAACGCCGCAACAGGAGGCGGCAACATCCTTGCGATGCCACCACCCGCCGCCCAGCGCCTGATATAATGCCGCGGTATCGGCCAGCCGCGCGGCGCTTGCCTTCACCTGGGCAATCGCCGCGTTCTGATAATTGGTCTGCGCGATCAGCACCGCGCTCAGCGGCTGCCCGCCCAGCCGGTACTGCGCCTGTGTCACCGCCAGGCTCTGCGCCGCCGCCGCCGCCGCCGCATCCGCCGCGTTCAGCGTCATCGCATCATATTGCAAAGCCGAGAGCGCATCCGCCACATTCTGGAACGCGCTGATCACCGTGGCCTGATACTGCGCCCCGGAAGCCCGCAACGCCGCCAGCGCCGCCTTGCGCTTGGCGGAGAGCTGCCCGCCCTCGAATATCGGTTGCGTCACCCCCGCGACCAGGCTCCACAGCAACGTCTGCGGCATGAACAAATCGCCCGTGCTCACCGCCTCGTGGCCAATATCGGCGGTTAGCGAAATCTGCGGCAGCATCTGCGCATCCGCCACGCCGACATTTGCCGAAGCCGCGTGCAGCTGCGCCGAGGCCGCCTGAATATCGGGCCGCTGCGCGACAATGGCCGAAGGCACGCTCACCGGCAGCGTCACAGGCAAATGCAGCGAATCCAGCGTGAAATCCGCCGCGTGGAAATCCCCCGGCACCACCCCCGCAAACCCCGCCAGCTGGTTGCGCGCCTGCGCCAGCGCCGCCTGCAACGGCGGCAACGCCGCTTCGCTCGCCGCCAGCGCCGCCTGCTGCTGCAGCACGCTGGCCTGCGCCACCCCGCCCAGGCTGAGCTGGCTCTGCAAAATACCCAATTGCTGCCGCTCGTCGCCGATCACTTGATTCGTTGCGTCTATCTGCGCCCGCAACGAGGCTTCCTGAATCGCGGCGGTCACGATATTGGCCGTCAGCGTCAGATACGCCGCCTCCAGCTCATAGCGCTGATACTGCGTCTGCGCAGCCACGCTCTCCAGCCCGCGCCGCGCGCCGCCCCATATATCCAGCGCGTAGGAGACGCTGAGCGAAGCATTATACAACGTATAGGCCGGTAACGGCTTCGTCGCCGCAAAACCCGAACCCGCCGTGCTGTCCATCGAGTTCTGGCCCCGCTGCGCCTTGAGCCCGGCACTGAGCGAGGGCATCAGCGTGCCCAGATCGGCGCGTTGGTTTTCTTCCGCCTGCAACAAGGTTGCCTGCGCCGCCTGCAAACTCGGGTTGCGCGCCAGCGCCTGCTCAATCAGCGCATCAAGTTCCGGGCTGTGGTACAGGCGCCACCAATCCCCCGCGATATCCGCGCCTGGCGAAAAAACCTGCGCCACACCACCAGCCGCCAGAGTTTGCGCCGGCAAGGGGGTTGGCGTCAGCGCGGCCAGGGGAGCGGCAGGCTGATGATAATCAGGCCCCACGGCGCACCCGGCAACACTGCCGGCGAGCAACAAGGAGAGCGCGCGCTTAAGGAAACCCGTTGGTTTCATAACTCTCAGCTACCGGCGTTCATAGCCAGCGTCAAGCCGCAAGAACTTAACAACTTTGTGTTAAGGAAACTTGTAAGTTTCCAAAAACTTCCTATGATGCCTCAATGGCGGAACATTTTGCGGGTCGCAAACCAACAATCAAACCGCGCGCCACCCCGGCGCACCTCCCAGCCGGGCAGGCCGATGCCCCGGGCACCCCGGCGCACCTCCCAGCCGGGCAGGCCGATGCCCCGGGCACCCCGCGCATGACTGAACTCATCGCCGCGGCGGAGGATATTTTTCTGGCCAAGGGCTACCACGCGGCAACCATGAGCGATGTCGCCAAGGCCGCCGGCATGTCCAAAAAAACGGTCTACACATTGGTCGAATCCAAGGCCGATCTGTTCGTCACCCTGCTCGCCCATCACCATGCGTTGCTGAAATTTCCCGAACCCGGGCCTGACACCTCAACGCGCGACCAGCTGATCGCCAACGTCCTCTGCCTCGCCCGCTATCTGCTCTCACCCGAACAGATCTCCCTGCTCCGCCTCATCATGGCCGAATACACCCACAGCCCGGATTTCGGCCGCGTGTTCCTCCGCTCGCATGTCACCAAAGCCAAGAGCAAGCTGGAATGCTGCCTGGCGGAACTCGTGACAAAACATACCTGCCTAACCACCGCCGACCCTAAAGAAATGGCAGCCATGCTCTTTGGCATGGCCATCGGTGAATTCCACCTCGGCGTGCTGGTCGGCTTCCGCGCCGCGCCCAGCAAACAGACGCTTGAAAAACGCGTCCGCGATGCTGTCGATATTTTCCTCGCCGGCTGCGCGACCCGGCACCAAGCCTAAAACGCGCGCGCCAGCTCCAGCACCACCACCGAGGTGTCGATCAACACCTTTCCCGCGTGCTCGAACATCACCGTCACCCGGTGGCCAATAGCGCTCTGCACCTGCCCCAGCCCCCATTCCGGCTTTTGCGGGTGGCGCACATACTGCCCCGGCTCGAACTCAGAGCGCGTCATGGCCACAAGCCTTCATCGCCGCCTCCATATGCGCGGGCACCGGTGCCTGGGCCGCCAGTTGCGGCTCCAGCGGCAACACAATCCGCCGCGCCAGCAAATGCAGCGCGCCCGCGCCGCCGCCATACACCGCATCGCCCGCAATCGGATGCCCCAGCGCGGCGGCATGCGCGCGAATCTGGTGCGTGCGTCCGGTTTTCGGCAAAAATTCGACCCAGCTCATCCCCGCCCCCTGCCCCATCAC
>NZ_JABEVC010000123.1 GCF_013044125.1 Acidocella sp. | reverse complement strand
GGATGGATGGGGGCGGATTGAGCCTGGATAGATGGAACAGCAGATGCGGTGATCGGCTTTTCCGCCGTGCCCGGCGCCGTGCTTGCCACGGCCGGGCGGGGGGTAAGGGCGGTTGCGTCCGGGGAGACTGCGATTTTGGCCCCCGCCATTCCGGCCGCTGCGGGTTTTGCCGCTGCGGGTTTGGTAACGGAGGGAACATTGGCCGGCGGATCGGCCTCAGGCGATGCGGCGGCAATGGCGATCGTGGGAGCGGAGGGGTTTGCGACTGGCGGGTTTGCTGCTGGCGGGTTTGGCGCGGGCATATGTGATGGAGCCACCAGGGAGACTGTGAATTTGGCCACGGGGCAGCCCGAGGCGGGCCTCAGGGAGGCTTGCGAAGTTTGCACGGCGGGGGTCTGCGCAGCGGAGGTTTGCGCAGCGGAGGTTTGCGCCCCCGTTGCGGGTGCGGGAGCCGGGCTGGAAGCTGGCGCCGGGACGGCGGCGGCGGCATCAACAAGGGCAGGCGCGCGCTGGCTGGAGGCGGCAACGGGAGCGGCGATTTTGCTTGTGGTTGAGGCCCCGGTTGGAGCCGGGGCGGCGGGTTTCGCAGCAGGACTTGCTGGCGCGGCGGCGCTGAGAAGCATGGCGGCGAAAGGGCTGGAGCCGGGTGGCGGAGGAACGGCGTGTTTGCTGGCCGGAACGGAGGCGGCTTTGGCGGGAAGGCCGCCGGCATCCGCCGCGGCCAGCGCGCTGGACCAGGCTGCCGGGGCGACCGTGGTTGAAGACGCGGCGGCCGGGTGGGCCGCCGGATGAGTAGCGGGAGCGGTGGGCGTGAGGGAAATGGGGAGGACGCTCATACCATTTCCTCCGTCGCGCTGATGGTGATGCGGCCTTCGCCGGCAAGGCGCAGGGCGACTTCCACCACCTCGGACTGGGCGGCCAGCGCGTCAGCCCGGCGCATGGGCGGACCGCTGCGCAGTTCCTCCTTGAGAACTTCGACCTGACGGGCGGAGAGATTCTGGAAGAAACGGCCGCGCAGGGTTTCGTCGACCAGGCGCAAGGCGGGGGCGAGCTTGTCGCCAGGGACCTCGCGCAGCAGGATTTGCAGCGAACGGTCGGTGAGCTTGCCGAGATCGATAAAGGTGAACAGGTTCTCGCGGATTTTCTCGGCGGTTTTATTGTCCCGCGCGTCAATGGCGCTGAGCACCATATCGGACATGCCGGTTTGAAAATGGTTCAGGATGTCCGCCGTTTGCTTGGCGCCGCCAAGGTTGCCGACACGCCGCCCGCCGGTGGCGCTGTTGCTCATCAGCTCTTCCAGCATGTCGCGCAGCTCAACCACCGCGTTGGGGGAAACGACATCCAGCGTGGAGAAACGGTAGAGGGATTCAGCGGCCAGCGGCTCAGGCAAAAAGGTGAGCAGGTTGGCGCCGATTTCATGCGGGATATGCGCGAGCAGAAGCGCAATGGTCTGCGGGCGTTCGTGGGTCATCTGCATTGCCAGGGTCCGCGGGTCGGCGTTGGCGGGCAGATGAAAGGCGGAGCGGCGCTCGGAACGGCTGAGACGGTCAAGGATTTCACGCGCCTGGGTTTCACCGAGTGCTGAGACCAACACGCGGTTGAGAAACTTCATGCCGTCACCACCGACGCCGGTGATGCCAAGATCGTTGGCGAAGGCCAGCATGATGTCTTCCCGCACGGCGGGCGGGGTGGATTTCAGCGTGGTCATCGCGGTGGAGATGCGGTTGACGGCGGCCTCGTCCATTTCACGCAGCACGGCCGCGGCGGTATCTTCGCCCAGCTCACGCAGGACCAGGGCGGCGCGCTCGGCGCCGGTCAGCTGCGGAGCGGGAAGCTGGGGAACGGGGGGTTGGGAGGCGGTGTCATTCATTCTCTTCAGCCCAGTTTTGCAGGAGACGGGCGACGCCGGGGATGTTGCCGCCGGCCTGCTCGCGCAGGTCTGAGAAGTCCCGCGGGGGGAGCGACACAGGCAGCGGACGTTGCGGCGGCGGCGGCAGCAGGGTCTGGATGTTAAGCGTGCCCAGGCGCCGCCCGACCGGCAGCGCCAAGCCGAACAGCAGGGCGGCGGCGGCCAGGACTTCCAGCAACCCGTGTGTGAGCGGCACGGCAAGCTGGGCCAGCACGCCCGAGGACAGGGTGGCGGCAGGTTTAAGGAACGGGGCGGAGAGCACGTTCACCTTGACATTGGGGTAGGCGAAGGCACCCGAGATGGCGGCCTTTACTTGGTTGATGCTGACCGCGCCGAGCGCTGCCTTGTTCAGCACCACCGAGACGGCGATGGATTTGACGGTCCACCCCGGGTTGGTGATGTCACTCTCGCTCCGGTCGGTGAGGTAGGTCTGGTCAAGCTTGGTGGTGGTTTGCTCCGGCTGTGGCGGCGCGGCGGGCGCAGCGGCGGCACCGGCGGCGGGCGGCGTGGCGGTGGTGGGGGATGGCGGCTCGTTGGAGAGCGCACCGGGGATGCCGATGGCGGCGCTGGAGGCGCCGGACTGGCTGGACTGGGTGCTGATCTCATGCGCGACCAAATGCGAAGGGCCGTAGGAGATCTGGCGGATATGCTCTTGGGTGAAGTCCAGGTTGGCGGCGACGTCCGTCTGGAAATTTCCCGCGCCGACCAAGGGAATGAGCAACCCCGCGATGCGCGCGGCGGCGGTGGTTTCAACCTGGGCGACCGTGGCGAACTGACTTCCGGCGGTCATGGCGCCGCCGGCTGGATAGACGGTGACGCCGGAGGTGGTTTCCACAGTGACCTGGCTGGCGGCGAGGCCGGGGACGGCGCCGGCGACCAGATTGGCGATGGCCTCGCCCTGGGACTGCGCGGTGGCGTCATCCGCCTGGATGATGACCGAGCCGGTGGGCTTGGGCTGGTCCGCGAGGAAGGGAGTCTCGGGCGGGATGGCCAGAAAGACCTGCGCGGTGCGGATGCCCTCAAGGCTCTGGATGGATTGCTGCAGGGAAAGCTCCAGCGCCTGCACCGCCATGGTGGATTGCGCGAGGTCGGAGGCGGTCATCGGCGCATTTTCCAGCTGCGCCCAGGCGGTGGAGATATCCGAGCCGGGCACCTGGGCCTCGCCCAATTGCAGCCGCGCCTGCGCCAGTTGGGGTGCTGGCACCAGGATGATGTTGCCGGCGGCTTGCAACTGATAGGGGATGCCGAGTTTTTGCAGCTGAGCGATGACCTTGCCGCCATCGGCGGGGGAGAGACCTTCATCAAGCACCGCATAAGGCGGGCCGCCCATCTCCAGCCAAAGCATGACCGCGAAAGAGACCGCGATGACGCCGCCGGCCGCCCAGAAAATTTTGGGCAGACGCGCCGCGCGCGCGCGGAGCTGGCTGAGAAATTCCCGCCCGGACGGCATCAGAACTGCATGTTCATGATGGACTGATACGCCGAGACAACCTCGTTACGTACCGCCACCGTGGCGTTCCAGGCGACCTCTGCGCGGTCGTTCGCGACCAGCGCCTTGCCCAGCGTGGCGCCCGGCACGCCCGCGGCGAAACCGGCCTGCGCCACGCCGGCGGCGCCCTGGGTGGCGCTGACATTTTGCAGAGCGCTGTTGAGGAGATCCAGAAAATGCCCAGGCGAGGCGGCGGGAGTTGCGGTTGCGGAACCTGCAGCGGCGGCGAGCGGGCTGGCAACTTGCAGAAGCGCGTTGGTTAACATGCCATGTATTCCACTAACAAAATGATGAGACGGAAGAAGAACGAAGTGCCAATGAAAGCTGGTTCATTTATCACTCGTTGCTTAACGAGCTTTTAAAGCTCCGTTATAATCGGCGCGGGGGCCAGGAAAACAGGCGGAAGAAAAGGGAAGAGGTGAGCATGAAGCCTGGATTAGCCAGGGGAGATTGATGGAATGTTAAAAACGGCAAGGGGGGATGAAAATGTTAAGCGGGAGCATGCACACGCGCCGGCCCCCCGCCTGCAGGCCGGGAAAATTGCGGTGAAGACGCGGGCAGGTGAGGTTTTTTAACTGGGCTTCAATACTTGGTGGTTCACCATGGATAAATCCGGATCGAAAACCAGCCGAATGGAGCCTAGGTAATGCCTGTAATTCTTGTCCTCGATGACTCGGCCACCATGGTCATGAGTCTGTCTCATATTCTGAAAGGCGCGGGTTATGAGGTGGAGACCGGGATGAACGGCCGCGAGGGCATCAACAAGCTGGGCGAAGGGATCAAGCCTTCGGTGATTCTCACTGATTTGAACATGCCGGAGCTGGATGGCATCGGGTTTATCAAAGAGGCGCGGAAAATCGCATCGACGCGGTTCACGCCGATCATCGTGCTGACCACGGAATCGGGCGGGCGCAAGCGTGACGAGGCGCGGGCGGCCGGGGCCTCGGGCTGGTTGACCAAGCCGGCGGAACCAAACCAGCTGCTTTCAGTCGTGAAGCAGCTCTGCCCCGCGAAATAGGCCCGGGCGGCAATGTCTGGCGCGACTGAAGCCAATGAACGCCTGGTGTGCGCCATCCTCGCGGAGCAGGTGGCCGCTTTGCGCGACCGTATGGATGCCAGCGCGGCTTTTGACCTGCTGTGGCGGACCACCGCGCTACTTTCCTGGCTCTCCGGCCTGCTTGGGGATTTGTCCCGGCATAGCGCCAATACCAACCCGGTGCTGGAGCGCGAGCGGGCCGAGGCGATTGCGGAAGTGGCCGAGATTCGCGGCGAGCTAGACCGGCTGGCGTTCAGCCAGGCGCAACGGCAGGATTTCGCGCGCCAGATTGCCGATTGCGTGGTGACCGCGCTGGAGCGCATGGCGGTGGCGGAAATGCCCGCTGGGACCAGTTTTTCCTCCAATGATCTGGCGGCGCTATATGTTAGTGATGATCAGCGCAAGCTGCACGATGCGGTTGTGCAACGGATGAACAGTTGAGAAGACTCGATGCCCGCGCGCTTATGAAAACCCCCTGCTGCCAGGGGGTTTTTTGCGTGCCGGCGATGCGATGCCGGTGGGGGATGGCGCGCGTACGGTTGCATTTATTGAAGTGCGGAAACTCGTGAAGTTTGGTTTTGCACCGACTTTAATTTACGAAATTTTAAGAGAGGAAGGCGTAAGAGGAGAGGGATTGTTTTTTGACAGCTTAACTCAAGAGATAATCACGGCTTTGAACCATTCCGCACAGGTTTGATGCCGGGCAAGCGCCGGTGGGGTTGCGGGCTGAATGCAAGGCAGGATGACATGCAGACAGGATTTTTGAATTTCTATGGCGGTCTTTTGAATGTGCAGCAGCAGCGCTCCGACCTGATCGCCAACAACATCGCGAATGCCGACACGCCAAACTACAAGGCCACGGACGTGCCTTTTGCCAGCGCGCTGGCAGCACAGCTTGGCGATCCGGCCGCGAGCGCCGCGCCGATGTATCGCGCGGACGGCACCGTGGGGCTGAACGGCAATGACGTGTCGCTGGATGCCGAGCGCGTTGAGGCGGCGGCCAATGGCGAGCAGATGATGGGTGCCACGGCGTTCTTGCATCAGGCGACGACTGATCTGGTGACGGCGTTGCGGCCGAATCCGGGTGGTATCTGAACAGAAGATGAAAGGATTGCGGCATGAGCGGTTCTGATATTTTTAGCATCGTGGGCAGCTCCTTGGCGGCGCAGAACGCACGCATGGGGGCCATTGCCTCCAACCTGGCGAATGCGAATTCGATAACACCACCGGGTACGGCGCCTTACCGTGCGCATGAGGTTGTGTTTGCGGCGGCACCCGTGGCGGGGATGGACGGGGCTGCCCTGGCGGATATGGGTGTGCAGGTGGCGGGGACCGTGCAGAGCAATGCGCCGCCGGTGCAGAAATATGACCCCGGCAGCCCTTACGCCAACGCAAAAGGTTACGTTACCGGCTCGAATGTCAGTCAGGTGAACGAAATGGTGGATCTGATCGACAGTTCCAGCAGCTATTCCGCCTCTGTCGCCGTGTTGCAGCAAGCCAGCCGGATCGACCAGCAAATGCTTGCCAGCTTTCAGGTGGCGCCATGACCAATCTCGCCGTTTCCAGTTCCGCCAGCGCGGCGGCCACCGCCGCTTCAGTGGCGGCATCCACCACCGCGGCAAAGGTTGCCACGGCTTCGTCCGGCTCGGCATCAGCCCTCACGCAGGCAGATTTTTTGCAGCTTTTGACCGCGCAATTGAAATACCAGACGCCGACGACGCCAGCCAACCCGACGCAGATGGCGCAGGAGTTCGCCGCGATTTCCACCGTGAATGGAATCAATCAGGTGAACACACAGCTCGCGGCGCTGAAGACCAGTACCGGCGCCGCGCAGATGGCGCAGGCCTCCGCGCTGGTGGGCAAGCAGGTGGCGGTGGCGGGCAATACGCTGAGCGCCAATGCGGCCGGAAAGGCGGCAGGGGCGTTTAACCTCACCAATGCGGCGCAGGCGGTGAGTGTGAGCATTCTGAACCCGAACGGGACGGTGGCCGATACGATGAATCTCGGTGCGATGGCTGCCGGGCAGCAGAGCTTCGCATGGGCCAACGCGACGCCCGGCACGCAATATACCTACGCGGTGAACGCCACCGATGCGGCGGGCAACGCCGTGAGCACAACACCCTATAGTGTTTACACCGTCGAGGGCGTGAATGTTTCCGGCGCCACGCCGACGCTGAACGTGCAAGGCTCAGCCACCACACTCCCCGTTTCATCTGTTCAAACCGTGCTTGGAGTTGCCTCATGACAATGCAAACCGCCCTATCCGGCCTGACTGGCGCGCAGACGGGCCTGAATACCGTCTCCAACGATCTGGCCAATGCCAGCACCACGGCGTTTAAAAGCCAGACGGCGCTGTTCCAGGATATTTATCCGGCAGGCGCGGGCAAGGTACCAGGGATCGGCACGGCGCTGGAGGGGATTTCATCCGACCTGACGCAAGGAGCGCTGACCGCGACTGGCAATCCGCTGAATGCGGCGATTCAGGGCAACGGGTATTTTGTGGTGCAGACAAACGGCACGCAGCAATATACCCGCGACGGCGCGTTTCAGCTTAATTCAGCCGGGCAGTTGGTGACCGCGAGCGGCTCGAATGTGCTGGGCTATACGCAGACCGCCAGCGGCGCGCTGGGCAGCACGTTGGGGCCGATCACGATAAATACCGGATCCATGGGGGCGAATCCCACGAGCAATCTGGGATTGACGCTGAATTTGAACTCAGGCGATCCGGTGATTCCCGCGGGAACGGCCTTCAGTGCCAGCAACAGCGCTTCCTACGACCAATCAACTTCGGTGGTGAGTTATGACTCGCTGGGCAATGCCAACCGGATTGGACTGTATTTCGCACAAAATCCGGCGGCAACAGCCGGCGCGGTGCCCAGCTGGACCGTGTATGCGCAGCCGCAGCTCGCCAACGGCACCAATGCCGGAACGCCGCAGACGCTGACCACGCTGAACTTTACCTCGGCCGGGGCGCTGAGCAGCGGCAGTCCGGCGACGCTGAATGTAAACTGGGGCAATGGCGCGGCGAACTCGACAATTGCCTTTAACCTGACCGGCACCACGCTGGCGGCGCAGAGTTTCTCGGTGGCCGGGATCACCAATAACGGCTACGCGCCGGGCAGCTACAGCGGTTCCACGCTGGCGGCGAACGGGGCGGTGCAGTCAACCTATACCAACGGGCAGACGGTAAGCTCCGGTTCGCTGGCGCTGGCGAATTTCATAAACCAGGAAGGGCTGACGCCGATTACGGGGAATCTGTTCTCGGCATCGGCAACCTCCGGGCAGCCGGTTGTCGGCACACCCGGTGCCGGGCTGGCGGGGACGCTGAGCGGGGGAAATCTGGAGGCGTCCAATGCGTCCACCTCCTCGCTGCTGGTGTCGCTGATCCAATACCAGCAGGCGTATCAAGCCAATACATCGGTGATTCAGACTGAGCAGCAGGACAGCCAGCGGCTGGTGCAGATTTAAGCCATGGCTGGTCCATCTCTCTACACCAGCATGGCGGGGCTACAGGCAATTAACGCGCAGATGCAGGCGCTTTCGGCCAACCTCGCCAACCAGCAGACACCCGGGTACGCCGCCGTGCAGGCGGTGACGGAGGCTGCCAATTACCAGGGCGGCAATGCCCCCACCGGGGCGGATGCCGTGGTGCTGACGCCAGGGCCAAGCCTGACGCAGGGCAGCTTGCACCATACCGGCGACCCGATGAACGTGGCGCTGGGCGGGAATGCCTGGCTGGAGGTGCAGACGGGCAACGGGCCGGCGCTGACGCGCAACGGTTCGCTTAGCATCTCCAATGCTGGGATATTGACCGATTCGGCCGGGAATCCGGTGCTGGGCGTGGGCGGGCAGCCGATCAGCCTGCCGAACCTGGCCAAGCTGGAAATCGGCACGGATGGCACTGTTTCGGGCGTGCCCGCGAGTTCACCCGGCGGGCCGGCGCAGGTTTATGGGCAGATAAACCTGGTGGGCACCCCGGCTGGGACTCTGACACCGCTGAGCGGGACGCTTTATAGCCCGCCGGCGGGGGTGGCGCTGGCCGCCGCCGCCAATGGTTCGCTGCATCAGGGCTATCTGAACGGCAGCAATGTCAATTCGATCCAGAGCATGATGCAGCTGATCGCGGACAGCCGCTCGTATCAGACGCAGACGGATCTGATGAAATCCCAGGGCAGCAGCGCGGCGGACCTTAATGCGCTGGTGGCGCAAGGGTGAGCGCCGTGGCGGCAAATCACTTAACCGGCGGGGCCATGATTATGTGGCAGGCCAGCGGAGCAGACCGATGAACCATGCACTCGATACCATCGCGACGGGGCTGCAGGCCAGTCAGATGATGATGAACACGATCGCGGACAACCTCTCGAACGTGAATACCACGGGCTTCAAGTCGGAGACGCCTGAGTTTCAGTCGTTGCTGTATCAAGACGGGATTCAGCCGGGGGCGAATTCCACCGGGACGACGGTTTATCCATCCGGGCTGGAAGTGGGCACCGGGGTAAAGGTGGCGTCCATCAAGGATACGCTGACGCAGGGAACGCTGACCAGCACCGGCAATCCGCTGGATCTGGCGATCAACGGCAACGGGTATTTCCAGATTTTGCAGCCAAATGGCCAGACGGCGTATACGCGTGATGGCTCGTTCCAGTTGAACCAGAACGGCCAGTTGGTGAATTCCAGCGGGTATCAGGTTTTGCCGAACGTCACCATTCCCGCGAATGCGACGAGTGTGACCATCGGCACGGATGGGACAGTTTCCATCACCACGCCTGGGTCTTCCGCCGCGACGCAGGTGGGGCAGATTCAGCTGGCGACTTTTGTCAATCCGCAGGGGTTGCAGCCACTGGGCGGGAATTTGTTCACCAGCACGACATCAAGCGGCACGGCGATTGCCGGGGCGCCGCAGAGCAACGGGCTGGGCTCGGTGAACCAGAGTTATCTGGAGTCCTCCAATGTGGATGTGGTGCAGGCGATGGTGAACATGATCTCCGCCGAGCGGGCTTATCAGCTTGGCACGCAGGCGGCATCGGCCATTGACAACCAGCTTAACTATCTGGCCCAGGCTGCCGCGGGCGCATGAGGCGGATGGCCGGCATGTTCGGGCGGGGCGTTGTGCTGGCGGGGCTGTGCGTGCTGGCGGGCTGCGCCACCAAACCGCCCACGGCGGCGGCGCTGGTGGAGCCGGCGGCGTTTCCCATCAATGTAGAGCCGCAGCAGGCGGCCATGGATGGTTCTGTGTTTCCCGCCTCCACTTCCGGCTCGCTCTATGAGCCGCGGCGGGACTGGCGGCCGGGGGATCTGGTGACGATCAACATCGTGACCAGCGCGACGGCGGATAATACGGATAACGCCGCGTTGAAGCGCACTGGGACACTGAACGATGCGCTGACCAGCTTTATGGGTGTGCCGCTGAGCTTCGGGCATTTGAACGGCAGCGCGTTTTCGCCTTCGGTCGGCGCGACCTCCGACCAGCAATATACCGGCGCGGGAACGGCGGCGGCCTCTGACAATATCTCCGGCCAGGTTGAGGCGGTGATCACGCATGTGGACCCCAATGGCACGCTGGCGCTGGCGGGACGGACGAATGTGAATATCAACGGCAACGTCACCAGTATTGTGGTGACCGGCTATGCCAGCCCGGATGATATTGCAGCCAACACCACCATCAGCTCCAATAACGTGGCGGATATGAATGTGCAGTATGTTGGCAACGGGCCGATTAATGGCGCACATCAGGTGCCTTGGTTGCAGCAGATTCTCACCAAGGTCTCGCCGTTTTGAGGCGCGCGGGGCGGAAATCTGGTTTTGGGCTGATGCTGGCTGTGTTTTGCGCGGCGATGGCGCGGGCTGACAGCACGACGATCGACCAGTTGGTGACGGTTGCGGGCGCACCGACCAACCAGCTTTACGGCTATGGGCTGGTGGTGGGGCTGCCAGGAACGGGCGACCAGACAACGGAAGTGCCTTACACGCAGCAATCCATCCTCAACATGCTGCGCAACATGGGAATTTCGTTGCCAAATGTGACGTCTATGCAGCCGAACGACGTGGCCTCGGTGATGGTGACGGCCGAGGTGCCGGCGTTTGCGCATGCGGGGCAGCGGGTTGATGTCACGGTTTCAGCGGTGGGCAATGCGGCCTCGCTCGCGGGCGGCGTTTTGTTGCCGACGCCGATGCGCGGAGGAAACGGCGTTGTTTACGCGCAGGCGCAGGGGCCATTGCTGGTGAGCGGTTTTGCCAGCAGCGCGGGGGGAACCTCGACTAGCGTGAATGTGCCGACGGTGGGATCGCTGCCGGGCGGGGCGATCTTGGCCAACACGATCCCGGCGGATTACAACGTTAACGGCATGAGCGCGCTGCTGCTGGATACGCCGAGTTTCCAGACCGCACAGCAGATTACCGATGTGATTAACGCCCGCTACGGCAGCGGAACGGCGAATGCGACCTCGCCGGGAGAGATTGAACTGGCCGCACAGGGGCGAGACCCGATGCGCTTCATGGCCGGGGTGCTCTCGTTGCCGATTACGCCGCCGGCGCAGGCGCCCACGATCATCGTGGATGCGCAGAGCGGCACGATTGTGATGAATGCCGGGGTGACGCTGGGGCCGGCGGTAGTGAGCCATGGCGATTTGACCGTGAACATCCAGACCACCACCGGGGTGAGCCAGCCGGGGCCGCTCAGCAACGGCTCCACCGTGGCGGTGCAGAATACGGCGGTGAGCGCCAAGCAGCCCAAGGCCGATGTAATCAACCTGCCGCGCGCGGCAACCTTGCAGGATGTGGCCGCCGCACTGAACGCGGTGGGGGCGACGCCCTCGGATCTGATCGCGATCATCGAGGCGCTAAAGCAGGCCGGCGCGATCAACGGCACGATCAAGGTGATATGATGGCGCTGGTGACAAACCTCGGGCAAAGCAGCCTGAACACCGCCACGCCGAAGCCGGGGCTGAGTGCGGCTGTGAAGCATATGACCGGGATGCTTTGGTATGAAATGCTCTCGGAATTGAACAAGAGCGGAATGAGCGCTGACACGCTCGGGACCGGAGGCGATAATTTCCAGAGCATGTTCCTTTGGAATGTCGCGCAGAATGATTTTGGCAAATATGATACCGCGCTGGCGGCGGCGGCGGCGCGCCAGGTAGGCGGCAGCGGGAGCAGCGCACCGGGGACGATGCCCGCGCTGCCGGTGACGGCCGCCGCACCTTACATACAGGCGATGCCGGCGGCCGCACAGGCGGCTCCCGCGCAGACCCGCCAGGCCGGAGACTTGCTCAGCCAGGCAAAAAGTTTTGCCAAGGCCGTATGGCCGCAGATTCAGGCCGCTGCGCAGCAGCTTGGCGTGCCGCCGGTGGCGCTGCTGGCGCAGAGCGCGCTGGAGACCGGCTGGGGGGCGGCCGCACCGGGGCATAATCTGTTCGGGATAAAGGCCGTGGATGGCGAGACGGGAACCAGCCGGGCGACGCATGAGATGGTGGATGGCGTGCTGGTGCCACAGACTTCCGCGTTTCGTGATTATACAAGCCTAAGCGCCAGTATTTCTGATTATGTCGGCCAGATACAATCGGGGTTTCAGGCTGCGGTGGGGCAGAATACCGTGGCCGGATTTGCCGGGGCGCTGCAACATGACGGCTATGCGACGGATACGAATTACGCGGCGAAAATCGTTAGTATTTCGCAATCTCCGTTGATGGCGCAGGTGTTGCAAGCAGTCGGCGTGGCCGCCCAGGGCGCGGGGAATGCGCCGCCAGAGCAGAGCAAGGCAGGTGCGTTATGAGCGGAATTACCGGCGCGATGAACACGGCGCTGAGCGGGCTAAAATTATTTGAAGCCGGGATCAGCACTGTTTCCAATAATCTGGCGAATGTGACAACCCCGGGATATACGGCGGAGACCGTAAATTCCACCACGGCTGTTAGCACCCCGGGGCAGCCGGGAAGCGGCGTGCAGGCGCCGCAGATATTGCGCGCCGCCAGCGGGTTTGCCGCCGGGCTGCTGCGTACGGCCAACAGCGCCTCGCAAGCGGCAAGCAACCAGGCATCCTCACTCACCACAATTTCCAACGCGCTGACCAATAATGGCAATGTGCAGACATCCCTCAACCAGTTTTTTCAGGATATCAGCACATTGGCCGCCAGCCCGGCCAGCGCGGCACAGCGCCAGACGGTTCTGGGCGATGCACAGACTGTTGTTGGATCTTTCCAGAGCGCTGCCGGGGTTATCAACGGTGCGGTGAGTGGCGCGGGGGCAGTGTTGCAGCAGAGCGTGACCTCGGCGAACAATCTGCTGGGACAGTTGGCGGTTATCAACAAAAGCCTGATCAGCGCCCCTAACAGCCCCAGCCTGCTTGACCAGCAGCAGGCGGCGCTGAACTCGCTCTCCGGCTTGCTTTCGGTGAATGCGCTGCCACAAGCGAATGGTTCTGTGATTGTGACAACCGGGGGAACCGTGCTGCTCGACCAGAGCGGGGCGCAGAATCTACAAGTGAACAATAGCTCACCGGTTCCAAGCCTGACCGCGGGAAACAGCAATACCCAGGTGAATGCGAACGCGGCCGATGGCGCGATTGGCGCGAGTATCAATACATATCAGGCCGGTGGCGCGGCGTTGCAGAGCCTGGGCGCCATTGCGGCGATATTTGCCAATACGGTGAACACCGCGCAGGCGCAGGGATTGACGCCGGCGGGCACGCAGGGAAGCGCGCTATTCTCCGTGCCGGCACCGAGCGTGACCGCGAATGCCGCCAATACCGGCAGCGCCAGCATAACGGCGCAGATCAACAACGCCAGCGCGTTGCCGATTGACGGCGGGCCATTTTTGTTGAGCTACAGCGGCGGCGCCTGGACCGCGACAAACCAGGCGAGCGGGCAGAGCTATACACCAGCCGGCACGCCGCCAGGTTTTGCCGGGATGACTCTTGCGATCAGCGGGACGCCAGCGAACGGCGACAAGTTCATAATCAACCCCGCGCCAAATGCGGCAAGCGGGATTGCGGTGAGCGCTACCACCCCGAACGATATTGCCGCGGCGGACCCGTATGCGGCGACGCCTGGGGTTTTGCAGAGTAGTGGCGCGATACTGAACCGCAATGGCGGCAATGTGAGCACCGGGGTTGATACGGTAAACAGCACGCCCGCGAGTGGCGCCGCGGTGATTCCCGCAAGCTATTTCGGGCAGAACTTGCAGGTGAATTTTACTTCCGCCACGGCCTATACGGTAGCAACCACGGCAAGCCCGGGCACGGCAATTGCCAGTGGAACGCTGGGAAGCACGGGGGGGGTGCTGGCGAT
>NZ_JABEVC010000122.1 GCF_013044125.1 Acidocella sp. | reverse complement strand
GACCTGCACGGCGATGGCGCTCACCGAATCGCCCAGGATGGTGGCGATGGAGGGCATGAAGCTGGAGATGAAGATCATCACCAGGCCGACGGCCAGCAGCAGGTACATGGTGCGCACCGGTGTTACCGTCTTGGCGTGAACAAGCGCGAAGAAGGTGGGGAGCGCACGGTCCCGGCCCATGGCGAAGAGGGTGCGCGAGAATTGCAGCATGGTGGTCTCGAGCGTGGCGACCGAGGAGAGAATGAGCGCCAGTGAGGCCGCATAACCGCCCACCTTGCCCAGCCCCGCGGCGACCGCGACGTGGTAGATCAGGTTATCGGAATAGCTGGAGGATTTGGCGAGGGTGAACATCATCAGCGCCGCCACCGTGAAGGCGATGAAGGAAGCGATGGTGACGAAGATGCTCAAAAACCCGCCCTGGCCGGCCGCGTTGGGGGTGTCAATCTTGGTTTCTTCCGCCAGGTTACAGGTAACATCCCAGCCCCAGTAGAGGAACACCACCACCAGCGAGGACGAAATGAAGGTGCCCGGCGCATAGTTGAAGCCGAACCAGGACCAGGAGAAATGCGTGACCGCGCCGGAGGCGCTGGTGTGCAGGAAGGCCGCGATGGAAATGCCGAAGAGGATCAGCAGTTCGATCGAGCTCATCACCACCTGGATTTTGCTGGTGAGCTCGATGCCCGCGATGAGCACGGCGCCGATGGCCACGAACCAGAGCGCGCCGATGAAGGTGGTCAACACCACATTGCTCGCCAGGGCGGGATCGAAAAGATCAATGGTCGCGGTGCCGAGCGGCACGCTGCCCGTGACCATGAACACCATGGCGGCGATGAGCAGCGCCCAGCCGGAGAAATAGCCAAAAAACCCGCCGAACACCGATTTGGTCCACTCATAGGCGGCGCCGGCATTTGTCATTTTAACATTGAGGCCCTTGTAGGCGACCGCAATCCCCAGCATGGGAACGGCGAATACCAGCAGCGCATTTGGCGAAACCGCGCCGGCAGTCGCCAGCAGGCCCGCGATGGCCACGGCAATGGAGAATCCTGGCGCGGAGCCCGCGATTCCCATGATGATGGATTCAAAAAACGTTAGAGAATTTGATTTTAATTTTGTGCTCATTATAGTCGTAGCCCCCTTTTTTATTGGATTAGCCTTTAGACTTTCAATTTTCAGTCCTTGGTTGCTGCTGGGTGATGCAATGGATATTGCCCCCACCCAGAAGAATTTCACGCGCCGGAACCATCACGATCTCTCGTTCTGGAAACAGCCGGGCCAGCACGGCCCGGGCCGCGGCATCCGTTGCCACTCCAAAGGATGGTGCAATTATCGCGCCATTTGCAATATAAAAATTCACATACGAGGCGGCGAGGCGTTCGCCGGCGGCGCGGTTCATGCCGTTCTCGCCATGGTCAACACCGGCGGCTTCTTCAGCGGAGATGAACATCGGCGTGGGCATCGGGATATGCTCGACCGCGATCGGGCGGCCCTTTGCATCACGCGCACCCTGCAAACGTGCCTCGGCAGCACGCGAGACTTGGTAATGCGGGTCGGCCGGATCGTCGCACCAGCTGAGCAGCACCACGCCGGGACGCACGAAGCAGGCCAGGTTATCAATATGGCCGCCGGTCTCATCGCCGGGCACGCCCTCGCCCAGCCAGATGACATGCGAGGCGCCGAGATAGTCTTGCAGCACCCGCTCCATTTCCTGGCGCGTGGCCCCCGGATTGCGGTTCTCGTTGAGCAGACATGCCTCCGTAACGAGCACGCTGCCTTCGCCGTCGACGTGAATTGCTCCGCCCTCGATGATTTTTGGCGCGCGGAAACGCCGGGCGCGCTCCAGCTCAAGCATTTTGGCGGCCACCTGATCGTCCAGATCCCACGGAAAATATAAGCCGCCCTGCAGCCCGCCCCAGGCGTTGAAGGGCCAGTCCACCCCGGCGAGATCCCCTGCCGGGTTGAGCAGAAAGGACGCGCCCACATCGCGCGCCCAGGAATCGTTGGTGCTAAGCTCAACGGCGCGCACCGCTTGCGGGAGCATTGCGCGGGCCTGCGCGAATTGCCGGGCGCTGACCAGCATCGTCACCGGCTCGAAGCGGGCGATGGCCGAGGCCACCGCCGTGAAGGCGTGCTGCGCGGGCTTAGCCCCCAGCCGCCAGTTATCCGGCCGCTCGGGCCAGATTATCCAGCACCCCGCATGGGGCGCCCATTCCGCCGGCATCGCAAAACCAAGTTCGCGCGGCGTGGTCATCGTTAGGCTTCCTTACCGGGCATTATGGATATGCCTGCCGTCAAGCGTGAGCAGCGGGGTGTATAGTTCGGGGCGGCGGTCCCTGAAGACGCCCCAGGAGGCACGGGTTTGGGCCAACGATTCAAGGTCAAACGTGGCGGTGAGGAAGGTTTCCGCAACACGGTCAGCCTCGGCGATTTTGGCGCCCGTGTGATCGGCGATGAACGAGGAGCCGTAGAAGGTGATCGCCGTGCCGCGGGCGCCCTGCTCGGTGCCGACACGGTTGGAAGCCACGAGCGGGGTGAGGTTGGCGGCGGCGTGGCCCTGCATGGTGCGCTGCCAATGGCCGCTGGAATCCAGCTTGGAGTCCTGCGGTTCGGAGCCGATGGCGGTGGGGAAGAAAAGCAGTTCCGCGCCCATCAGCGCCATGGCGCGCGCGGTTTCGGGAAACCACTGGTCCCAGCAGATGCCAACGCCGATGCGGGCGTATTTGGTGTCCCACACCTTGAAACCGGTATCGCCTGGGGAGAAATAGAATTTCTCGGAGTAACCAGGGCCGTCGGGGATGTGGGATTTGCGGTAGTAGCCGAGATTGGCACCATCGGCATCAAGGATGACGACTGTGTTGAAAAAGCTCTGGCCCGCGCGCTCGAACACCGAGACCGGCAGCACGACGCCAAGCTCTTTGGCGATGGGCGCGAAATGTTCGACCGCCGCGTTTTCCTCCAGGGATTTCGCCAGCCCGAAGCAGGCGTGGATCTGGTCCTGGCAGAAATAGGGCGTTTCAAACAATTCCTGGATCAGAATGATTTGCGCGCCCTGCGCCGCCGCCGCGCGGACCAGTTTTTCGGCCCGCGCAATGTTTTCAGCAGCGTTGTCTCCGCAGGCCATTTGCGTGGCCGCGACTGTGACGTTTCTCATGCGGTCTCCAGATACGCATCGTATTCAACATCGGAGATCCGCCGCCGCATTTCATTCACCTCCTGACGTTTGCAGGCCGTGAAGACACGTTGGAAGTCAGCGCCGAAAATGCTGGCGATATGTGCGGAGTCTGAGAATTTTTCGAGCGCCGCGGACCAGGCGATGGGCAATGAGGGCGCGCTGGGGCTGCGCCGCTCGCCGAAGGTTTCCGGGCCGGGGTCGGCTTTGGTCTCGATCCCGTTCAGCGCCGAGCCGAGCAGCGAGGCGAAGGCGAGATAGGGGTTACAATCGGCGCCGGCGACGCGGTGCTCGATGCGCGAGGCGTGCGGGTCAGCGGTGATGACGCGCATCGCCGCCATGCGGTTGTCGTGGCCCCAGTCGCCGAAGGTGGGTGCGTGCACGCCGGGGGCAAAGCGCCGGTAGGAGTTGGCATGCGGCGCCAGGGTTAGCATCGTATCAGGCAGCGCCTTGATGATTCCGCCCAGTGCGTTGTAGAGCACTGGCGCGGCGCGCTCAGGCGTACCGGCGAAGATGTTGTTGCCATTACGGTCCAGCACCGACATATGCACATGCATGCCGCTGCCCGCCCATTGCCCGTAGGGCTTGGCCATGAAGGTCGCGGTCAACCCGTGTTTGCGCGCGACCTGTTTGATGGTACGCTTGAACAACGTCGCGGAATCGGCAACGCGCAGCGCGTCGGTCGAGTATTTCAGGGTTACCTCAAACTGCCCGGGGCCGTTCTCGCTGATCAGCGTTTCCAGCGTGATGCCCTGCGATTTTGCGTTCGACATCATCTCGCGCAGGATCGGCTGATAGTCGTGGATTTCACCCAGGCCCACCGCATCGATATGCCAGCCGCGCCAGCCGGAATAATCCGCCCCGCGGGGGGCGATTTTCAAACCGCCGGTCTGGCCTTGATCCACCAGGTAGAACTCCAGTTCCACCCCCAGCGCGGGGGTGAGGCCGGCGGCGGTGAAGCGCTCCAGCACGCGCGACAGAACGCCGCGCGGATCGAGATAGAAATGGCTGCCGTCAGCTTCGCGCATGGTCAGCATGGCTTGGCAGGCCGTACCGTCCGCCCAGCCCATGCGGGTGATGGAATGCGCGACGGCGGTGCA
Source organism: Acidocella sp. (assembly GCF_013044125.1). GTDB lineage: Bacteria > Pseudomonadota > Alphaproteobacteria > Acetobacterales > Acetobacteraceae > Acidocella. The sequence continues at coordinate 33,040 of NZ_JABEVC010000122.1, read as the reverse complement.
GAGGCCGTCGGGGTCGCCGGTGTCAAGCGCGATGCCGCCCTCGACCACGTCACGGCCCCAGATATCGAGCAGGAAGGCCGAGCGCGGCATGGCGATGCCGACGCCGAGCAAGGCTTTCGCCTTGTCCGGCTGCAGCCACTTGCCGCGCGGCACACCGTTCACATCGATGATGAAGGCTTCAATATATTCAGCCTGGGCCATCAACTCCAGTTTATCGGTGTTGCCGGCAATCGCCGGCGCGCTCACAATGCCACCTCATGCTTCACTTTTTCATAGGTCTGGTCGAAGGATTTTTTCGCCAGGGCGACCATCGTGTCGATTTCATCATATGAGATGATCAACGGCGGCGCGAACACCATGGTATCGCGCACGGCGCGCATGATCAGCCCGTTGTTGATACAGAAATCACGGCAGATCTGGCCGACGCGGCCGTTTTTGGCGAAGAACTTGCGGGTGCGCTTATCCGCGCTCAGCTCGATGCCGCCGATCAGCCCGATGCCGCGCACTTCACCGACGAGCGGGTGATCATCGAACACCTCGTGGAATTTCTGGCGCAGCACTTCGCCCACCGTCACGGCGCGCTCAACGAGCCCCTCGCCTTCGATGATGTCAAGATTTTTCAGCGCCACAGCGCAAGCAACCGGATGCCCCGAATAGGTGAAGCCGTGATAATACTCGCCCGTCTGGTTGATGAGGACATTGGCCACGCGGTCATGCAGCAGCACCGCGGAGAGCGGGATGTAGCCTGAGGTGATGCCTTTGGCGACCGTCATCATATCCGGCTTGATACCGAAATAATCCGAGCCGAACATCTTGCCGGTGCGGCCGAAACCGCAGATCACTTCATCGGCGATCAGCAGAATATCGTGCTCCTTACAGATGCGGTTGATCTCGGGCCAGTAGGTTTCCGGCGGGATGATGACGCCGCCGGAGCCTTGCAACGGCTCGCCGATGAAGGCGGCGACGTTATCAGCGCCGAGCTCCTTGATTTTATCTTCCACCTGTTTGGCGGCATAAAGCCCGAATTCGGCCGGGCTCATCTGGCCGCCGTAACCGTACCAGTACGGCGGCAGAACCTGCGTGAAGTTTGGCATGTCACCCGCCTGGCGGTGCATGTCCACCATACCGCCGGCGGAAGCGCCGAGGGTGGTGGAACCGTGGTAGCCATATTCACGGCCGATGACGAATTTCTTTTCCGGCTTGCCAAGGGTCTGCCAGTAAACGCGCGCGGTGCGCAGGGCAGTATCCACCGCCTCGGAGCCGGAGCAGGCGAAGAAGGCATGGTTGATGCCCTCAGGGGCGAGCTTGGCCAAACGCTGCGCGAGGGCGGCGGCCGGCGGGTTCGTGGTTTTAAAGAACGTGTTGTAGTAAGGCAGTTTGGTCATCTGCGCGGCGGCAGCCTGCACCAGCTCCGGCCGGCTGTAACCCGCGTTGACGCACCACAGGCCAGCCATGCCGTCCAGAATGCGGTTGCCGTCAGAGTCTTTCAGAAATACGCCATCAGCTTCGGTGATGACACGCACGCGGCCTTCATGCAGGGCCTTGTGGTCGGTAAAAGGATGTAAATGATACGCATTATCAATGCTCTGCCAGTTTGCGGCATCGCCCATTTTGTTCAGCATAACTGCTTCTCCCTAAAGATTTAATGATCGCGCCCGCGCCTTGGGCGCGGGGCAAGAAAAAACCTTAAGCGTGAGGAGGGCTGAAGCCTATGCGCGCGCAAAGAAGGAGAAGTTCTTCCTTGAAGCTAAGCCCAACGGGAGCGGTTACCAAAACCATGCGCAATCTTTGCATGGCGGAACTGCAAGTTCAAGACAATTATAGTCTGATGAAAAAAAACCGGCTGGGAGGAGCCCCCCAGCCGGTTTTTGTAACTTCAGGTTTTACCCTGTGATTAGAACACCAGCCAGATACCCGTGAACAACACGTCGTTGGCTTCTGCGGAGCGGCCGTTGCCGTCGTAGTTATGCGCCAACCCGTTGAACTGGGTGTAGAAGGTGTCTTCGATGAAGAACTTGGCGTTCACCCAGGGGAAGAACTTGGGGCCATCGGTGTTGAACGGATAGTAGTCCAGCTCGGTGGTGTAGCTCTGGGTATTGGGTTTGCCATTGGCGTTGCTGGTGCCGGTGTTATAGAGCCCGGTATCGGCATTGCCGGTGATGCTGTCGTAAGCTTCCGTCACGCCGAACATCTGGTGCCAGAGATAGGAGGCATTCATGGATATGCTGTCCAGCGAATCATTCGGGTTGGCTGTGATCCCGAGCGGATAACTTGCAGACCAATGCTGGAACTCATGCGCATAGGCCGCCTGCACGGAGAACGCCTGCTTCACGGTGATGTACTGGTATTGCGCATCCACGCCCACATCGGTCAGCGTATCCGTCGGCCCATGGGTGTAACCGGAGGCGTAAGGATGATCGACCAGGCCAGAGGTGCCGATCTCGATTGATTGCTTCCAAGAGCTGTGCTGCAAGGCAAAGCGCCAGTAGGGGATTGGCCCGGAGATCGCGGCTTCAGGCCCAACGCCCAGCATATAGGCGGTGTGGTTCGGTACGGCCTTGTACAGATCGAACTCACCGTACAGCAGATCTGATGGTGTGACGTTGAGCGCGCCGTAGCCGCCCACGCCAGCCACGGCCTGCGCCAGTGATGCGGTCTGTAGCCCGGCGGTCTGGCCAACACCCAGCGCGGCCGGGATGAAGGGATAACCCCAGGCCGGCAGCGTGTTCCACAAATCCGTGAGACCCGGCGCGTTGTTGAAGGTGAAGCCGTACACCAGGCGCCTGTTGCCGATGTTGGTCATCTGCGCCAGGCGAATGTCCGTATTATCCCAGTGGAATTGATGGCCGATACCATCGTAGGTTCCTTGAATGAAACCACCGAGGCCGATCTTGCCATCAAGCGCACCGCCGTAGAACAGGCTGGTTTGCTGGATCGACCAGGCATTGTTGCTCTTGAAATCAGGAGCCAGACCGCCCGGCACCTTATCGTGCAGCTGGGTAAAGCCAGCCTGCATCATGGCCGCGAAATTTTTAATGTCCGGGAAGGTGCCGCCCTGCACATAGCCGTCCATCTTGAAGGCACGGCCAAAGGGGGTGAGTTGTGGAAAACCAATGTGGCAGGCCGAACAAGGCATACCGGTCTGCGCCGCGAAGGCGGGAATCGCCCTGGCCTCCCGCGGCATCGCCGTTATCGCCGCTATGCCAGCCAATGCGCCCACCGCACTCGCCCAATTCAATCTACTCCGCTTCATCGCGCTCTCCTGCTGAATGATGGCTGGTGATCTGCCAGTATGAACGATCGGCAACCTTGATCTATCTCAAGAATGCCCTGCCTGGGACAAAACAGTTCCGAATGGGCATTATTTTGAAAACGGCGCGGCAAAATTGCCACAGTTGGGGGCGGCGGGGCGGATTGGTCTTGCCGAGGGCGCGCGAGTTCGGCAGAGATCGGGACATGTCAGACCTCGACCAGCTTTTGAATTCCCGCGGCAACACCGTTGAACTCGGCGCCCATGCCATTGCCGCCTGTTTTGATGCCACCGGCCGCAGCTGCGCCTTCGCCATGGGCGACGGCAGCCTGCGCATGGCCACGGCTGAAACCTGGACCAGCATCCCGGCGCATAATGGCGCCGTGCTCTCGCTGGCGCGGCACCCGGTGACGGGGGGATTTATCACCGGCGGTGATGACGGCCGGTTGCTCGCCGTGGGGCTGGACGGCGAGATTGATGAAATTGCCCGCTACGGCTCCAAATGGGTGGAGCATGTGGCGAGCTACGCCGGAAAAACCCCGCTGCTCGCCGCCGCCGCCGGAAAGACTCTGCATCTGTTCAACGGCAAGGGCGAGGCGCTGCGCGCCCTGCCCCACCCCAGCACCGTCACCGGCATTGCCTTCGACAGCAAGGGCAAGCGGGTCGCCGCGTCACATTATAATGGCGCATCGCTGTGGTTCACCGCCTCCACCTCGGAGACGCCGCGCAAACTGGAGTGGAAGGGCAGCCATACCGGAGTCGCCATTCATCCGCAGGGCGAGGCGCTGGTGACCTCCATGCAGGAAAACGCCCTGCACGGATGGACCCTGCCGGAAGGCAAGCACATGCGCATGGCGGGCTACCCGGCCAAGTGCGAATCGTTTGGCTTTACGCACTCGGGACGCTGGCTGGCCACCGCGGGGGCCGATACCATCGTGCTGTGGCCCTTCTTCGGCGGCGGGCCGATGGGTAAGGCCCCGCTGGAGCTTGGCATGGGCGACGGCATCGCCAAGCGCATCGCCTGCCACCCGGAGACCGAGGTGCTGGCCGCCGGGTTCAATACCGGCCTGCTGCTGATCGCAGATATTGCGCAGGAGCACATCCTGCCTGTTTGCGGGCCGGGACGCGGCGCCATTACCGCACTTGCGTGGAATCCCTCTGGCTCGCACCTCGCCTTTGGCACCGAGACCGGGTTTGCCGGGATCGTCGATTTTTCGCGGCGCTAGGAGCCTGATGGGTTTAAGTGCGATCAGGCTCTGGCCATTTTTCTGAGGGCGATTCACGCTTTCGGCTCAGCTCGGCTGAGCGAACCTCAAACGATCGCGCTCGCGTGATGACCTCAGATTAACCCGCTTTGCGGGCCAGTTTGAAGTCTGACATCGCCTCTATCCGTATAATGTAGAGACATTTCAACGTTTAGTCTTTCGAGGGCGTTTCAATTTCCGGCGCCTCAAGGTCGGGCGTTTCAATCTCGGGCGATTCGACCTCTGGCGTTTCAACCTCGGGCAGATCGTGCGCGGGGGCTGTTTCGAGCGCTCCATCCGGCTCTGAGATAGCGGATTTCGGGGCAGCACCGGCCGAAGTTTCCTCGGGTGGCGATGAGGCGGCCGGTCCCACGCTCCCGGCGCGGGCCGGGGCGCCGATCAGATCCTCGGCATCGAGCATTTCAGTGTCGATCTGGTCGATCGCGATGGAGTCCGCGGCGGTCAGCTCCCCCTGAATTTCGACCAGATGCTGGCCATTGAGATCCAGCCCCGCCGGTGCGCCGGAGGCAGCCAGGCCATCGGCGGTGACGAGTTGTCCCTTGGCGCTGGTCTGGAAATAGCCGCGGACCTCAACCAGGGTTCCGGGCGCGCCGAGCGCTACGGGCGCGGGCGTGGCGGCGGCGGCGAGCAGGCCCTGGGGGGTGATGGTGCCGCTGACGATGACCCGCTCGCCGGGGGCAAGCCCCGCCGTGAGGCCGGGCGGCGCCTGCATGCTTGTACCCGCGACCGCCAGCCGGCCGGGCGCCAGCGAGGTGACTTCCGCCGCCAGCTGAAAACGGTTGCCCGGGGGCAAGGAGGTTACCCGCTGCGCAACCCAGTCGCCCGAGGGCCGGGGCAGCGCGGAGACCGCAACCAGCGCGCCGGCGCGCAGGCCGGAGAAAAGCGCCTGGCGATGCGCCGCGACCACATGTTGACCCAGCACGATGGCGCTGCGGCCATCGGCGGCGATATGGCTCACCGGGCCGATGATGGGGTGAACGACTGTGATTTCCCGGGCGTAGCCGCTGCGCGGCGTGGTGACAACGCCTTTTACCTCGGCGGTTTCGCCCACGCGCAGCGAGGATACCGTGGCGGGGGCGCCGTCGATGACGACCAGCGTGCGGCCATTGAGCGCATATTCACGGCCGTTCACGAACACGCTGCCAAAAGCCTGGATTGGCCCATAGCCGGTGATCGGCATGCCGGGGCGGGCGATGCCCGTGCCGCCGATGCCGCCGGGGCCGGAACTGACGCCCGTGCCGCCGATGCCGCCGGGCTCACCGCCGGATGCCTGCGCCCGCGCCGGGGTTGCCGCGGCGCAGAGGGAAAACACGGCCACCGCCAGCCCGAGCAGAGCAGCAGCCCTCCCGCGCGCGGCCCGCCCGGGACGTTGCACAGGGGGTTGCGGAGGCAAGGCCATGTCAGGGTTGGTCTTCGGTGCTGGTTTCATAATAATACACGCCAAGGCGCAGCCGTTTCAGCGGCTGGCCGGGGGCCTCGGACTCGGGGGCTGGGCTGCTGTCCAGCAATTTGGCGTTGGCCCGCCTGAGCATTCTGTCCGCCATTTCGCTGAGCATGGGACGGACCGCTTCCATCTGGCCGGCAGTCATCGCGTTGTGGAATAGCGCGCGTTCGATGAACGGGCGGTTACCCGGCTCCAGATTATGCAGCCCGCTGCGTAGGTGATCACTCACATTGGCGGCGAGAAACAGCATTTTGTCCTTCGGCGTGCCTGGGGTGAAGGCCGCGCGCAGCAGGTACAGCCGGTCCTCGTCGTCACGCTCGACGATTCCCGCCCGGTGCAGCTCCTCGATCACGGTGCGGGCCCGGACATCGACCTTTGCCGCGCGCAGCAGCGAATCGAAGTTTGGTTCAGGGTCGCTGCCGCGCGTGCCCAGATGGGTTGGCTCGCCCTCGGCATCAAGGAAGGCCGGGGCGGAGGCCCATGTCGCCACCACGCGCGCGGCCATGTTGACGCCGGACATCGGGTCGCGTGTTTCACTCTGGCGCGCCTGCAGCGCGTCATCGCGCAGACGTTTAACCTCGCGGCGGTTGATGCCGGTAACCAGGCTGATGCTGCTGTCCGTCGGCGCATCCTCGGCGTTGTGACGGCCGAGCGCCTCCTCGACGTAGATTCTTTTCAGCAGATCGCGCAGCGCGATATAGCCCAGCCCCCGCTGCATCAGATAGGCGATGAGCGGGCTGAGCAGGCGGCGCACCATGGTTTCTACATCTGCGTCCATCGCGTCCTGTGCTATTCCCCCACGGCGGGCATGACCAGGGCCGCGCCCTGGAACTGTGTGACTTTGTTCCACATAGCGGCATGCGCTGGTTTTGCAAGTGCCGGACGGGGATGGCCGTTATTCATCAAGCGCCAGCCTGAGGACAGATGAAACGCACCATCACAATTCAACTTATGATTGCACCCCGTACCGCTACCCGCAGGCGCCTGAAACCGCTTTGGTCCGGCCGCCCGCACTGGCTCTGGCGCCAACCGGGATCAGCATGAACAGGAAAGCACCGGCGGGAAACGCAACGGCGAGGAAAACGCCGGCGAGCGAAATCTCCCGGTTCAGGATCCGGCACGCCGAGAGGACAAAAACCCCCACGAGCGCGAAGAGCGTATAATCAGCCGCCGACATGGATTTGAGGATGGAGATGAGAAATGACAATGGTTTTGGCCTTTCGTGCCGGGCTGGCTGGGTAGGTTTGCGGGGGGCTTTGCTGCCCGCGCGGCGGGGTGATCTGCAGGCTGGATCGCCCGCTAATATATTTCAGCCGGTATTTTAGGCTTTAGGATCGCGACAAAATTATCATCCGTGGGCAAAGAGAGCAGGAAGGGAAAAGATGCCTCCAGGCCGAAGCACGATGCCAGGGCGGCGATGTCGCGTCTTCTGAAATAGTTGAGATATTCAGGAAAGCTGAATTTATACCAGCGCTTTCCCATGATCCGCCGGTTGATGGAACCGTAGTTCGAGAGTTTCAGGATGGCGATGCCATCAAGCCTGAGCTTGCGGCTCAGCAGTTCAACCACGCTGCGGGCATCGGCGTCTCGCTCCAGATGTGAATGAAGCATCACCCCGGCCAGCGAACGGTCGGGAAATCGGGAGAGGCCTTCCGCCGCGGTGGTGCTCAGGATCGTGGCGCCAGATTGCGCGGCTTCTGTACGGGCACGGGTGGAAAGCTCCGGGAATGCCTCCAGCCCATAGATGGAGAAACGCCGCGAGACGGACTTCAGCGTTTCACGGTGGCAGCCGACATCCACCACATTGCCTGAGGCGGGGCCCAGATGATTCAAAAGCTCATGAGGCTGCAGCATGGAAAACATGAACCGCCGCCAGCTTGTCGCACGGTCCACCCAGCGCAGAAGCGCATCGCCCGGATGCGCTACGGCACCATCCGCCGGGGGGGAAGCGGCCAGGGGGGCGTAAGTGAAACCGCAATTCCCGCACGCAACGAGCTTGCGGCCCGTTTTGGCGGCGGCGAGTTCCCGGGCGGCGGCGGCGGTGGTTTCACATACCAGGCAATCACGCAATGGCGCGGGCCGCGAATTGTCCGGCGCGGCAGGTTCAGCCGGCATTGCGATCTCCGCCGGACGAGACAACCCTACGACGCTTCACCTGGAACGCTCCCATCGCTTCTCGGGACACGCCCGTCTTCACGCTACGATAAGCGCGATTGCGAGGCATGTGTGCCGGTACAATTCCATATCGTGGAATAAAATCCCACAGTCAAGTGCGAAAAAACTATCCTGGATTGTACTTAAAAATAGATAACAACCGGAAAATCCGATGTCAGAATTTTTCAGTAAACCCCATGCCCGCGCCAAATTTTGGACTGTTGGGCGTCAGGCCGCGGGTCAGATAGGTCTGAAAATCAAGCGCCGGGCTGAGCCTGACAGTGTAGGCCGCGATCAACTGTTCAAACGGCCCCGCCCCGCGCTGAGGCGTTCCATTGTCAAGAAACAGCGCGGTGACATAGCCATGGTAGGGCACGGCGAGGCTGGCACCGGCTTCAAATGTTAGTGTGTTCTGCAACTTTAACCCGCGCGCGCGGCCGGCCATCCGGTAGCCGGCCCGCGCGTAGGGCAGCAGGCGGCCGGATATGTTCCATTCAAAATGGCTGCCGAATTCAACATCGGGCTGACCGGTGCCAAGCCCGTTGGACCGCGAGGCCGTGGGGACCTTGATCTTCACATAGGGCCTGATGGAGGGTCTGAGGCCGGAGGTATCGAGCACACGGTAGCTGGCGGCGGCCCAGATGTCGCCCAGGCCGGTGCGCCATACGGGGTGGCCGCTGGTCTGGATCACCGAACCGCCGTTGAGCAGCCCAGCGCCCTGGAGGGCGATGTAGGGAATTTCCAGCCGCAGGCGCAGCCTGGCGCGGTGGTATTCCAGGCTCAGCGGCAGTTCGTAGACCCGGATGGTATGCGCGGTTGCGAAGGTGCCGCCGAAATAGGACGGCTCCACATTGATGCTGAAGGGGCGGGATTGTTGCGCCCGCGCGAGCGCGGGAAGGCACGGGCCGAGCAGGCAACCGCCGGTAAGCAACGCCGCCATGCGGGAGCGCCGCCGCTTGCGTGGCACAACGCCGGCTTTAGAGGGGACACCTTGCGGAACTGTCATCTGATGAGGGAGTTATCCGGAAAAACAAAATGTAGGCAAGCGCGCCGCGCGGCACGCCAGCGCGCCCCGGAAACGCGAAGCATCCTCAGGCCCCAAGGCCACGCCGCAGGATCACCCCGCGTGCAGGAACAGGCCGATGGTAAGCAGGATGCCGATGGCGGTGATGCTGACACGCAGCACGGTTTCGTTGATCCGCCGGAGCATGTAGACGCCAAGCTGGCCGCCGAGAATGGCGCAGACCGCGACAAGCAGGACGATATACCATTGCACGCTGGTCTGTACGACGAAAATGACAACAGCCGCGACATTGATGACGCCGGCCAGCATGTTCTTGGTCGCACCGGCGTGGCGCACGGAAAGCCCGGCCGCGGTGAGTGCCGCCAGCATGAGAATGCCGATGCCGCCGCCGAAATAGCCGCCGTAAATCGCGATGAGCATTTGCGAGACCATGGCGGCGCGCGGGGTGATGTGGGCGGGCTCGTCCTCGGCGCGTTTTTTGGCGACGAAGCTGCCCCAGGCGAAAACGGCGGTGGCGAACAGCACCAGATAAGGCACGAGATGGGTGAAAATGCTGACAGGGGTGGCGAGCAGCAGGACCGCGCCGATTCCCCCGCCAACCAGGCTGATGCCAACCAGCATGCGAATGGAAAGCCCCGCCGCTCCCTCCACCAGGCTGCGCCCGGCGAGCGAGGTTGTTACCTGGCCGGGGAACAGCGCGATGGTGGAGGTGATATTGGCGGCGAGCGGGTTGAGCCCCGTGAACAGCAAGGCCGGGAACACCAGGAACGAGCCGCCGCCTGCCAGCGCGTTCTGCGCGCCGGCGATGAAGGAAGCCAGCGCCAGGAGGATCAACGCCAGGGTCATGCGATTTAAACCAGCGCTCGCAGTTCATCGGCCGGCGGGCGCGCGCCGATCCGGCTGATCGCCAGCGCCGCGGCCCTGGCGCCCAACACGCCGGCGGCGTGCAGGCTGGCGCCCTTGGTGTAGGCGGTGAGGAAGCCCGCGGCGTAGGCATCGCCAGCGCCGGTGGTGTCCACCACCTGGGTTGGCGATGCGCCGACATGGGTTTGTGTGCCCTCATGCAGGATGATGCTGCCGGCCTCGCTGCGGGTGAGCACCGCGAGGTTGATCTCGCGGGCGGCATCCGCCGCGGCTTCGGCGAAGTCGTTACGCTGATACAGGCTGCAGATTTCGGCCTCGTTGGCGAAGATGATGTCAACGCCTTCAGCGATAAGACGGCGGAAGCCGTCGCGGTGGCGGTCGACACAGAACGCATCGGAGAGGGAGAGAGCGGTTTTCTGCCCCGCCGCGCGGGCGGTGCGGGCGGCTTCGGCGAAGGCGGCCTGGGCGGCCGGGGGATCAAACAGATAACCTTCCAGATAGGTGACGGCGGAGGCGGCGATGACGGTTTCATCCAGGTCAGCCAGCGAGAATTCGCCGCCGGCGCCGAGATAGGTGTTCATGGTGCGCTGGCCGTCGGGCGTGACCAGGATGAGGCAGCGCGCGGTGGGGATGTGCGCCTGCAGCGGCGCGGTGGGGTAATGCACGCCATGCGCGGTGATCTCACGGCGGAACGTCTCGCCCATCTCATCCGCCGCGACCTTGCCGAGGAAGGCGGCGCGCGCGCCAAGTGCTGCGGCCACCGCGCAGGTGTTGGCAACCGAACCGCCCGAAGCGGTCAACCCGCCCTGCATGGCGGCGGTGAGCCGGGTGGCGGTGTCAGCGTCAATCAGCGACATGCCGCCCTTTGGCATGCCATGGCGGCTTAAAAATGCGTCATCGGTTGGCAACAAGAGGTCAACGATGGCATTGCCGATGCCGGTGATATCGTAACGGGTGACGGCCATGCTGGTCTCTCCAATGGTTTTGCGCCCGGCGATACCACTGCTGGCGCCGCGCGGGCAAATGTTGGGGCCGCATGGCTGAGGTTGTCCCGGGGCGGCGGCCCGTGCTAGCCAAGCGCTACCATTTTTGTGCCACGGAGGATTCGTGTTCAACAAACGCAAGCCTGAAGAGCCGAAACCCGCAGCACCGCCGCTGCCGGCCGCCGAGACCCCGGCGCCGCCAGCCCCGGCGGCCGGCCCTGATGACGCCACGGCCGCCGTCACGGCTCAATACAATTTCAAGGAGACTCCCATGGCCCGTTCCCCGTTCACGCCGCATATGCCCGCCCCCGCCACCGCCGCCGTACCGGCGCGCTCCACCGTGAGCAGCACCGCCGCCGCCACGCCGCGCGACGACGGCCAGCGCCGCACGCTTGTGGTCGGCCGTGGCATCAGCGTGCAGGGTACCGTGCAGGATGCCGAGCGCCTGGTGGTTGAAGGCACCGTGGAAGCCGCCATGATCAACGGTCTGGTCGAACTCTCCATCGCCCAGGGCGGCTTGTTCAAGGGCGAGGTTGAGGTGGACGAGGCTGAGGTCGCGGGGACCATCGATGGTACGCTGGTCGCCCGGCATGCGCTCATCGTCCGCTCCTCGGGCCGGGTGCTGGGCACCGCGCGCTGCCGCCGCCTGCAGGTGGAAGACGGCGGGCAGATTACCGGGCGCATCGAGATGATGACCGACACCGGCATCCCCGCGCACGAGGATTAAGCGAGCCGGGGGTTTTAGAGCCTGATAACACCCGGCCTTAAATTACAAAGATAGAGAGCGAAGGTTAAGGCCGGGGCGCGTCTCCCGGCCTTTTTTTATGGCTTATGGCTGCATCTGAAGGTGCCGCGCGGCGCGGCGGCGGCCCCATTGCGCCAGCAGAACCGGCGCGGCCATGAGCACGGCGGCCAGGCTCCAGCGCAGGAAATCCAGATTGCCGGCGCCTTCGACGATGGTATCGAGCCCCGCGAACACGGCCAGGGTATCGGCGGCGAGCATTTCCTCCCAGGCGATGTTGCCGGGTCTGTCGCGGCTCCAGAGCCGGATGGCGGCGGCGATGACGGGGATGATGAACACCGGCATGGGGGCATCGCGGTAGCGCCCGGCGAACACCAGCATGACCTCGAAGACGGCGGCGCTGGCCAGGAAGATGAACCAGAGGGAATTGTATGTGAGGGGGAATTTGCCCCGGCGCAGGGCCGCCAGGGTTTGCGCGCCGGTGGCGTCAGGCGGCAGGGGCGCGCCGGCAAGGACGGCGCCCGCGCGCCGGATGACCAGAAACGCGAAGAGCGCTTGCAGCGGCAGATTGACCAGCGCGTCCAGGCGCAGCCAGTTATCATAAAGCATTGGCAGCGTGCCCATGCAGGCGAAGGCGAAGCCGTTGCCAAGCGCGAAGGCGGGAACCGCTAGGCGTAGGTTCCTGAAGCCCCCGGCCACGAACAGCAGGCAGCCTGAGAGTGCGCCCAGCAGCGCGTACCAGGGCCAGTGCGGATGCTCGATCACGGGGCCGGTGAGCGGGAATTTCAGCTCCCGGTTGGTGGTCCAGATGCCCCAATTGGCGCCCGCCACGCCTTCGTCCTCATATTTCCAAGGCTGGTCGAAAGCTTCGATCAGGTTGTAGTCCACGCCCTCCTGGTTCGCCAGGGAGACGAAGCGGCGCAGGAACACCGCCTCGTTGACGCGCGAGGGCACGGCGGGGCCGCGCGAACGGCCACGCGAGGGCCAGCCGGTTTCACCGATGGAGATCTGCTCGCCGGGGAAGAGCGCCTTGAATTCATCCGTGGTGGATTTGATGCTGGCCAGGGCCTGGCTGACGCTGAGCGGCGTGTTCTCCCAATACGGAAGGAAATGGATCATCACGATGTTCACATGCGGGGCGACCTGGGGGAACTGCTTCCAGAAATGGGTGACATCGGCATAGGCGACCGGTTGTTTCACGCGCGCGTGTACCGCATCGATGTCAGCGATGAGGTCCTGCACCGAGAGATCGCGGCGCAACAGCACCTCGTTGCCGACGACGACGCGGGTGACGGTGTTGGGGTAGGCGTTGGCCTCGGCGATGCCGGCCGCCATTTCCTTGGCGTTGTCCGCCGGGTTGGAACTGAGCCAGATGCCGAGCCAGACCTTCAGCCCGGCCTGCTTGGCCAGGCCCACGATGTCAGTATGGTTGCGGATCGCGGCCAGGGTAGCGGGGAGTGTGCCCTCAACCGAGGAATAGGTGCGGATGCCCTCGGCATGGGTGGCCACCAGCGCCAGATCCTGGGAGATTTCCGCCGGGGTTGGGTAGGATTTATCCTGCGGCGATTGCCAGGCGCGGTAGGGCGCGTAAGACAGGGAGTTGAACTTTCCCGCCGTCATGGTCACATCGGCTGCCTGGGGTTGATTGGGCGCCATCCAGAGCAGGAAGGTGAGCAGGCACAGGGCCATACAGGCGGCAAGTGATTTTTTCATGGTGCATGGCTTAGCCGGAGCGCCGCAACGGGGGAAGAGCAATGTCCGACGATACAATCCGCCAGATTTTGACCGGTACGAAGCGTATCGCGCTGGTCGGAGCTTCAGCGAAGCCGGAGCGGGCATCACATGAAGTGATGCAGTTTTTGCTGGGCCAGGGGTATGATGTGACGCCGGTGAATCCGGGGCTGGCGGGGCAGGAGATTCTTGGCCGCAAGGTGGTGGCCACGCTGGATGAGGCGGCGCCGCTGGATATGGTGGAGTTGTTCCGCAAGGCGGCGGACGTGGCCGCGCCGGTTGATGACGCGATCCGCCTGGGGGCGAAAACCATTTGGATGCAGTTGGGAATCATCAACGAGGCGGTGGCGGCAAAGGCGCGGACGGCGGGGCTGCGCGTGGTGATGAACCGCTGCCCGGCGATCGACATTCCGCGCCTGGGGTTGCTGAAATAGGCCGGGTGGCGGGAGCGGCGCATCTGGCCTGCATGACGATGCATTTCAGAGCTCATACGGAAGGTCTGGCTCATACGTTTGCCTGAGCATCGCGGATGATCCAGCGCGCGGCTTTCTCGGCGATCATCAGGACCGGCGCGTTGGTGTTGCCGCTTGTGATCGCGGGCATCACACCGGCATCCACAACGCGCAGGCCGGCCAAGCCGCGCACGCGCAAGTGACTATCCACCACGGCCATGGCGTCGTCAGCCTGGCCCATCCTGGTTGTGCCCACGGGGTGGAAAATGGTGTTCGCGATGTCTCCGGCAAGCTTGTAAAGTTCGGCGTCGCTCTCAAACATCGCGCCTGGTTTCCATTCAACCGGCTGGTATTTCGCCAGTGCCGGTTTGGCGGCAATCATGCGGATCTGCCTGATGCTGCTGGCGGCGATCTGGCGGTCTTCATCGGTGCTGAGATAATCCGGCGCAATCGCCGGCGGGGCATCCTGGGCCGGCGAGGTTAGGCGCACGCTGCCCCGGCTCGTGGGGTTGAGGTTGCAAACACTCACTGTAAACGCAGGGGTTTTGTGCAGCGGCTCCCCGAAGGCATCAAGGCTGAGCGGCTGGACATGATATTCAAGATTGGCGTACGCGCGGCTTTCATCGGAGCGCGTGAAGGCGCCGAGCTGCGAGGGAGCCATGCTCATCGGCCCGCGGCGCGTGAGCATGTATTCAAGCCCGATCTTCGCCTTTCCGATCAGGCTGTTGGCCAGCGTGTTCAGGGTTGCCACGCCCGAGACTTTGAACACCGTGCGGATCTGTAGATGATCCTGGAGGTTTTCACCCACGCCGGGCAGATCCAGCATGATGTTGACGCCGTGCTCCCTGAGCAACGCGGCCGGGCCGACGCCCGAGCGTTGCAGGATCAGCGGCGAGCCAATGGCGCCGGCGCAGAGAATCACCTCCCGCCTGGCGCGCACGGTCATCGCGCCGCCTGAACGGATGAGCTCAACCCCCGCGCAGCGCTTGAGCCCGGAGGGGGTTGTCTCGATATGCAGCTTGCTGACGGACGCCTGCGTCCAAATGGCAAGGTTGGGGCGGTTCTTCACAGGGCGCAGAAATGCCTTCGAGGCATTCCACCGCCAGCCGGATTTTTGGTTGACCTCGAAATACCCGACGCCTTCATTGTCGCCGGTATTGAAATCAGCCGAGCGCGGCACGCCGGCTTCAACGGCGGCGTTGGCAAAGGCTTCCAGAATCTCCCATTTCAGGCGCTGCTTCTCAACGCGCCATTCGCCGCCATGGCCGTGCATCCCGGAGAACCGGCGGCCCTGCCCGGTGCTGGGGTCCGCGCCGTCATCGAGGCGGTAATGATCCTCATGGTGCTTGAAATCGGGCAGGACGTTTTGCCATGTCCAGGCGTCATCGCCGGTCAGCGCCGCCCAGCCATCATAATCTCGTGCTTGCCCGCGCATATAGATCATGCCGTTGATCGACGAACTGCCACCCAGCGTTTTGCCGCGGGGATAGCGCAGTACACGCCCGTTCAACCCTTTTTCGGGCTGGGTGCGGTAAAGCCAGTCAGTGCGGGGATTGCCGATGCAGTAAAGATACCCCACGGGAATATGAATCCAGGGATAATTGTCCTTCTTGCCGGCCTCGAGCAGAAGCACCCGCATGGCGGGGTCCGCGCTCAGCCTGTTGGCAAGCAGACACCCGGCGGTGCCGCCGCCAACGATGATATAATCGAACTGTTCCTCGAACATGACCAAGCTTTCCGTTTAGGGCGCGATGACTTCAGATTGCCCCTCATTGCGGGCCAATTTGAAGTCTGTATCGCACTTAAAGCGCTCCGGCTCTAAGCGATTTCGGCGCCGGCGAAATGACAAGGAAGCGATTCATCGCTAGTGTCCCGATTCTAAGGTTCGTGGCATCAGAATATCTTTCTTTGCGGGGCACGAGCGTTTTGTTTTCAGTGGCCTGCTCGTCCCTGCCGTCCGCTGCGCACGCTGCGGGTTTCAGGGGCAGGACACTCGTTTGAGGTGAATAAAGGGCGAGGGTTGCGGCATCTGCATGGCGATTACACTTAAAGACGTGGCGCAACGGGCTGGGGTGTCGCGGGCTGCGGTGTCACGGACATTTACGCCTGGCGCGTCAGTCTCCGCCAGGACCCGCGCCAAGGTCGAAAAAGCCGCGGCCGAGCTTAACTACAGCCCCAATATTCTGGCGCGCAGCCTGATGACCCGCAAGACCCAGCTGGTCGGTTTGGTGTCGAACAATTTTCATAACCCGGTTTTTCTGGAGATTTTTGATCTTTTCACCCGTGGCCTGCAGGAAAAAGGTCTGCGGCCGCTGCTCGTCAACCTATCGGAGGAAACCGATCCGAAGCGATCGGTCGGAATGCTGCAGCAATATTCGGTCGACGGGGTGATTGTGGCGTCCTCGCACGTTGCCGATGGGTTTGCCGCGGCCTTTCAGGCTGCCGGCATGCCGGTTGTTCATGCCTTTGGCCGCGCCACGCGCACGCCCGTCGTTCCGGTTGTGGGTATCGACAATGTCGATGCCGGGCGCATCGCCGCCAGAACGCTGATCGCGCGCGGCTACCGGCGGATCGGCTTTCTTGGCGGGCCGCAAGACGCTTCGACGACGCAGGATCGCGGCCAGGGATTTCTGGAAGTCGCCGAGGCGGCGGGGATCAGCGCAACCGCGAGCTACGCGGGCGCCTACAGCTTCGATGCCGGACGCGACGAAATGACGCGGCTTTTGGCGGCACCTTGGGCGGAAGCCTATTTTTGCGCCGACGACGTGCTCTCCATCGGCGCCCTTGCGGCGATCCGCAAAGCGGGCCTGGCCGTGCCGGGCGACATCGGCATCATCGGGTTGAACGACATGGCGCTGGCCGCCTGGACCGGCATTGACCTGACAACGATCCACCAACCTTTCGCCGCCATCGTCGAGGCTTCGATCGAGTTGATGCAGTCACGGTTTTCCGACCCCGGCCGCCTGCCCGAAGCGCGGCTGTTTCCCTGCCGCATCGTCGAACGGGCGACCCTGCGCCCCCTGCCCTGACCAGATTCACGCCGCCGCGGGCCACGATTAACGGAACAGTTTTGGCCGCGCATCGACCCAGGCGCCCTCGGCCTTGGCGGAGGCCACCGCGGCATGGATCGCCGCGATCGAGCGCAGGCCGTCTTCCGCCGTGGGGAACAGCGTTACCGCCGGTTCAGCCCTCCGCCCGGCCCGCAGCGCCAGCAAGTTTTCGCCCAGGTCGCGATAGATGTTGCCAAAGGCCAGCGGCATACCCTCGGCATGGCCGACCGTAACCCGGCTTGCGCGGTCCGCCTCGGGCGAAAGATTGCCCTCGCCGCGCTCTATCACCTGCAGGCGCTGGCCGAGCGGCATATAGTAAAGCTGGTTGGGTTGTTCCTGCGCCCAGCGCAGACCGCCGGTTTCACCAAAAACCTGGAGCGTGAGCCCGTGCTGGCGCCCGATGGCAACCGATGATGTCCAGAGCCGCCCGACCGTGCCGCCATCCATACGAAAATTGACCATGGCATCATCCTCCAGGATGCGGCCCGGCAGGCATGAGACGAAGTCTGACGACAAGCGCGCAACCTCCTGCCCTGTTACGAAGGCGGCCATATGCAGCGCATGAATACCGCAATCGGCGAACTGGGCGGAGACGCCCGCCTGCGCCGGGTCATAACGCCAGCGCACGCGGGGGTTATCAGCCTCGGCGGCGTTTGCATGGTGACCGTGGGCGAACGCCGCGACAACCAGCCGGATCTTACCCAGATCGCCCCGCGCCACCATGGCCCGCATGTGCCGCACCAAGGCATAGCCGGTGTAGCCATAATTCACGGCGCAGATACGTCCGGCTTTGCGGGCGGCGAGCACCAGATCCTCGGCTTCGGCCTCGGTCACGGTCATCGGCTTTTCGCACAGAACATTGAAGCCTGCCTCGAGAAAGGCCTTTGAAATCTCGTAATGAGTGGCGTTGGGCGTGGCGATCGTGACGAGATCAACACGGTCTGGACGGTTGCGCTCACCCTCCAGCATCTCCCGCCAGTCGCCATAGGCGCGCTCTGGGGCCAATCCCAGCCGCTGCCCAAAGTCGCGCCCCGCGGCTGGATTATGGTCCAGCGCGCCGGCCGCAAGCGCGAAATACCCGTCCAGCCCGGCAGCCAGCCGATGCGCCGGCCCGATCTGGCTGCCCTCGCCGCCGCCGATCATGCCCCAATTCAGTTTTGTCATGGTGATACCCTTTCAGAATCCGGTGGAGGAGAGGCAGGCCCGGCGTGGGGCGTTTACAAATCGATCCAGCCGCCTGTGGCGTGGCTGGCATGGGCCGCTGCGATCACGCGGCTGACTTCCATGCCCTCGCGGAAGGTGGGCCAGACCGGCGAGCCGGTCTCGATGGCGTGCAAAAAATCCCGCGCGCCGATGATGATCTGGTCCTGATAGCCGGTGCCGTGGCCAGGCCCCTGACAGAAGGCCAGATAGTCAGGGTGGGCGGGGCCGGTGAGGATCTTGCGGAAGCCGCGTTCGGCCTGAGGATCAGATGCGCGGTAAAGCCACAGAGCGTTCTGGTCCTCCTGATCGAAGCGGATCGCGCCCTCTGTGCCGGTGATTTCATAAGCGTAGCCCATCTTCCGCCCGGTCGCGATGCGGCTGAAGCTCAGATGCCCCATTGCGCCATTGGCGAACCGGCACATGAACTGGCCGATGTCGTCGTTCATCGGGCGGCCTTCGGCACCCGGCCGGTCTGTGTAAACGGTTGCAATATCCGCGCTCAGCCGCGTGATGGGACCGGCCAGCGCGATGGCCGCGTTGATCATGTGCGGCGCCAGATCGCCCATCGTGCCGTTTGCCGGGCCAAAGCTGCGCCAGGTGACCGGTTTTTGCGGATCAGCGTCGAAATCCTCGGTATGCTCGCCGCGAAACCAGGTGATCCTGCCGATCTCGCCGCGGGCCAGAAGGGCGCGGGCGTATTGCGAAGCCGGTGTGCGGATATAGTTGAACCCCACCATGTTGACCGCGCCCGAAGCCTCGGCGGCGGCGGCCATTGCCACGCTGTCCTCGAGGCTGGCACCCAGAGGTTTTTCGCAAAGAACCGGTTTTTTCAAGGAAAATGCCATTTCCGCGATAACGCGGTGGGTCTCTTGCGGGCTGGCGATGACGATGGCCTCAACCCTGGGGTCGGCTACGAGTTCACGCCAGTCCGAGGTGGCGCGCGCAAACCCGTAGGCGCTGCGGTAGCGCTCGGCCGAGGCGTCACTCGTGGCGCAGACCATTTCCAGCCGCGGCCGCAGGGACGTGTTGAAAACGGCGCCCACGGCGGACATCGCCACCGCATGTACCTTGCCCATGTAGCCGCCGCCGATGATGCCAATTCCGATGCTTCTCATGGAATGTTCCTTAAAAGATTTTGCAATCGCTTGCAATTATGTACCGGACTCGCGATAATGCGGTCAAGAGCACCTTAAAACAGGAGAGACGCGTGGAACAGAAGGATCTGACGCTCCAACTGAGCGTGGCTCAAGCCATCGTGCGGTTCCTTGCCAGCCAGTTCATCGAGATCGACGGCCAAAGCACGCGAATTTGCGCCGGGGGGTTCGGTATTTTTGGCCATGGCAATGCGCCCGCCCTGGGCGAGGCGCTTTACGAGGCGCGCGCGATCTTGCCACTCTACCGTGGCCAGAACGAACAGAGCATGGGCTTCGCCGCCGCTGGTTACGCCAAGGCGCACCTACGGCGGCGCTTTATGTTCTGCACCGCCTCGGCTGGTCCGGGCACGGCGAACCTGCTGACCGCCGCGGCGCTGGCCCACGCCAACCGGTTGCCAATGCTCATGTTATGCGGCGACAATTTCGCGACCCGCCTGCCCGACCCGGTGCTCCAGCAGCTTGAACACACGGAAAACCCGGCGCTTGGCGTTACCGACGCCTTCCGCGCGGTCTGCCGGTTCTGGGACCGGATCACGCATCCGGCGCAGCTTTTGAACAGCCTGCCCGCCGCGCTGAACACGCTGCTCGACCCGGCCGATTGCGGGCCGGTTTTTCTCGCGCTTCCGCAGGATTTGCAGGGCTGGGCCTATGATTATCCGGCGGATTTTTTCGAACCCCGTCTTCACCGTATTCGCCGCAGCCCCCCTGATCCTTCAGAGATTGAGGCAGCGGCAGCACTTTTGGCGAAGGCGCGGCGCCCGATGATTATCGCCGGCGGCGGTGTGCAATATTCCGGGGCGGTGGCGCAGCTGACGGATTTTGCCACCGCGCACGGCATTCCAGTGGTTGAAACCATCGCGGGGCGGGCGAACATGCTCTGGGACCACCCGCTGAATATCGGTCCGATCGGCGTGACAGGCTCGGACAGCGCCAACACCATCGCCGCGGAGGCTGATGTCATCCTGGCGGCCGGTACGCGGCTGCAGGATTTCACGACCGGCTCGTGGTCCGCCTTTGACCGGCGCGCGCGGATTATCGGGCTGAACGCGGGCCGTCACGATGCGGCCAAGCATCTGTCGCTACCCCTGGTCTGCGATGCGCAAGCCGGTCTGGCGGCGCTTGGCCGCAGGCTGGAGGGGTATCGTGCCCCGCCGGAATGGCTGGCGCACGCGCAAGATGCGCGCCGGGCCTGGAACGCCTATGTGGCGCGCAATACCGCGCCGCGAAATGGCCTGCCCACCTATGCCCAGGCCATTGGCGTGGTGAACGCCCGCTGCACCGGGCAGGACCGGATTGTGGCCGCCGCAGGCGGGCTGCCGGCCGAGGTGACCGCCAACTGGCGCAGTCTTGGCATTGGCACCGTGGATGTGGAGTTCGGGTTTTCCTGCATGGGCTACGAGATTGCCGGTGGCTGGGGGGCCAGGATCGCCCAGGCGGAGCGGCAGCCCGCGGGGGAGACCGTGGTATTCGTCGGCGACGGCTCTTACCTGTTGATGAACTCCGATATTTATTCCTCGGTCCTCGCGGGGCATAAGCTGATCATCGTGATGCTCGACAATGGCGGCTTCGCCGTTATCAACAAGCTGCAGAAGAACACCGGAAATGCCAGCTTCAACACGCTGTTCGCCGACTGCCCGACCATCGCGCAGCCGTTCGCGGTGGACTTTGCCGCACATGCCCGCGCGATGGGGGCGCTGAGCGAAGAAGCGGCATCGCTGGATGATTTCGCCGCCGCGTTTGAGCGCGCACGGGCGGCCGAGCGGACCTGCGTTATCGTCATGCGCGTTGACCCGCACGAGGGATGGACCGAGCGCGGCCACGCGTGGTGGGAAGTGGGCACCGCCGAAGTGAGCCCGCGCGCCGAGATCGCCGCCGCGCGGGCCGGGATAGAGGCAGGCCGCGCCAACCAGCGGCGGGGGACATGATGCAGCGCCTCACCTGCAACCGCTTCGTGGTCCTGGGGCGCGCCGGCTTGGATCTGTGCGCCGATCCGCCGGGCGCCAAGATCGAAACGGCAGAGAGGTTCACCACCGCCATCGGCGGTTCGGCGGGAAACATCGCCGTTGCGCTGGCCCGCCAGGGCGCGGGGGTGGCGCTGGCCACTTGCGTCTCCGACGATCCGGCCGGGCGTTTCTGCCTGGCCGCGTTAAGGCGTTACGGCGTCGACACGCGGCATGTGCGCCAGGTGGGCGGCGAGAGACGCACCTCGCTGGCCCTGACGGAAACCGTGGCAACAGATTGCCAAACCGTACTTTACCGCAACGGCGCGGCCGATTTCGCGTTGAGCGAAGCCGATGTCAGCGCCATTGATTTTTCGGACGCCGGGGCCCTTGTGGTCACGGGTACGGCGCTGGCGGCGGCGCCCTCGCGCGGCGCCACGACACTGGCCATGGCCCGCGCGCGTGCGGCCGGGGCGCTGGTGGTGCTCGATATCGACTACCGTGCGTATTCATGGGCCACGGCGGACGAAGCCACCCGGGTCTGCCGCGAGGCCACGCAGGCTTGCGATATCGTGGTTGGCAACGACCTGGAATTCGGGCTTTTGGCCGGTAGCCACGCAGCCGGGGAAGATTTCGCCCGGGGGCTGGTGGCAAAAGGCGCGCGCCTCGCCGTTTATAAGCGCGGCGCCGAAGGCTCGACCACGTTTACCGCCGATGCGCACTTCGCAACCCCGATCTTCCCAGTGGCGGCGCTGAAGCCCACGGGTGCCGGTGATGGCTTCATGGGCGGGCTGCTGGCTGGTCTGGCGCAGGGGCATGGGCTTGAGGCCGCCGTCCGGCGCGGGGCGGCAACCGCGGCGCTGATCGTCTCGGGGACCGGATGCGCCCCCGCATCGCCTGACAGCGCCACCCTCGCGCATTTCATCGCCTCTTTCCAACAGACATGAACTGGACCGGCCATGCACATCGCTCCCTACGATAACCAGAACCAGCCTATCGTCGGCGTGGATCATCCGCTGGTGCCGCTGGTGTATTTCAACATCGTGAAACTCGCGGCGGGGGAGAGCTTCACCTCGGCCGTGCCCGGCTACGAGACCTGCGTTGTTCCGGCGACCGGAACTGTCGAGGTGACGAGCGGGGGCGAAACCTTTGCCGGCATCGGCCAGCGCCGCCTGAACGTGTGGGACGGCGAGCCCGAGGGGGTTTATATCGGCTCTGGACAGAGCACGCGGATTACCTGCACGCACGGCCCGGCCGAGGTGTTCGTGTCCGGCGCGAGGTTTGCTGAGGTTCTGCCGCCGTTTGCCGTCCGCGCGGGGGACATCGACCCGGTGCAATACGGCTCGGACGACACCAAGACCCATCGCAAGATCAAGCATATCCTTGGGCAGAAGTACCGCGGCCGGGTCGGGCGCCTTCTCGTGTCGGAACTCTATACGGTTGGTGCGGGCGGGTGGTCAGGTTTCCCGAGCCACAAGCACGATACCGACCGCCTGCCGCTCGAAACCCGCCACGACGAGGCTTATAATTTTCGCTTCAACCCGCCGCACGGCACGGGCCTGCAGATGTTGCAGCGTGAGGACGGAAAGCCAGGCGATGCTTATCATGTCGTCGATGGCTCGACCATTTTGCTGGATAAGGGGTACCATCCCTGCTGCGCGCTGCCGGGCTACGAGATGTATTATTTCACCATTCTCGGCGGCTTGTCGCAACGGCCGCTGGTGCAGTTCTTCCAGCCAAGCCATGCCGGTCAGATCGAGACGATCCCCGGCATCAAGAACATGATCGCCAAATTTGCATGACACTGGCAAATTTGCGCGATGTGCTGACGCCCTGCCTGACCGACGGCACCGCCGTGGCGGGGATGGTGGTTCTGGGGTGGGAGGATGCGCTGGCCTATGTCCGCGCCGCCGAGGCGCTCCGCCGCCCGGTTATCCTGCAAGCGGGCCCAGGGTGCCGCGCCCACACGCCCCTGCCCGTCCTCGGCGCAATGTTCCGGGCTTTGGCCGAGGGGGCGAGCGTGCCAGTGGTGGCGCATCTCGACCATGGCGAAAGCCTGCGCGTCTGCCAGGCGGCGTATGATAGCGGCTTCACTTCGGTGATGTTCGATGGTTCCACCCTGCCCTTGCAGGAAAACATCGAGCGAACCGCAGAAATCGTGCAGTGGGCACATGGGCATGGGCTCTCGGTTGAAGCCGAACTGGGCTTTGTCGGCTATCAGGGGGGCGCGCAATCCCTAGGGACCGACCCCGGCGAGGTTGCCCGCTTTGCCCGCGAGAGCGGTGCGGATGCGCTGGCCGTCGCGGTGGGAAACCGCCACCTCATGACATCGCCGCGCGCCGCCATTGATTTCGGGCGTCTCAAGGCCATTCAGTCCGCAGCACCCGGCCTTCCCCTCGTGCTGCACGGAGGATCAGGCATCGACACGCCAACGCGCCAGCTCCTGGCCGGCCAGACGCATATCTGTAAAATGAACATCGGAACCGAATTGCGTATGGCCTTCGGCGCCGCGCTGCGGAATGTCCTGGCCTGCGATCCGGCATTGTTTGACCGGAACAAGATTCTCGAAGCCACAACCGCGCCCATGATCGCCGCGGCCAGCCTGGCGATTAAGACGCTTTGCCAGGCCGGGCAGGATTTATGAGGAGACACGGTATTTTGGGATATATTGGCTTGCGGGTTCACCGCCGGTTCAGGGCACGGCCAAGGTGAGCGCCCATAAAATCGCGCTTTCCCGGCTTTTGAAGACATCCTCCGGCGCGCATGAAGAACTGAGGATTTTCAGCCGTTTTGTGCTTGGCCGATTACCCTTCGCGTTTGAAGCGTTCACCGAAGATGACGATATCGCGTTCAGGCTCATCGGCGCCTTGTTGTGCGGGTGGAACGGCGAGCGGGCAAACAGGCGCGGGAATGTTGAAATTTGCCGCCAGATGGGCAACATGAAGGATGAAAGGAATTTTTTATATGACACGGCTCCGCCTATGCATACTGGCTCTGCCATTGGCCCTCTCCGCCTGCAATGCCAACGGCGCCCGGGCGCAGGGGGATTTCAACGCGGCCGGCAATGATCTCGGCCAGGGGCATATTGGCAGTGGTGCCAAAGATATCGGCCATGGCTTTAGCGATGGGGCCAATGCCACGGGCGATGCCATTGTGCATACGGCCCATGTGGTGGGGAATGCCTTCAGCCAATAAACGCTGACGCCCGCCCCAGGATAGCAAAAATCGATCGGGTTGAGGCCATGTTCAGCCCCAAGAGAGGCCTCCCGGATACCGGTGCCTGTGCATCAACGCCGCTAAAAGCTGCATGGGGTGGAACCGCCCGCTCTCCCGGCTGTGGAGCCGCTTGAACTTCGTGCTTTTTATGCGCCGCGAACTGGCCAGAGTTTGGCCCGTATGTTACATCCGCTCAGATGCCCAGCCAGACACCTCCTCGCGCCATGGTGGGGCTACTTGCCGTATCCTGTGGCATAATCGTCGCCAACATTTATTATGCGCAGCCGCTGGTTGGGGTGATCGGCCCGGCTGTCGGGCTGAGCGCGCATGCCGCGAGCCTGATTGTGAGCCTGACACAGCTTGGCTATGCGGCCGGATTGCTGTTTCTGGTGCCATTGGGCGACCTTGTCGAGAACCGCAAATTGATGGTGCTGACCGTCGCGGCCTCGGTTCCGGCCCTGCTGCTGACCGGGCTGGCGGCCAACGGCGCGATGCTGCTGGTGGCCGCCGCGTTGACGGGGCTAACCTCCGTGGCCGTGCAAATGCTGATCCCGCTTGCCGCGCATCTCACCGCCGAGGCACGGCGCGGCAGGGTGGTGGGTACGGTGATGAGCGGGCTGCTCCTCGGCATTTTGCTCAGCCGCCCGGCCGCCTCGATGATCGCGGATCTATCTTCCTGGCGGGTGGTGTTTTTCCTCTCCGCGGCATTGATGGCGGTGATGACCGTGCTGCTGCGCTTTACCTTGCCGCAGCGCCAGCCTGTTGGCGGGCACCATTACGGCACGCTGCTGCTCTCGCTGCTCAGCCTGCCGCTGCAGTTTCCCGCGCTTCGCCAGCGGGCTGCTTATCAGGCCGCCGCGTTCGGGGGGTTCTCACTGTTCTGGACGGGCGTTCCGCTCTATCTTTCGCAGCATTTTGGTTACACCCAGCGCGGTATTGCCGTATTTGCGCTGGTGGGGGCGGCTGGCGCGCTCGCAGCCCCTGTCGCTGGCAGGTTGGCGGACAAGGGACATTCCAATGCCGGCACCGTGGGGGCGCTGCTCAGCATCACGGCAGCGTTCGGGTTGGCCTGGCTTGGCGCGGCCATCCATTCCGTGGTGCTGCTCGCACTTGCGGGCGTGGCGCTTGATGCAGGCGTCCAATGCAACCTCGTCATCGGGCAGCGAATGATTTACATGCTCCATGCCAACATGCGCTCGCGCCTGAACGGGGTGTTCATGGCGATTTTTTTCACCGGCGGGGCAGCCGCCAGCGCGATGACAAGTTCACTGTTGATCCATGGTGGCTGGGGTGGCCTTTGCGCCGTGGGGGCGGCACTGCCATTGCTGGCTTTGGCCTATTTTGTGACCGCCAAAGGCTCTGAATTATAGACACAGAGGGCGCGGGTTGGCGGGCGGCGCGCGCCGCATCCAACCCCGCGGCCTTGCCCGGCGTGCGGTTATAGAGAGTTACCTCATGCCCGGCCCTGATGAGGTTCGCGGCCATGCCATGGCCCATCTGCCCCAGGCCCAGAAAACCAATCTTCATGCTGCGTGACTCCGATCCGATGATAATGTGCTGCAATGGTGGGGAGCCGGAGCGCAATTCGCAAGTCAGTCCTTACCGGGGCGCACGCGGGTTGGACCGCCGCTGGGGGCGGCGTGCAGGGCGGCGGCGGCCGGCTGGCCATAGGCGGATGCCAGGCCGATGAAGGCGCGCACATAGTCAATCTCCGCATCGGGCTCGCGCAGGCCCAGGAAAATCTGCTTGGTTACGCCATCGCGGCCCAGGCGGACCGGGCTTACATCGAATTTCCCGGCATATTCCTCCACCAGCCAGCGCGGCAGAGCGGCCACGCCGCGGCCATGTCCTACCATCAAGAGCATGATGTCGGTGGTCTCGATCGGTTTATGCTGCCGGGGGGTGATGCCGGCGGGTGTGAGAAACTGGGTGTAGATATCCAGCCGGTCAGTCGCGACCGGATAGGTAATCAGCGTTTCCTCGGCAAGCTGGTGCGGCAATACGAAATCGGCGCCGCGCAGCGGATGGTCCGGCCCGACCACGAGAACCTGCTCGTAATCAAACACCGGGGTGAAGCGCAAGCCCGGTTTATAGAGCGGATCGGGAGTCACCAGCAGGTCGATCTCATAGCCGAACAGCGCGCCGATGCCGCCAAACTGGAATTTCTGCCGGACATCCACCTCCACTCTGGGCCAGCTATCCAGATAGGGTGCGATGATTTTGAGCAGCCATTGGTAGCAGGGATGACACTCCATGCCGATGCGCAGCGTGCCCCGTTCACCTTTGGCGAATTGCTGCAGCCGTTCCTCGGCGTGCGAAAATTGCGGCAACAGGCGGTTGGCCATGCCAAGCAGAAACGCACCCGCCTGGGTCGGCTGCAGGCTGCGCCCCTCGCGCCGCCATATCTTCACGCCGATCTGGTCTTCGAGCTTGGCGATGGCATGGCTCAAGGCCGACTGGGTCAGATGCAGCTGGCGGGCCGCCGCCGTTAGCGAGCCTCGGTCCTCGACCTCGCGGATGATCGCCAGATGAATACGTTCCAACATTGCCACGGCTCAACTCCAAACGTGAATGAAATTCATGGATTTATGAATTCATATCATTTTTATTCATGGCATCAAATCCGTATGGTCCGGGCAATTGCTTCATATGTCCTCATTTTTTTAAGGTGAACGCCCATGGCCACAACTCATAACCTCGGTTTCCCGCGCATCGGCGCCAAGCGTGAGCTGAAATTCGCGCTCGAATCCTACTGGAAGGGGCAATCTTCGCAAGCCGAGCTGCAGCGCGCCGGGGCTGAGCTGCGGGCGCGCCATTGGCGTAATCAGGCCGGGCTGGATTTGACGCCGGTTGGAGATTTTGCGTTCTACGACCAGGTTCTGGACATGAGCTTCACGCTCGGCAACCTGCCCGCGCGGGTAGGCGGCTTCCATGGCGATGCGCTGGACAATTACTTCCGCGTGGCGCGTGGCCGCTCGGCCGCTGGCGCCGGAGACCATGCCGCCTGCTGCGGCGGCGTGGCCGCGGGTGAGATGACCAAATGGTTCGACACCAACTACCATTACATCGTGCCAGAATTTGAAGCCGGCACGCAATTCACGCTCGATGCCGCGCGCCTGCTGGCGCAGCTGGCCGAGGCCCAGGCCCAGGGGGTGGCGGCCAAGCCGGTGATCATCGGCCCGCTGACCTATCTGGCGCTCGGCAAGGCCAAGGATGGCGCGGACAAGCTTTCCCTCCTGCCCCGCCTGCTGCCCGCCTACGCCCAGCTGCTGGCTGCCCTTGGCGCGGCAGGCGCGCAATGGGTGCAGATCGACGAGCCCATCCTGGTCACCGAGCTGGATGCAACTTGGCAGGACGCTTTCCGCACCGCCTATCAGCACCTCAACACCGGCGCCGTGAAACTGCTGCTCGCCACCTATTTCGGCCCGTTGCGCGACAACCTCCCGCTGGTGGCGGCATTGCCCGTGCAGGGCGTGCATCTCGACGCGATCAATGCCCGCGATGAGGTGGAAGCGCTGATCGCGGCAAGCCCGGCTGAGCGCGTCATCTCGCTGGGCGTGGTCAATGGCCGCAACATCTGGAAGACCGATCTGGGGGCCGCGCTGGACTGGCTGGAGCCCGTGGCGAAAAGGCTCGGTGCGCGGCTGTGGCTGGCGCCCTCGTGCTCGCTGCTGCATGTGCCGGTCGACCTGGAGAGTGAGCACAAGCTGGATGCGGAGATCCGCTCCTGGCTGGCCTTTGCCGTGCAGAAGCTCGGTGAAATTCGCATACTGGCGGCGGCGCTGACCCAGGGCCGCGACGCGGTGGCGCCTGCGCTTGCCGCCAACCGTGCCGCCATTGCCGCGCGCCATGCCTCAACGCGGGTGAACAACCCGGCGGTTAAGGCGGCTGTGGCCGCGATCACCCCGGAGCTTGGGCGCCGCCAGAGCCCGTTCGCGGTGCGCGCGGCCAAGCAGGCCGCCCTTCTGAACCTGCCGCTGTATCCCACCACCACCATCGGCTCATTCCCGCAGACCAAGGAAATCCGCCTGGCGCGCAGCGCGTTCAAGGCAGGGAGCATTGATGAGGCGGCCTACACACTGGCTATGCAGGCAGAGATTGAGCACAGCGTGCGCGAACAGGAGGCGCTGGGGCTGGACGTGCTGGTGCATGGCGAGGCCGAGCGCAACGACATGGTGGAATATTTCGGCGAGCAGCTTGAGGGCTATGTGTTCAGCCAGGCGGGTTGGGTGCAGTCCTACGGCTCGCGCTGCGTGAAACCGCCGATCCTCTTCGGCGACATCAGCCGTCCGAAGGCGATGACTGTCGAATGGATCAGCTACGCCGCTTCGCTCACGGACAAGCCGATGAAGGGCATGCTCACCGGCCCGGTGACCATTCTCAACTGGTCGTTTGTGCGTGACGATCAGCCCCGCGCGCTCACCTGCCATCAACTCGCGCTTGCGATCCGCGAAGAAGTGCAGGATTTGGAGAAGGCGGGTGTGGGGATCATCCAGATTGACGAGGCGGCGCTGCGGGAAGGGCTGCCGTTGCGCAAATCCCAGTGGCAGAACTATCTGGACTGGGCCGTGGAGTCATTTCGCATCACTGCCAATGGCGTGAAGGATGGAACCCAGATTCATACCCATATGTGTTATTCTGAATTCAATGACATCATCGCCGCCATTGCTAAAATGGACGCGGACGTGATCACCATCGAGACATCGCGTTCAGATATGGAGTTGCTCGATGTGTTCGATGATTTCAACTATCCAAACCAGATCGGTCCGGGGGTGTACGACATCCATTCACCGAATATCCCGAGCGAGGCGCATATCGTGGCGTTGATGCAACAAGCGGCAAAGCGTATCCCCGCCGGACGCCTGTGGGTGAACCCTGATTGCGGCTTGAAAACCCGCCAGTGGAGTGAGGTGATCCCGGCGCTCACCAATCTGGTCAGCGCGGCACGCGCCTTGCGCGCGGCAGCCTGATCAAAGCCTGTGCGGAATCACAAGCCGGCTATTTAATTATATGCCAGAACACCTTGGCGGAACACGCGGCCATCCATTGAATACCGCGTGTTCCGTTGATAAATTTTCAAAAAAAACCGCTGGTTTTATGGCCATTTGAAAGAAGGCGTGTCAAACGGTGTGCAAACGGGGCTCAGATTCATATTTGGTGCAGCGTGGGTATTGAGGGATGAGTATTCCTCCGGCAGCAGCCACCTTCTCTGATTTGGGGATTTGGGCAAGGCTCCGGGTATTGTAAACTGAGGATGGAAAGTGTCCACAGCGGAGATAATGAACACAAGTTTGCTGGCGGCCAGAGGTGGCCGTCCACGTGGCGCCGGTGCCGGCATAAAAAGCGCGATCAGCGCCCATTCGGCATCGGTAAGGTTGCTTGCATAGCGCAGATCATCACTGGCTCTGCCTGAATAGCGTCTCAATGAGCGGACAACCTGGCTGATCGCCAGCCTGGCACTGGGCGATTAAAGTATCAAGAACCTTCTGCATCCTCCGCAGATCGTTGATTTTAGCCTTGATATCGTCGAGGTGGACGATAGCCAGGTCTTTGACATCTGAACAGGGAACGTCGCGCGCGTCGGCGAGCCTCAGCAGGGCGCGGACCTCATCCAGGGTAAAACCGAGTTCGCGGGTGCGGCGGATAAATGTCAAACGCTGGACCAGATCCTGAGCATAGACCCGGCGCCCGCTTTCGGTGCGGCGCGGTTTCGGCAGCACACCGATCTTCTCGTAGAAGCGGATGGTCTCGATATTACAGCCCGTCCTGCTGGCGAGAATGCCAATGGGAATCAACGCTGTATCTGCTGTTCCGGTGATTTCGGGACGCATGGCAAATTTCCCTCTTGATCCTGGAGTTACTACAGATCCTATATGAGGTGTCCAGAGGCATAGATCAGGATGGATATTCGCCATGGACCAGCAGATTAGACCGAATGGACAGGACGGCGTGAGCAGCGGTCATGACCGCGAGACGGCCGCGCGGTTGCTGTCAGTTGGCGGGATCGTGGCAGCGCTCGGCGCCGCGTCGTGCTGCGTGATCCCGTTTCTGTTGTTCACCCTTGGCGTCAGCGGCGCCTGGCTCGGTGACCTGACCATTCTCGAACCCTATCAGCCCATTTTTGCGGCCGTGGCCCTCGGCTTCATCGGCTTCGGAGCTTGGCGGTTGCGCCGGCGGGCACAAGCCGCCTGCGCGGACGGCTATTGCGGCACACCGAAGGCTGACCGGATCGCCAAGACCGGCCTTTGGACTGCCGGCATTCTTGTAATCGTCGCGGTGATCTTCCCCTACATCATCCGCGCGATTGCGTTCTGATCACCTCCATGGAGTTCGTTATGTTAAAAAATCTTGTTGCCCCTCTCTTCGCTTTTGGCCTGCTCGGTGCGCCGGCCTCTGCCTGGGCCGCCGACAGCACCGTGGTTCTCGACGTTCATCATGCAGGCTGTGTGCTGTGCGGGCCGATCGTCAAAAGCACGCTTGCGCACGTTCCAGGCGTGAACGCCGTTACCGTCAGCCAGCCAAATGGGATGGCCGATGTGATGGCGGAGGTGACCTACGACACGGCGAAAACCACGCCGGCCGCGCTGCTCAAGGCGGTGACGGATCGCGGCTATCCGTCGCAAATCGCGCCGCCGAAAAAGAGCTGAATAGCACACCACCATGCAGTCCGCGCGGCAGGCGTGCACAAAACCTGGAAAGTGAAACCATGACCACCTTGGAAATTGACGGCATGACCTGCGATTCATGCGCGAGTCATGTAAAAATGGCTCTGGAGAAAGTGCCTGGCGTGATAACTGCCGAAGTATCCTGGCCGAAAGGCATGGCCGTGGTCGAAGCCCCGGCCGGCACGCCAGCCGACGCCTTGATTGCAGCGATAACCGGCCTCGGGTACCGCGCAAAGTGTGCTGAGACACACGACAATGTTAAGGCTGGGTCCGCCAGCAATTTGCATATCGCCGTGATCGGTAGTGGCGGCGCGGCGATGGCTGGAGCGCTCAAAGCGGTTGAGCAGGGGGCGCGCGTGACCTTGATCGAGCGGGGCACGATCGGGGGCACATGTGTTAATATCGGCTGTGTTCCTTCAAAAATCATGATCCGCGCCGCCTATATCGCGCACCTGCGTCGCGAGAGCCCGTTTGATGCCGGTATCGGGGCGGCCACGCCGGTTATTCTCCGCGATAGGCTCCTGGCCCAACAACAGGGGCGGGTCGAGGAACTGCGCCATGCCAAATACGAGAATATCCTGGACAATAATCCGGCGATCACCGTGCTGCGCGGCGAAGCTAGATTCGAAACCGCGCAAATGTTGACGGTTCGTTTGGCCGATGGCGGCATGGAGAAAGTCGCGTTCGACCGCTGCCTGATTGCAACCGGCGCAAGCCCCGCCATTCCGCTGATTCAGGGCCTGCGGGACACCCCCTACTGGACATCCACTGAAGCGCTGGTGAGCGACCATATTCCGGAGCGGCTGGCCGTCATCGGCTCATCCGTGGTGGCGGTTGAACTGGCGCAAGCCTTCGCCCGGCTGGGAAGCAAAGTGACGCTCCTGGCGCGGCACAGGCTGTTTTTCCGGGAGGACCCCCTGATCGGCGAGGCCATCACCGCCGTTTTCCGGGATGAGGGGATAGAGGTTCTAGAACACACCCAGGCCAGCCGGATCGATTACCAGGACGATGAGTTCCGTCTGGTTACCGGCCAGGGCGAATTACGGGCCGACCGGCTGCTTATCGCGACGGGGCGGACGCCGAATACGCGGGATCTGAACCTCGAAGCGGCGGATGTCACTGTGAACGCCAACGGGGCCATCGTCATCGACCAGGGCATGCACACCAACGCCCCGCATATCTATGCGGCCGGAGACAGCACCGACCAGCCGCAATTCGTCTACGTGGCGGCAGCGGCGGGCACCAGGGCGGCAATCAACATGACCGGCGGCGATGCGGTGCTTGACCTTTCGGCGATGCCGGCCGTGGTGTTCACCGATCCGCAGGTGGCGACTGTCGGCTATAGTGAGGCCGAGGCGCAGCGCGAAGGGATCGAGACCGGCAGCCGTGTCCTGACGCTTGACAACGTGCCGCGGGCGCTCGCGAATTTTGATACCAGGGGTTTCATCAAGTTGGTGGCGGAAGCTGATTCAGGGAGACTCATCGGCGTACAGGCGGTGGCGTCCGAAGCCGGTGAACTGATCCAGACCGCGGCCCTGACGATCGGTAACCGGATGACGGTGTCAGAGCTCGCCGGCCAGTTGTTCCCCTACCTCACCATGGTTGAAGGTTTGAAACTCGCCGCTCAAACCTTCTCAAAGGATGTGAAGCAACTCTCCTGCTGCGCCGGGTAGGAGGCCGGGTAGGAGATGACCACTGCTATAGCAAACCAATACGATCTAAAAATATCTATGTGGGGCGTGGTATTCGAAAAAAACGTAATGTGATCCGCCCGAATAATGCCCCAAGCGCGGTGAACAGCATGACGCTGCCCATCTGCCAGACCAGAACCGTCATCATCGTATCCGCCGCGTGGAATAATGGCAGCGCCACTTCGGCGGCGGCGGCGGCGGCCATGGCGCCG
>NZ_JABEVC010000121.1 GCF_013044125.1 Acidocella sp. | reverse complement strand
CTCTCGATGCCTAATACAATCTGACTCATTGCCACTACTTTTCTTTCCTCGACGCACGCTCTAGACCACCCTCGTGAAAACCGTAACACCCCCCATGAAACCGCACCGCCGGGACCTGCCGCTCAAAGCCGGCACCCGCGGCTCCCCGCTCGCCCGCGCCCAGACCGCGACTTTCCTCGCCCTGCTGCGCCAGTTCTGCCCGGTGCTGCGCGGCATGGAGGTGTTCGAGGAGCATATCATCGTCACCACGGGCGACGCGGTGCAGCACCGCCCGCTCGCCGAGATCGGCGGGAAAGGGCTTTTCGCCAAGGAAATCCATGAGTCGCTCCAGGCAGGCCGGATCGATTTCGCGGTCCACAGCCTGAAAGACCTGGAAACAACCCTGCCCGAAGGCATCACTTTGGCCTGCACCCTCAAGCGCGAGGACGCGCGCGATGTGCTGATTTTGCCATCCAGCCATGCCGTCGTGGATGGGGCTGACCCCTACGCCGCCCTGCCTCACGGCGCGCGGGTCGGCTCCGCCTCGGTGCGCCGCCAGGCGCAGCTCAAGCACGCCCGGCCGGATCTGGAATTCTCCCTGCTGCGCGGCAATGTCGGCACGCGGCTGGCCAAGGTGGAGACCGGCGAGTTTGACGCCACTTTGCTGGCCTACGCCGGGCTGCGCCGCCTCGGTCTCGCTGACAAGGCCAGCATCGTGCTCAGCCCGGAACACATGGTCCCCTCCGCCTGTCAGGGCATCGTCGGCATCACCGTCCGCACCGCCGATACCGAGTTGCTTTCGCTGCTCTCGGGCATCGAGGACCCGGAGGCAAAAGCCGTGGCCACCGCTGAGCGCGCCTTGCTCGATGCGCTGGACGGCTCCTGCCGCACGCCCATAGGTGGCTATGCGCGGTTGATTGATGACGCCACCCTGCACATCACCGGGCTGGTCGCCCGGGCTGACGGCACGTTTCTGCTCAAACGCAGCGTCACCGGCGCGGTGGCGGATGCCGCGCGCATCGGCCGTGAGCTGGGGCTGGAGTTGAAGGCAGACAGCCCGACCGACATCTTCCTGCCGTGAAAATCCTGGTCACCAGGCCGGAGCCGGGCGCGAGCGCCACGGCGGCGCGGCTGGTGGCCATGGGGCATGAGCCGGTGGTGGCGCCTTGCCTTGCCATCACGCCGCGGCCCGCGCATCTGCCCGCAAATCCGGCGGCGCTGATCATCACCAGCGGCCAGGCGGTGCCCGCATTGCCGCCCGCGTTGCATAACGTGCCGGTGTTCTGCGTGGGCGATGCCACGGCCGGCAAATTGCGCGCGGCGGGGTTTACCCGCGTGGAGAGCGCCAGCGGCGATGCGGCGGATCTGCTGCGGTTGATCCGCGAACGCCACTTGCCGGGGCTGCACGTGCTGGCGGTGGGCGAGCGCCACGGGCAGGCGCTGGCGCGGCAGTTGCGGGCGGCGGGGTTTGCGGTGGTGCGCCGCACGGTCTATGCTGCTCGGCCGCTGCGCACGTTGCCCGAGGCCGCGCGCGCCGCGCTGGCGGGCGGGGAAATCGGCGCGGCCTTGTTCTATTCCGCCGAGTCGGCCCGCGCGTTTATCCACCTGAATCCACCCGGCACCGCTAGAATCATCGCCTGTGCGCTCAGTCCCGCGGTGGCCGCCGCGCTGGGTGGCTTGCCCTGGCGCGCAATTCGTGCCGCATTAGCACCTAGCGAGGCGGATCTGATGGCATTGTTATCATGAGCGAGACCGAAACCGAGGCCAAACCCAAGGCCGAACCCAAGACCGCAACCACGAAACCGGCGGCGCCAAAGCCGCGCCGTTCGCTCTGGCCGGTGTTTCTGCTGCTCAGCTTTGTCATCCTGGCGGGTGGCGAGGGGTATTTGTGGAAGCTCCAGCAATCCCTGGCCGGGCAGGGTACGGCGGTCGCCGTGTTGCAGGCGCAGGTGGCGGATCTGCGGGCCCAGGCGGCTAGCGCCCAGCCGGGGCCGGACAGCATCGCCACCCAGGCGGATCTGTCACTGAAATTCGCGACGCTGAGCGCCCAGGTGAACGCCATGCAGAGCCAGCTCGCCGCCGACCACGGCACGCTGACAACCCTGCAGGTGAACGCCACGGACTTAACCAAGCTTACCGCGCGCATCGCCTTGCTCAACCAGATGGAAACCGCGCGCATGGCGCTGGATGCCGGGATGCCGCTTGGCGCCATCGCCAACGCCCCGCCAGCGCTGGCGCAGTTCGCCACCACGGCGCCGCCCACGGCGGCGGCGCTGCGCCTTGGCTTCCCCGCCGCCGCGGCCGCAGCAGCGGCCGCCAGCATCGCCGGGAACGCCCAGGGCGGAGTCTGGGCGCGCGTGCTGCTGCGGCTGGATAATTTCATCACCATCCGCCAGGGCTCGCATGTGCTCGTCGGCAGCCCTGCTTCCGGCGTGCTGGCCGAGGCGCAAACGCTGCTGAACGCCGGAGACCTTGCCGGCGCGGTGGCGCAGGTGGGCACGCTTAGCCAGTCCACGCAGCAGGCCATGGGCGGCTGGCTGGTCCAGGCAAAGGCCCTGCTGGCGGCGCGCGCGGCGCTGATCGCCCTGGCCGGGCAGGCATAGGCCATGCTGCGCGCGGTCAAATTCATCCTCATCGCGGCGGTTGTTCTGCTGCTGGCATGGTGGATCGGCGGGCTGCCCGGCAGCGTAAGCGCAACCTCCGGCGGCTATACGGTGGAAACCTCGGTCCCCGCCGCGCTTTTGCTGCTGTTCCTCATCGCCTTGCTGTTCACAGTGCTGCTGCGCGTGGCGGGCGGGCTGCGCCGCGCGCCGGGGGGCTTCAGCGCCTGGCGCGGCGGGCGGCGGCACAGGCTGGGCGAGGTCGCCGTGCAGCGCGGGCTGGTGGCGCTCGCCGCCGAGGACGCCAAGGCCGCCTGGGCCGAGGCCGGGCGGGCGAAAAAACTGTTGGGCGACACGCCGCTGGTGCTGCTGATCACCGCCGAGGCGGCGCGGCTTGCCGGCAAGGCCGCCGAGGCGCAGGCGGCATTCGCGCAGCTTAGCCAGCATGAGGAAATGAGCTTTCTGGGCCATCGCGGCCTGTTGCGGCATCATCTGGAACAAGGTGACCATGAGACCGCCAAAACCCACGCGGCGGCGGCGGAGGCGCGCTACCCCGGCAGTGCCTGGGTGCGTGCCCAGCGGCTCGATCTGGCCTTGCGCGAGCAGGATTTCCGCGCGGCGCTGCGGCTGACGCAGGCGCCCGCCGAGGTGGCGGCGCTGGCCACGGCGGCGGCGCAGACGAGCACGGAAAAAGGCCAGGCCCTGAGCTTCGCCAAACAGGCGGTAAAGGCCGATCCCAAACTGGCCCCGGCTGTGGTGGCCCTGGCGCAGGCGTTGCGCGCCGCGGGCAAACCGCGCGCCGCCGGCAAGGCCTTGCGCGCCGGCTGGGCGGCAGCGCCCAATCCGCTCATCGCGCAGGCCTATCTGGCGCCGGTGAACGGTTTGATCGAGCAGGTGCAGGCGGCGGCGGAGCTGGCGGCGGAAAATCCCGGCCATGCGGAGGCCGAGCTGTTGTTGGCGCAAACATCGCTCCACGCCGCCCTCCCGGCGGAAGCCAGGCGCCACGCGCAGGCGGCGATTGCGGCAGGCGCCACGGATGCGCGCGCGCGCGATGTGCTGGCCAGCCTGGAGGGCAATCCCCCCGGCGGCGGGGCAAAACCGGCCTGGGTGTGCAGCGCCTGCCATACGCCCCAGGAAAACTGGGCAGCGCTCTGTCCGGCCTGCCACAAGCCCGGCGCGCTGGCATGGCAGACTTCCGCCCCCGCCGCTTGAGGGCCTGGGCGGCGGCGCTGTTTTTGTCCGCCGCGCCTGCTTTCGCCCAAACGCCCGCGTTGCCTCAAGAACCGGGCAATTGCGGCACCATCATCATCCCGCCAGGGCTGGGCATCGGTCCGGGAGCGGACATCACCTCCTTCAACCCGCTGTTCATCACCTCCGCTTATAACGCCGAAGCCGCCGGGCTGATGTTCGAATCCCTGCTGTGGATCAACCGCGATCACCAGATCAACTGGCAGCGCAGCATCGCCAGCAGCGTCACCACCCCGGATGCCGGCAAAACCTATGATGTGACAATGCGGCCCTGGCTATGGTCTGACGGCGTGCCGGTGACCTCGCAGGATGTTCTCTACGCCTTTAAGCTCATCAAGGCTTACGGCACCAGCTATGCCGGCTATGGCGCGGGCGGCATGCCCGGCCTCATCGCCAGCCTGACGGCCAGTGACGCCGCGCATTTCCAGGTGGTGCTCAAGCACCGGGTCAACCCGGACTGGTTCATCCTCAACGGCTTGCCGCAACTCGCCCCTTTGCCCGAACACGCCTGGGCGCGATACAACACCGATCAGATCTGGCAGGGCCAGAGCAGCCCGGCGTTTTTTCGCGTATCCGACGGGCCGCTGCTGCTGAGCGGCTTCACCGTGGGCGTCGATGCGGCCTTTATCCCCAACCCGCGCTACGGCGGCGCGCCGATGCACTTCAAGCGCTTCATCATGAAGTTCGAGAACGCCGAGGGGCAGGAATTGCAGGCGGTGGAATCGGGCGATCTGGATATGAGCAATCTGCCCTTTGCCCTCTACGCGCAGGCAGCGCACCTGCCCGGCGTGCATGTGCTCACATTGCCGCCCGCTTATGCCTGGCAGGAGCTGATTCCGAATTTGGCAAACCCCCGCACGCGCTATTTCGGTGATGTGCGGGTCCGCCAGGCAATCGCCGATGCGATCAACCAGCCGCAAATCATCAGCCTCGCCATGCATGGCCACGGCCTGCCCGATTACGGCCCGGTGCCGGTGGTGCCGCCCATTTTTCTCTCCCCCGCGGCAAAGGCTGGGAATTATCCGGTGGGCTACAACCCCGCGAGAGCGCGCGCGCTGCTGGCGGCGGCGGGGTACGCGCCAGGGGTGGATGGCATCGCGCACAAAGGCGGCCAGAAAATTTCCTTCACGCTGGAAATTCCAGCCGGGCAGCCGCTGCGCATCGAAATGGCGGAGCTGATCCAGCAGGATCTGCGCGCGGTGGGGATCGCGATGCAAATCCGGCAGGTCGAATTCAACAAGATGCTGAGCC
Organism: Acidocella sp.; assembly: GCF_013044125.1. GTDB lineage: Bacteria > Pseudomonadota > Alphaproteobacteria > Acetobacterales > Acetobacteraceae > Acidocella. The sequence continues at coordinate 16,198 of NZ_JABEVC010000121.1, read as the reverse complement.
AGATGGTGCACGAGCCGCATGCGTGGGAGGCGATTTTGGTCGGGGAAAGTCTCGCCGCCTACCCCTCCGGCGAAGACCTGTTCGTCACCGGCGGATATTTGAACAACAACGGCTACAGCGACAAAAAAATGGACGCGCTGGTGGCGCAAAGCACTGAAGAGCCAGGCATGGCCGGGCTCTATGCCTACCAGGATTACGCCAGCGCGCAGCAGCCGGTCATTTTTCTGCCCAACGAGCAATATTCGCTGCTGGTGCGCAACGGGCTGCACGGCGTGGGCGATTTCATCAACCCGCTGGGCGGCTGGGCGCCGGAGAAACTCTTCTGCACGGCCCCCGCGCCATGATCCGCATGGTGGCAAGGCGGCTGGCCGCATCCGGGCTTTCCATCCTCATCCTGGTCACTCTGGTTTTCTTCATGGCGCATCTCACGCCTGGCGGCCCGGCCTATTCCATCCTCGGCCTCAAGGCGAACGCCACTTCCGTCGCGCAGCTCAATGCCCGCCTCGGGCTTAACCAGCCGTTGTTGCAACAATACGGCCTGTGGTGGTGGCATCTGGCGCATGGGCAGCTGGGCTACTCCTATCTGCTCAACCGCCCGGTGGGCGCGCTGCTCTGGCGCTATGAGCTCAACACGCTGCTCCTCTACGCCCTCGCCATCTCGCTCAGCACATTCCTGTCGATTTTGCTGGGGCTGGCGCAGGGCGTGTATTTTGGGCGCTGGCCGGCCCGGTTCATCGGCGCGTTCCAACTCGGGTTTTATGCATTGCCGCCGTTTTTCGTGGCTGCCATGCTGGTGCTGTGGACCTGCGTGCGCCGTCGCTGGCTGCCGGCCAGCGGCATGGTCAACCTTCGCCTCGCGCATCCGGGCCTCGCCAGCTATGCGGCGCATCTGGTGCTCCCGGTCATCACCGTCACGCTGTTCACCACCGCGCCGCTCTCGCGCTATTTCGGCGAGGCGGTGCATGAGGAGCTGGCGCGTGACTATGTGCGCACCGCGCGGGCGAAAGGTGTTGGTTTCACCGCTATTCTTTTTACCCATGTGCTGCGCAACGCGCTGCGCCCGCTGGTCACCATGCTGGGCCTCTCGTTTCCGTATATTTTCACCGGCGGCGTCATCGTGGAGTCGGTCTTCAACTATCCCGGCCTGGGGTGGCTGATGTGGCGTTCCGCATTGGCGCAGGATTATCCCATCCTCATCGCCATCGTGCTGGTCATCGGCCTGCTCACCGTGCTGGGCAACCTGCTGGCGGATGTGGTGAACGGCCTGCTCGACCCCAGAGCAAGCTATGAGTAGCAAGCTATGAGTAGCAAGTTATGACCAATCGCGCCGGGTTGCGCGCGGGGCTGGCGCTGGGCGGATTGATATTTTGTCTCGGCTTCATCGCGCCGTTGCTGGTCACGGCGGACCCCTACGCCATCCACCCCGCATATGCGCTGCAACCTCCCAGCCTCATGTTTCCGCTGGGCACGGATGAGTTGGGCCGTAACGAATTATGGCTCATTTTATCGGGCAGTTTCGCCACGCTCTCGGTCGCGCTCCCGGCTGCGGCGCTCGCGTTTGTCACCGGCGCGGCCTATGGCCTGGCCGCCGGCCTCGCGCCCACCTGGCTGGACCATATGCTCATGCGCCTGCTCGATGCCATGCTGGCCCTGCCCAGCCTGATCGTGCTGCTCTTCTTCGCTTCGCTGGTGCCGCTCAACAACATCAGCCTCGTCGTGTTGCTCGGCCTCATCTCCTGGCCCGCCCTGGCGCGCCTCGTGCGCAACGAGGCATTGGCCCAGCGCGGGCGGGATTTTGTGCTGGCGGCCGAGCAGTCCGGGGCCTCGCGGTTTTATATCGCGCGCGTGCATCTGCTGCGCGTTATGGCGCCGGTGCTGGTGGTCAACGGCACCTTCATGGTGGGTGATGCTATTTTCTCTTTGAGCGCGCTCAGCTTTTTGGGTCTTGGCGTGCAACCGCCGCAAGTGAGCTGGGGCAGCCTGCTGCAATCCGCGTTGAACATCATCGCGCTGGACCCGTGGTGGCTGATCCTTCCGCCCGGCCTGCTGGTGTTCGCCTCCCTGCTGGCCGCCTCGCTCACCGGCCAGGGGTTGCTGGCCCGCTGGGGCAATGTGCGATGAGCGCGGTGCTGCGCGTTGAAAATCTTTCCGCCGCCTTGCCGCGCGGCGGCCGCGATGTGCCGATACTCGACGGTCTGAACCTCACCATCAACGCGGGTGAAATGCTGGCGCTGGTGGGCGAGAGCGGCTCAGGCAAGACCGTCGCGGCGCTCTCCATCATGCGCCTGCTGCCCCCTGGCGCGCGTCTGTCCGGCAACATCTGGCTGGGCGGGCAGAACCTCACGCAACGGCCCGAATCCGCGCTGCGCCGCGTGCGCGGGCGCGATGCCGGCATGGTCTTCCAGAACCCGCTGGCGGCGCTCAACCCTTCGCGCACCGTGGCGTCGCAGATCGCCGAGGCCTGGCGCGTGCATAACGGCGGCGGCAAAAGCACCGCGCGCGTGCTGGAGCTTCTGGGCGAGGTCGGCATCCCCAACGCGGCGGCACGGCTTGATGACTACCCCCACCAGTTCTCCGGCGGCCAGCGCCAGCGCGTGCTGCTCGCCATGGCGCTCGCCTGCTCGCCCAAATTGCTCATCGCCGACGAACCAACCTCCGGGCTGGACCCGCTGATCGCCCGCCAGATCATGGAACTCATCGCCCGGCTGCGCCGCGAGCTGAACATGGGGGTACTCTTCGTCACGCATGACCTCTCGGTGGTGGAGGCGCACGCGGATGCCGTGCAGGTGCTCTATGCCGGAAAATCCGTCGAGTGGGGCAGCGCGAAACAGTTTTTTGCACATCCGCGCCACCCGTATAGCGAGGCGCTGCTGGGTGCCGTCGCGCGCGTTGGCCAGGCGCGGCTGCATAATATTCCCGGCAGCCTGCCCGAGCCTGAATCCCGCCCGCCCGGTTGCCGCTTTGCCCCGCGCTGCGCGTTTCGCCAGCCTGATTGCGAGGCGGCGTTTCCCCCGCCCTCGCAATTCGGCGCCACCACCGCCGCCTGTTTTTATCCGCGGCCGGTGCGGGACCGCCCAGCCGGCGCCGAGACTTTTTCAACAGCCCCGCCGCGGACATTCCCTCCCCAATTGCAGGTGCGCAATCTCACGGTGCGCTATAAGGGCAAATCCGGCTGGCTCCGTGCCGCCACCGCGCCCCCCTCCCTGCTTGACGCCAGTTTTGCCCTGGGCCGCGGCGAGTGCCTGGGCGTGGTGGGTGAGAGCGGCTCGGGCAAATCCACGCTTGGCCGCGCCGTGCTGCAAATGCTGCCCTATGAGGGGCAGGTGCTGCTGGAGGATACAGACCTTGCCACACTGCGCGGCACCGCCGGGCGGGCGCGGCGCCGGCGTCTGCAACTGGTGTTTCAGGACCCGCGTGAATCCATGAACCCGCGTCTGCGCATTGGCGAGATCATCGCCGAGCCGTTGCGCCTGCAAGGCCAGCTCTCCCAGGCGCAACTGCGCGAAAACGTGGAGACCCTGCTGCGCCGCGTCGGCCTCAATGCGCAGCTGGCCGGACTCTATCCCGGCTCGCTCTCCGGCGGGCAGGCGCAGCGCGTCGCCATCGCCCGCGCGCTGGCCGCCTCACCTGACATCATCGTGCTCGATGAGCCAACCTCCAGCCTGGATGTCTCAACCCAGGCCATGCTCCTCAATCTTTTGAAAGACCTCGCAGCCGCGCAGGCGCTTTCCTACATTCTCATCAGCCATGATTTCGCGGTGGTGAGCTACATGGCCAGCCGCATCGCCGTGTTGCATGAAGGGCGCATCGTCGAGATGAACGACACGAAAACCCTCATCGCCGCCCCCCGCCACGCCTACACCGCCCAACTCATCGCCGCCGCGCCGCAACCGCGCGGGGGTTAGATCAATATTGGTTTAGCTTGAATCGCCAGATTCAAACTAACCCAATGAAATTGATCGCAAAATAAAGGTAGAGTGCGATCGCGCTTAAAGCAATCAGCCTAAACCCGCGCCGCTTCAGCCTGGCGTAACAGGCGCAGAAAATTGCCGCCCCAGATTTTCGCCACATCCGCCTTTTCATATCCGCGCCGGAATAATTCGGCGGTGAGGTTGGGCGCCTGCGCCGCGTTCATGAAATCGCTCACACCGCCGCCGCCATCAAAATCCGTGCCGATGCCGACATGTTCAACCCCGATGCGCCGCACCGCGTAATCTATATGGTCAACGATATCGGTCACGCTCAGCTCCGCCGCGCGCGCCTTGGGGCGCAGGAAGTTGGAGACCATGGTCACCTGCACCAGCCCGCCGGTGGCCTTCAGCATGTCGAGCTGCTCGTCATCCAGGTTGCGCGGGTGGTCGCACAATGCGCGCATGCACGAATGGGTGGCCAGCACCGGCACGCGCGAGCGTTGCGCCGCCTGCATCATGCTGGTTTTGGCGGCGTGGGAAACATCGATGAGCATGCCAAGTGCGTTCATGCGCGCGACCACCTCGCGGCCAAAGGCGGAGAGGCCGCCGTGCTCGGCCTGCGCATCGCCAAGCCTGGGCAGGGGGATCGCGGCATCGGCGATCTCGTTATGGCCGTTATGGGTGAGGGTGATGTAGCGCACCCCGCGCGCGGCAAAATCGTCAAGCGCGCCAATGTCCTTGCCGATCGCGTAACCATTTTCAATCGCCGGGATGATCGCGGTGCGCCCGGCGGCGAAGGCGGCCTCGATTTTATCCGCCGTGGGCGCCAGCATGCCGCCGTGCCCGCTCGCAGGGGCCATCGCGGCGATCTCGTCCAGCATCGCGCAAGCGCGGGCGTGGGCGGCGAGATGCCCGGCGGCATCGCGCGGGCCTTGGGGTACATAGGCGGCAAAACAAACCCCCGCGATCCCCCCGGCCTTCAGCTTCGGCAGGTCGACGCAGCGCGGACCGTCCTCGAACGGGCTGGGGCCGTCCGGCCAGGGAATGTCGACATGGGTATCAATGGCCATCAGCCCGTCATGCGGATTTGCAATCATGGCGCATCGTCCAGCGCCAGGCGGCCAGCGTCAAGCGCCTTTCGCATCACGCTGGGCAGCGGCGCGGTGGCGGCGGGTGCGCGCAAGGCGCTGCCGGGCAGGCGCGCGCAGCGCGCGGCCAGCACCCTCAGTGTCAACGAAAAATGCGTGAACACATGCTCAACCGCCCCGCCATCGCGCCAGCGCGCGGCAACGGGCGGCTCTTCGGGCAGCACCAGCATGCCGCCCAGCAGCCCTTTCGGCGGGCGGCGCAGCAGCAGCACGTCTCCGGCGGCATCCAGCAGCACATAGGCGGTGCCGGTGCGGTGCGGGCGCGCGGGCTTGGGGGAACGCACCGGCAGGGCGGCGGCGATGCCCCGCGCCCTTGCAGCGCATTGGCGCGCCCAGGGGCAGCGCCCGCAATTTGGGTTTTGCGGCGTGCAGATGGTGGCGCCAAGGTCGAACAGCGCCTGCGCGAAATCTCCCGGCGCCGCCCGCGCGGCTTTATCCTCCATGAACCCCCCGGCCGCCGCGGCGATTTCCTTCTTGCCGCCGGGCAGCGGGGTGCCGATGGCGAAAATCCGCGCCGCGACTCGCTCGATATTGCCATCCACCGGCAGCACCGGCAGGCCAAAGGCAATCGCCCCGATGGCATTGGCCGTATACGGGCCGATTCCGGGCAGCGCGCGCAACCCTTCTATGTTGCGCGGAAACGCCCCCAGCCCCGCCACCGCCTGCGCGCAGGCGTGCAGATTGCGCGCGCGGGCATAATAACCAAGCCCCGCCCACATCCCGAGCACGCTTTCCACCGGCGCCGCGCTTAATGACTCAACTGTAGGATACGCGGCCAGAAATTTAGCGTAATAGGGCGTCACGGTCGCCACCACGGTCTGTTGCAGCATGATCTCCGAGAGCCACACATGGTAGGGCTCGGCGGGCATGCCGGGGGCGGCGCGCCAGGGCAGGTGCCGCCGGTGGGCGGCATACCATGAGAGGAGTTTTTTGGCGGGTGGCGGAGCGCAGGAAACGGGTTTCACAGAATCAGGATGTGCCGGTTGCAGAGCGGCCGCGCAACTATGCCCCGCGCGGCATCGCGGGCCTGCTGGCGCCGGTGCTGCGCCCGGCCTTCCGCCGCCGCGCCCCCGCCGCCGCCGCGCTGCTGGCGGACTGGCCCCAGCTGGCCGGGCCGGAGCTTGCCGCGCGCGCCGCACCGCTCAAATTCGCCGCCGGCACGCTCACTTTGGCCTGCACCGGCCCCACCGCGATGGAACTGCAGATGCGCGCCGCCCAGATCATTTCCCGGCTCAACCTGTCCCTGGGGCAGAGCATGGTTGAGCGCCTGCGTTTCGTGCAGCAGGCGCCGGGCGTGAGCGCGCCCGTCTCCCGGGCCATGCCGCGCGCGCCCATCCCCCCGCCGCCAAACCTGCCCGAAGGCCCGCTGGGCGAGGCGCTGGCTAAACTCTACCAGGGGATTAAAAGCCGCGGTTGAAATGCCGATTCGACTCACCCGCCTGAATTTGCTTACACTACATATAGAGGTAAAAATGCTTGCAACTCGCCGTAACATACTATCCCTAGTGGGTGCTACCGCCGCAGTGTCCGGCGGGACCGCGCTCTACCTGCGCGGGCGCAATCAGCCCATCGCCCAGGCCGCCGCCAGCACGCCGCCCGCCGCCGCCCCGGCGGTTGTGCCTGCCAGCGCGCCGGTTCCCGCCAATGCCGGTCCCAATTCGCCGTTCGGCCAGCGCTCCATCGGTTCGCCCAACGCCCCCGTCACGGCGTATGAATATTTCTCGCTCACCTGCACCCATTGCGCGGAATTCGCCACGGTCACCATGCCGCAGGTCAAGCCCAAGCTGGTTGATACCGGCAAGCTACAAATCATCTATCATGATTTCCCGCTCGACCAGGTGGCGCTGATGGCCGCCCAGGTGGCGCGCTACCTCCCGCCGGATGAATACTACCCCTTCATCGAGGCGCTGTTTGCCGCCCAGAACGATTGGGCCTTCCAGCCCAACGAGAATTATCGCACCTCCCTCTTCAAATACGCGGCCCTGGCCGGGATGGACCAGGCAACCTTCGACGCCGCCCTGGCTGACGATAAGCTGAGGGCCTTCATCCTGAAGGGCCAGCAGCAGGCCGAGGCGCTGGACCATATCGAAGCCACCCCGACCTTCATCATCAACGGCCGAATGTACCCCGGCGCGATGCCGTATGATGATTTCGCCGCCGCCGTGGCCAAAGCCGCCGGATAACAGGAGCCCCCGTGCCAGCCCGTTTCGCCCGCCTGCGCATCGCCGGTTTCAAAAGCTTCGCGGATGCCACCACGGTGGAAATTCTGCCGGGGCTGACCGGCGTGATCGGCCCGAACGGCTGCGGCAAATCCAACGTCATCGAGGCGCTGCGCTGGGCCATGGGCGAGGCCAACGCCCGCAACATGCGCGGCACCGAGATGGAAGACGTGATCTTCGCCGGCACCGCCGGGCGCGCCTCGCGCAATCTGGCCGAGGTCACCCTCACGCTGGAGGAAACCGCAGGGCTGGCACCGCCGCCCTTCCACGAATCGGCCGATCTGGAGATTTCGCGCAAGATCGAGCGCGGCGCGGGTAGCTCCTACCGTGTCAACGGCAAGGAGGCCCGCGCCCGCGACGTGCAGACATTGTTCGCGGACCTCGCCTCCGGCGCCCGCGCCTCGGCCATGGTCAGCCAGGGGCGCGTCGGCGCGCTGGTCAACGCCCGGCCCGATGAACGCCGTGCCCTGCTGGAGGAAGCCGCCGGTATCACCGGGCTGCACGCCCGCCGCCATGAGGCGGAGCTGAAACTCAAGGCCGCTGAACAGAATCTCTCCCGTGCCGATGATTTGAAAGCACAAATCGAGGCACGGCTGACCGAGCTGCGCAAACAGGCCCGCCAGGCCACGCGCTACCGCAATCTCTCGGGCAATATCCGCGCCGCGGAGGCGGAGCTGCTGGCCATCCAGCGCGCCATGGCCGCGCTGGCGCGTGATGCCGCGCGTGAAGCCTTCGCCCTGGCCGAAACACGGGTGAGCGAGGCCGCCGCCGCCGCGGGGCAGGCCGCCGCCAGCGCCACCGGCGCCGAAGCCGCGCTGCCGGAACTGCGCACGGCCGAGGCCGAGTCGCGCACCGGCCTGGAGCGCGCGCGCATCGCGGCTGAACAATCCTCCGAGGTGGAAAACCGCGCCCGGGCCGCGCTGGGCGAGGCCCGCACCCGGCTGGACGCGCTGACCCGCGACCATGCCCACGCCACAAGACTGGTGGTTGATGCCCAGGCCGCGCGCACCCGGCTGGAGGAGGAGCAAACCCGCCTGCTGGCCGAGGTGGTCTCCGCCCCCGCCGCGCTGGAGGCCGCCGGCCGCGCCGAGGATGCCGCGCTGGAAGCGATGCGCGCCGCCGAGGCCGCCGCGACCCGGGCCACCGAGGAGGCCGCCCGCATTGCCGCCGAGGGCGAGGCCGCGCGCCGCGCCCTGGCCGAGGCGGATCAGCGCGCCCGCCGCGCCGCCGCCCGCGCCGCCGAGGCGCTGGCCGAATACAATAAAATCGCAGCCAGCATGGTCCCGCCCGAGCGCCTCGCCGCTGCCGAGGCCGAGCGCACCGCCGCCGAGGCCGCCTTGCTGGCCGCGCGCGAGGCGGTAACCGCTGCCGAGGCCGCCCGCGCGCAGGCCGAAGCCGAGGCCGCCGCCGCGCGCACCGCTGCCGAGAGCGCCCTGGCCGCCGCCCGCACGGAGGCCGCCGCGGCGGAGTCGGCGGCGCATAAAGTCACCACTGAGTTTGACGCGCTGACCGCCCTTCTGGCGCAGAAATTCGGCCGCGATTCGGCGCCGATTCTTGACCAGATCACAGTCCCCCCAGGGCTGGAAGCCGCATTGGGCGCAGCACTGCGCGAGGAGCTGTCCGCCAGCGCCGATGAACACGCCGCCCGCCACTGGCGCAAGCTGCCGCTGCTGGAACTCTCCGTGGTGCCGCTGAAAACCTTTGCCAATCTGGTGCAGGGGCCAGCAGCGCTCACCCGCGCGCTCTCGCATATCCTGCTGCTGCCCGAGGGGGCGGACGGCAATCTGCACCAGGGCAACCTCACTGCCGGGCAGATCCTCGTCTCGCGTGAGGGGGCGGTGTGGCGCTGGGACGGTTATACCGTGCGCGCCGGCGCCGCCTCGGAGGCCGCCGTACGGCTGAAGCAGCGCAACCGCCTGGCCGAGCTGGAACGCGAGCGCGCCGCCACGCGTGATGCCGCCGCCCAGGCCCGCGAGGCGCGCACCGCCGCTGAAGCCGCCGAACGCGCCGCCCGTGCCGCCGAGGCCCATGTGCGCGAGGCCCGCCGCGCCGCCGAGACCGCCGCGCGCGAGGCCCGCCGCACCGCCGAACAGCGGTTTGACCGCGCGCGATCCGAGGCCATCCGCCTCGCCGCCGAGGCCGAGCGCGCCGGCGCGCGTGAAGCCGCCGCGCGCACCACCCGCGACCAGCTGGCGCATGAAGCCGCCGAGGCCGATGCCGCCCTAGCCCAGGTGAAGGCCAGCGCCGCGCAACTCCCCGATGTAAACGCCGCCCGTGCCGCCGTGGAGGCCGCCCGCGCCGCGCTCACCAAGGCTCGCCAGGCCGAATCCGCGGCCCTGCAGAATTTTGAAACCTTGCGCGCCGCTGATGCCGCCCGCACCCGCCGTCTGGAATCCCTCAACAACGAGATGGCAGGGTGGAATGAGCGCGGGATTGACGCCGCCGACCGGCTGACCGACCTCGCCGCCCGGCACGATGAAGCCGCCGCCGCGATCGTGACGCTGGAAGCCGCCCCGCAACAGGCCGCCGCCGCAAGGCGCGAGGCGCTGGAGAGCCAGGCCGCCGCCGAAGCCGCCCACAGCCGCACGGCCGAGGCACTGCGCAGCGCCCAGCGCGAGGCAGATTCCGCCGCCCGCGCCGCCCGCGCCGCCGAGAGCGCGCTCAGCGCCGCGCGTGAGTCCCGCGCCCGCGAGGAAGGCAACATCACCGCCGCCAATCATGCCTGGGGCACCGTGGCCGAGCGCATATTGGAGCGCCTGGGCGCCAACCCGGCCCTGCCAGAGCCCCCGGCTGAACTCACCGCCGAGGCCGAGGAGAAAGCCCGCCGGCGCTGGGAGCGCCTGACGCGTGAGCGCGAGGAAGTCGGCCCGGTCAACCTGCGCGCGGATATCGAGGTCACCGAGGCGGAGGAGGCCATCGTCACCATCGAGCGCGAACGCGCCGAGATCACCACCGCCATCGCCAAGCTGCGCGGCTCCATCGGCCACCTCAACCGCGAGGGCCGCGAGCGGCTTTCGGCCGTGTTCAACGAGGTCGATCGCCATTTCCAGCTCTTGTTCTCGCGCATGTTCGGCGGTGGCAAGGCGCATCTGGCGCTGGTCGGCTCGGATGACCCGCTGGAAGCCGGGCTGGAAATCTACGCCCAGCCGCCGGGCAAAAAACTCAGTACGCTCTCTCTGCTCTCGGGCGGCGAGCAGGCGCTCACCGCGCTTTCGCTCATTTTCGCCGTGTTCAAATGTAACCCGGCGCCGATTTCGGTGCTCGACGAGGTGGACGCCCCGCTGGACGATGCCAATGTCGAGCGTTTCTGCACCCTGCTGGAAGACATGGTGCGCGAAACCGGCACCCGCTTTCTGGTGGTCACGCATCACCATCTCACCATGGCGCGGATGGACCGCCTCTACGGCGTGACCATGCAGGAACGCGGAATTTCCCGCCTGCTTTCGGTGGATTTCTCAAAGGCCGTGGAAATGGTGGACCCCGGGCAGGCGCTGGCGGCCGAATAGCGCCGGGTGAGAGCCGCTATTCGCTGAAGGCGCTATAGAGCCTGATCGCTTTAAGTGCGATCGCGCTCTGGCTATTTTTCCGAGGGCGATTCACGCTTTCGGCTCGCTCAGGCGAGCGAGCCTCAAACGATCGCACTCTGGCTATTTTTCCGAGGGCGATTCACGCTTTCGGCTCGCTCAGGCGAGCGAGCCTCAAACGATCGCACTCTAAATCTTCCCATGACAGTATTTATACTTCTTTCCCGAGCCGCAGGGGCAGGCGGCGTTGCGCGGCGTCGCGCCCCAGGTCTCCGGGCGAGCGGGGTCTACCTCATCCTCGCGGTAAGGTGCCTGGGCCTGCACCACCGGCTCGGCCAGGGCCAGCTCACCGGTCATCCCGCCGGGCAGCGGGTGGTTCTCCATCGTCACCGGCGGCGGCGGTGACGGCGGTGCCTCGGCGATGCTCACATGCGCCACCATCTGGGTCACGCGCTCCTTCAACTCATCCAGCATGGCGTTGAAGAGTTTGAAAGCCTCGCGCTTATATTCGTTCAGCGGGTCGCGCTGGCCGTAGGAGCGCAGGCCGATGCCCTGGCGCAGATAATCCAGCGCCAGCAGATGCTCCTTCCACACATGGTCAAGCGTCTGCAGCAGGATTGATTTCTCGATATAGTTGGTCAGCTCGGCGCCAAAACGCTGCGCCTTGTCATCCGCCTGCGCCTGCGCGGCCGCGATGATGCGCTCGCGCAGATGGTTCTCATCGATCCCCTCTTCCGCCGCCCAGTCCACGATCGGCAGGCTCAGACCCAGCACGCGGGCAACATCCTCCGCCAGCTCAGCACTCTGCCATTGTTCGGCGAAGGCCCGCTCGGGGATGCGCTGCGCGACCAGGGTATTTATCACATCCTCGCGCATTTCCGCCACCACTGCGGATACATTCTCAGCACTCATGAACTCGCGGCGCTGGGCATAAACCTCCTTGCGCTGGTCGTTCATCACGTCATCGTACTTGAGCACGTTCTTGCGCATGTCGAAGTTGCGCGTCTCAACCTTTTTCTGCGCCTTCTCCAGCGCCTTGTTGATCCACGGGTGGATGATCGCCTCGCCGTCGCGCAGACCGAGCTTCTGCAGCATCCCGCCCATGCGTTCAGAGCCGAAGATGCGCATCAGATCGTCTTCCAGCGAGAGGAAGAAGCGCGAGCCGCCGGGGTCGCCCTGGCGGCCGGAGCGTCCGCGCAGCTGGTTGTCGATGCGCCGGCTCTCATGGCGCTCGGTGCCGATGACAAACAGCCCCCCCGCCTCTTTCACCTTCGCGTGATTGACCTCGATCTCCGCGCGGATCACCTCCGGCGGCGTCTCCGGCTCCAGCGCCACGCGCATCTCGTAATTGCCGCCGAGTTTGATATCCGTGCCGCGGCCCGCCATGTTGGTGGCGATGGTGATGGCGCCCGGCGCCCCGGCCTGCGCCACGATTTTGGCTTCCTGCTCGTGGAAACGCGCGTTGAGCACGCTGTGCTTGATGTTTTTGCGGTTCAGCAACTCGGAGATGATCTCGGATTTCTCGATGCTGGTGGTGCCCACCAGCACGGGCTGCCCGCGTTCGCGGCATTCGGTAATCAGCTTGGCCACGGCTTCGTATTTTTCCGGCGCCGTGCGGTAGATCTCGTCGTCATGGTCAATCCGGCTGACCGGCACATTGGTCGGGATCTCCACCACCTGGAGCTTATATATCTGCTCGAATTCGTCAGCCTCGGTCATCGCCGTGCCGGTCATCCCGGCCAGCTTGGGGTAGAGGCGGAAGTAGTTCTGGAAGGTGATGGAGGCGAGAGTCTGGTTCTCGCGCTCCACGGTCACGCCTTCCTTGGCTTCCAGCGCCTGGTGCAGCCCGTCGGAATAGCGCCGGCCTTCCAGCATGCGCCCTGTGAACTCGTCGATGATCATCACCTTGCCATCGCGCACGATGTAATCAACATCGCGGGTGAAGAGCACCCGCGCGCGCAGGCTTTGCTGCACATGGTGAACCAGCGAGATGTTGAAGATATCGTAGAGATTGCCCTCGGTCAGCAGCCCGGCCTCGCGCAGCATGTCCTCCACGATCTCCGAGCCGTGGTCGGTCATCACCACGGTGCGGGCTTTCTCGTCCTTCTCGTAGAATTCGTGGGTGCCGTCCTCCTTGCGGCCGCGTTGCAAAAACGCCTGCACCACGGCGTCAACCTTGCTGTACAGCTCGGTCGGCTCGTCGGAGGGGCCGGAGATGATGAGCGGCGTGCGCGCCTCGTCGATCAGGATGGAGTCCACCTCGTCGACGATGGCGAAGTTGAACGGCCGCTGGGTCATGTCCTCCAGCCGGTACTTCATGTTGTCGCGCAGATAGTCAAAGCCGAGTTCGTTATTGGTGCCGTAGGTGATATCGGCGGCATAGGCCTCGCGGCGCTGGGCATCGTCCAGCCCGGGGATGATGATCCCCGTGGTCAGCCCCAAAAACCGGTAGAGCTGGCCCATCCACTCGGCGTCGCGCTTGGCCAGATAGTCGTTCACGGTGACAACATGCACCCCAAGCCCGGGCAGGGCGTTGAGATACACGGCCAGCGTGGCGACCAGGGTTTTGCCCTCGCCGGTCTTCATCTCCGAGATCTTGCCGGAATGCAGAACCATGCCGCCGATCATCTGCACGTCAAAATGGCGCAGTCCCAGCACGCGTTTGGCCCCCTCGCGCACCACCGCGAAGGCTTCCTCCAGCAGCTCGTCCAGGCTCTCGCCTTTTTCCAGCCGTTCGCGGAATTCCTCCGTTTTCGCGCGCAGCGCCTCATCGCTGAGCGCGCTCAGCGCCGGCTCGAAAGCGGCGATCGCGGCGACGCGGCGCCGGAACCCCTTCAAGGCACGGTCGTTACTGGTACCGAAGACGGCGCGGGCAAGACTGGCAAACATTTCTGGGCGGATTCCGCATATCTAAAGAGGGTTCTGCGCCGTTCACATAGTCGCGGGGGGGGGCAGGGTCAATTCGCGGCCTGTTTTTCGCGCCCGGGCGTCTGTAAAAACTTTGCATAAATTTTATAAAAGCAGGAATTGCTCCGGGCGCAGGGGCGCGGGCAGGGTGGCATCGCCCAGCGCCTCCCCCGCCGCGATTTCGATATTTCGCACCAGCGCGTCCAGCGGCAGGCCGTTCGGCGAGAGGGAAAACGGCTCCTCAAGCTGCTCGCCCAGCGCGTCCAGGCCAAAGAAGGCATAGGCCAGGATCATGGTGAGGAACGGCGTGGCCAGGCCCAGATTGTCCACCATGCCAAAGGGCAGCAGCAGGCAGAACAGCCAGGCGGTGCGGTGCAGCAGCAGCGAGTAGGCAAAAGGCGGCGGGGTTGTGCGCAGGCGCTCGCAGGCGGCCTGCACGGCGCTCATCGCCGCCAGCTGGTCCGCGAATTCGCGGTACAGCATGTCCCCAAGCGCCCCCAGGCGGCGCACCTCGTTCAGCTCCGCCGCCTGCGCCCGCAAAATCGCCGCCGCCCGGCTGCGTCCCGGGGGCAGCGCCTCCCATTCCGCGGGCGTCAGCCATGCCCGCGCGCTATCCTCGGGTATATCGCGCAGCTGGTTGCGCAGGGCATGGGCGAAGGCCACGGCGCGGTGCGCCACGCGCCGGCGGGTATCGCCGGGCAGCAGGGTCACGGCCTCGCGCAGCAGGCTGCGGCTCACGGCCACCAGCTCCCCCCATTGCTTGCGGCCTTCCCACCAGCGCTCGTAACAGATGTTGTTGCGAAAACCGAGAAAGATCGACAGCGCCAGCCCCAGCAGGGTGAACGGCGCGGGGTTCAGATCGCGGAAATACCCGGGTGCCGCATGGTGCAGCCACACGGCCGCGATGGAAATAGCCAGCACGGCCACCAGCCGGGAGGCGATATCAGGAACGATGGAGCCGCGCAGGATGAACCACAGGCCAAAAGCGGTGGAGCGGGGGCGGATGATCATGCCGCGGGCATACAAAATCGCCCCGCGCCCGGCAACAAGCCAGCTTCCCCGCCTTGCCGGATTTCGGCAGTTGGCTCATAGGTGCGCAAAACTGGAAGGTATTTTGCTCCATGCGTTTCACTCTCAAGATTTCGGCCCTGGCTCTGATGGCGGGTCTCGCCGCTCCGGCCGCGTTTGCCCAGTCCACCCCGGCGAAACCCGCCGCTGCCGCCCCCGCGCCGCAGGCTGACCCGGTGGTTGCCTCGGTCAACGGGATGAAGATCCATTTCAGCGATATTCAGGCCGACGCGCAGGACATTCCGCCGCAGATGCAGCAGATGCCGCCCAACCAGCTGTTTCCGATCCTGGTAAGCCAGGAGATTGACCGCAAGGCGCTGCTCATTGCCGCCAAAAAAGAAGGTCTGGAGAAAGACCCCGCCGTTGCCGCCGCGATGGCCGCCGCCGCCGATGTAAAACTGGAAAACGCCTATGTGCAGCAGCACATCGCCGCTTCCGTGTCGCCCGCCGCCGTGCAGGCCGCCTACAACAAGGACTATGCCGGCAAGCCCGGCCCCGAACAGATTGACGCCCGCCATATCCTGGTGAAAACCCAGGCCGAGGCACAGGCGATCATCGACCAGCTGAACAAGGGCGCTGACTTCGCCACCCTGGCGAAGAAGGACAGCATCGACCCCGGCGCCGCCAACGGCGGTGAGCTGGGCTGGTTCAGCCAGGATGAAATGGTCCCCGCCTTCGCGGACGCCGCTTTTGCGCTGAAGCCCGGCCAATACACCAAGACCCCGGTGCAGACGCAGTTTGGCTGGCATGTCATCCTCTGCGAGGGCAAGCGCCAGGGGCCAACCCCGGCGCTGGCCGATGTGCAGGCGCAGATCCGCCAGGACCTTGCCGATAAAGCCATCAAGGCCACGCTGGCCGATGTGCGCAGCAAGGTTAAGGTTGAGGTCTACAACGCGGACGGCACCGCCGCTCCGCAGGCCGCGCCGGCGCAATAATGGCGGGGCCGATTCCCACCTCCCCGCTGGCGCTGCCGCTGCCGGAACTGCCACCCCTGGCAGGGGTGCGGCTGGCCACGGGCGAGGCGGGAATCCGCTATAAGGGCCGCACGGACGTGCTGCTCGCCGCATTCGCCGAAGGCACGACGGTGGCAGGGGTTTTCACCAAAAATCTCTGCCCCGGCGCGCCGGTGAGCTATTGCCGCGAAGCCATCAAGGGCGGCCTCGCCCGCGGCCTCGTCGTTAACGCGGGCAACGCCAACGTGTTCAACGGCATCCTTGGCGTGCGCGCGGTGGAGACCACCGCCGCCGCCGCCGCCGCCACGCTGGGCACCACGCCGGGCGAGATTTTCCTGGCTTCCACCGGGGTCATCGGCGAGCCGCTGCCCGCGCATAAAATCGTCGCGGCGCTCGATTCGCTGAAGGCCAATCTGGCGGCTGACCGCTTCGCCGCGGCGGCGCAGGCGATCATGACCACCGACACCT
>NZ_JABEVC010000120.1 GCF_013044125.1 Acidocella sp. | reverse complement strand
GTTGTTAGAACTTTTATACTTTTTCCTGACTCCGAACGCTTGGGCCAATTTGGGCCAAAGTAATTCGTCGTTCTTTATATGTTCTTGTGTTTCAATGTATTTTATTTCCGTATAAACCAACGCTAGAAAGACGATTTTTGAAAATCTCCAGGCCCGCAGTCGAGTTTTATGGGTTTTGTAAACCTCCTGAATGGCGCATACGGCATGTTCCGCAACCCAACCTCACACGACCTGTATCCACTGGCCAATGACGCAGCAGGACGCGGAGGACTTTATGTCTATGGTATCCCTTTTCCACCGCCGGCGCGACCGCGCCAACATGCCACCGAGGGCCTGATGCAACAGCGAGATTGGCACCATATTACTGACCTGACCCGCCGGACCATATTCGATGCCCTGAGACTGAGTAAGCATTTTTGGGCAGGCAAATTGGACGATGTCGATTTCCTGTCACGGATCTTTGACCTCACCAGCCTGCCGTCAAACGATAGCCGCCATAAGGATATGGCCGGTGATATAGCCCGCCACCGCATAATGAACCCCACTGATTGGGCTGATGACTGGGTCTTCTCTGACCCTCGCCTTGGCCTGCTGCACGTACCGGACGAGGTGTTCCTGAAATTTCTTTGTGAAATGGTCCATCCCATTGTGCGAGACGACTCAGAGGTCGACGATCTGGTGGCCACCTTTAACCGGTATCTGGCGCCAGACGGGTACAGGCTGGTCGTGGTGGACGCCATGTCGGGCCGGCGGGTGTTCGGCGCTGAACTGGCTTTGGTCGGCGCTGATGGGGCGTTGGATGATGCACGGTTGATTGCTCAGGCCCTGTCGTCGAGCCATATGGCGGCTCAGATAACCCGGATGCGAGCGAACATCATCCAGGACGCGCCGCTGGCGATTGGAAGCGCCAAAGAGTTCGTGGAGTCCCTATGCAAAGGCATTCTTGATGCTCGTCTGGCGACCCGGACAGGTAAAGAAGACTTTCCCGCTCTGGTGTCCATGACACGTGACGCACTTGGTTTGAAGGTCAACCCAAAGAGCGATGCCACCCTGAAATCGATGCTCGGCGCCTTGGGTACCATGACCAATTCCATCGCCGAACTCCGCGGCCAGATGGGCACTGGCCATGGAGGAGTGCCCGACACTGGTGCGCCACCGGCTGGCGTTGCCAGGCTGGCTGTAAATTCAGCTTTGGCTTTGGCGGTCTTCTTCTGGGAAACCCATCAGGCGACGATCGGCCAAACGCCATGATGAACTGGCGCAAATGGCGGACAATCTCCGTACTCCTCATTCGCCAGATAAAGTGCATTTGGCAGGTCGATTCGACTGCTGCTCCAGATAAGCGAGGTCAATAGCCGGAGTATCCATGCGTGGCTGCGGTACTGATCTCATTACAATCGGCAACACGACAGCTCCCGCACTGGCAGCCATGACCACCAGCACACCTCCGACCTGGATCAGTGACAGCGCCTGTCCCAAAATAATAAAGCCGAACACAGCACCAAAAACAGGCTCCAGGCTCATGATGATGCTGAACGTGCCCATCTCCATCCGGCGCATCGCGGCCATTTCAAGGGCGAAAGGCAAAAGTGGTGAAAGCACAGCTAGGCCCGCCACGGCTGGCAGTTGGCCAAGCCAATCCACCGGTGGCTCCAGGAAACAGGCAGCCGGCAACGCCAATGCAGTGGCGGCGAGCAGGGACAGGCAGAGGCCCTCCTGGGCTGAGAACAACCTTCCGACATGCCGCATCAGCACGATATAGCCGGCCCAGCCGCAGGCCGCCGCCAGGGCAAACAAGATACCGGCCGTGTCCAGAAGCCTACCATGACTGCCATGGGACACGGCGAGGACGCCGAACGCGGCGGTCAAAGGCAAAATCAGCCGAGGCCATCCCCGCAATGCAATAACCGCAACGCCGAGGGGGCCCAGGAAATCAATCGTGATGGCAGGGCCCATCGGGATCAGCCTGGCCGCCGTGAAGAAGCACATGGTCATCATGGCCATCGCCGCGCCCAAGGCGAGCGCGGCAACCCATTGCCGGCTGTCAAAACGCCGAAAATTCGGCCGGACCCAGGCCAAACAGAACAATGCGGCAAATCCCAGACGCAATGCCGAGATACCGAACGAACCGTGTGCCACCATAAGCGGCACGGCAAAAGCGATTCCGAGCTGTGAGCTGATCATGGAGCCCATTGCAAGCCCCGGTCCGGTCAAAGGGCTGGATGCCGTCGAAGAGTTCTCTGCCGTGCTGTGTTCCATGGGGCGTCGCATATCATAATCGCGTCTCTAAAAGATCTGGCCATCTTTGACGGTCTGCCATAAGATAAATTTATGGCCGTTGACCTCGACACAGGGTTATTGCGAAATTTTCTTGTCTGTACACGACTTGGCAGCATCAGCCGGGCCGCGGGAGCCCTTGGCCGCACACAACCTGCGTTGAGCCAGCAGCTGCGTCGGCTGGAAGACCTCGTTGGCGACATGCTGCTGGAACGTAATTCTGGCGGCGTGACGCTGACGGCGGCCGGAGCCGCGCTTGTGCCCTATGCCGAGCGAATCCTCGCACTTTCCGGTGAAGCGCTGGCCGGCGTGCCGCGGTCCAAACTTTCAGGGAGGTGCAGCGTCGGTGTGTTGGAGGATTTTACCGGCACCGCCTTGCCCTCGGTGTTTGCCGATTTTGCCCGTATGCACCCGGACACAACACTGGAACTGCTTTCTTTGGTCAGCGTGGACACGCAGGAAGCCTTGGATGCAGGCCGAATTCAGCTCGCCTTATGCGATGCTGCCTTTCTGCGCCGCCCGCTGCGTTGGAGCCGTCTAATGCCGCTGCTGTGGGCCGCCGCCGAGGGTTTCGACACCTCGATCGACCCGGTTCCGTTGGTCGTGTTTTCTGAACCCTGCTCATGGCGCGGCCTGATGCAGGCAGCATTGAGTTCGGCGGGTCGGCGTTGGCGGGTCGCCTTTGAAAGCGGCAGCCTCACCGCCGTGCAGGCGGCCGTCCGCGCCGGGCTTGGCGTTACGGCCTTGCTGCCGACATCGATGGCGGGGCTCGTCAGCTCGCCAATAGCGAACGTTTTACCCCATCTGCCGGATATCGCGATTGGTTTGTCCCGTCGCCCGGAAAGTGAGGGCAACAAGCTGGTCGATGCCGTGGAAGAGATGGTGAAACAGCTGGTGTGGCCGGATAAGTAAAGTCCGACTTGACCACTTGTAGTGCCAACGCGCGCCGACTCACAGGACGACAAAATCATACCTGTCGGCTCGGTATTCGAAGGCGAGCCAGCCAGCAGGGCGGCTTCGGCCGGGTACGCTGGGCCCAATGATATTATGGTCAGGGGTATCATCCTAACCCCGGACCGCTTCGCAGACTGGCTTGCCAGGAGCGGCTTGTCGGCCTGACAATCATAGGGCGATCCAGTCCGTTCGGATCGTGTCCCGCCGCGTGGTGTAGCAGCGGTCTCCTGAGCAGCCTTGGCTGCGTTATCAGGCTGCCATTTCTGGCAAGCTGACGGTGGTAGTATCGCTCATTGGCGCGATTGTTTCCAGTGTCATGTATCTGGCGCGCTGGGTCGCCCACTCGTCATTTTGCTCCAGCAGCAGGGCACCGATGAGCCTGACCACGGCGCCTTCGTTGGGGAAGATGCCGACGACATCGGCACGGCGTTTGATTTCGCCGTTGAGACGTTCGAGCGGATTGGTGGAATGGATTTTCGCCCTGTGCTGGCTGGGGAAGTCCATATAGGCGAGGACGTCGGCTTCGGCCTCGTCGAGCAGGCCGGCGAGTTTTGGCAGGCGTGGGCGCATCTGGTCGGCGACGGCGCGCCATTGTTTGTGGGCTGCTGCGGCATCGTCCTGGGCAAAGGCGGTGCCAACCCAGGCGGAGACCACACGCTTCTGGGTTTTGCCGGCATAGGCCAGCGCGTTGCGCATGAAGTGGACGCGGCATCTTTGCCAAGTTGCGCTTAGCACTTTTGAAATCGCCGCCTTCAACCCTTCATGCGCGTCCGAGATCACGAGCTTCACGCCCCGCAGGCCGCGCCTAGCCAGGCTGCGCAGGAAGTCCACCCAGAACGGCTCGGCCTCGCTATGGCCGGTGGTCATCCCCAGCACCTCCCGCCTGCCGTCGCTGTTGACGCCGACGGCAACGATGATGGCGGCCGAGACGATGCGGTGGTCACGCCGGACTTTGATGTAGGTGGCGTCGAGCCAGACATAGGGCCAATCACCCTCGATGGGACGGGTCAAGAAGGCGTCCACGCGCTCGTCGATCTCGCCGCAAAGCCGGGAGACCTGGCTCTTGCTGACGCCTTCCATGCCCATGGCCTTGACCAGGTCATCGACCGAACGGGTTGATATGCCTTGGATATAGGCTTCCTGGATCACGGCGGTAAGCGCCTTCTCGGCCATCCGGCGCGGCTCCAGAAAGGCCGGGAAGTAGCTGCCGCGGCGCAGTTTGGGGATGCGCAGCTCGACCGTCCCGGCCCGCGTCTCCCAGTCCCGGTCGCGATAACCATTGCGCTGGTTGAGGCGGTCAGGTGCACGCTCGCCAGGGGCGGCATTGCAGATCGCCGCCGTCTCCAGCTGCATTAGCCGTTCAGCGGCAAAGCCGATCATCTCGCGTAGAAAACTGGCGTCAGAGGACTTCTCTAAAAGAGTGGAAAGCGCAATCTTGTCATCGGTCATCGTGGTGGTTCCTTGGATTAGCGTTGAGAGTCGCAACCCAATTCTACCCAAAAATCGCCCCGGTGACCGCCAATCGGCCCGCCTCCGCCAGACTCGTGGCGGTCGCTACGGCAGGCCGATTACCGGCCACCTACACCACCAGCGGGGACACGACCTCCGTTCGCCTCCAGCGATGCTCTAGGGATGAAGGGGCAACATGGGCTAGAATGTCGATCATGCATCCGCCAGGAGTAACCGCATGTACACCAAAGCCGACGGCCCACGATTTTGCGCCATAATAGAGATGACTGAAGCCGGCCGTCAGGTCATCTGCATGATCCGTCCAGCTGCCGATAGGGGGTTCATCGCTGCCCCAGAAATCGTTCATGAGTCGCCGCCGGGGCTGGCATCTGATGCGGCAGCCAGGTCAATTGCAGAGCACTTGGCCAGAGCTAAAGGCTATGAACCCGAAGAGATCGAGTGGGAATAACGCCATTGTCCTACTCACGGATGGTGACCCCCATGCCTCCTTGACCCCCAGATGACCCC
>NZ_JABEVC010000119.1 GCF_013044125.1 Acidocella sp. | reverse complement strand
CTTCGTTAAACACACCTTTTTCCTTCGGACATCATGGCCAATATCGCATCCGCCCAAAAACGCATTCGCCAAACCGCTACCCGCACCGCGCGCAACAAGGCGCGCAAGTCGCGCGTGCATGGCGCCATCCGCAAGGTTGAAGAAGCCGTCGCCGCGGGCAACAAGGAGGTGGCGCTGGCCGCCTTCCGCGCCGCTCAGCCTGAGCTGCAGCGCGCCGCCGGCAAGGGCGTGCTGAAGGCCAACACGGTCTCGCGCAAAATCTCGCGCCTCTCCGCGCAGGTTAAGGCGGTCTCCGCCGCCTAAGTAAACGTTAGGATGGTGGAAATCACCGTCCTATTTTTAAGATATTCCGGTGCCGGTGTGATCTCATGATAAATGAGCTTGACGCCGGCACTATTTTTGTGCTTGCCGATTACGTTGCAATATCAAAACGTAAACGCATGTTTAAGAATCTTGGAAATTAAAATATCCTTGTTTTTACAGCTAAATTTTGCGGTTTCAGGGGTTTGTCCGGTGCGGCGAACGAATCGAACGCTTGCGCATGTCCCCTCTTTTGACCTAAGTTCCAGCGCTTACAAACGCACTATCGGCTGTCTCAATTCTGGGAATATAAAGTCAGAATCAGGTCTTTTTGCAACCTGGAGATGATTTGGAGGCGGCGTTAACTAGGTTGGAGCTTGAATTGGGAATGAGCCTGGAGGTCGGTTCCATGCGTGATGGCGACGTCGTGCTGAAATCTTCGTCGCCGCGTCAGGGCGAAGCCGGTCTCACCGAACAGTGGGGCCGCGTGCGCGCGCGTCTACAGGCTGAGGTTGGCGAGGTTGAGTACCGCACCTGGCTCAAGCAGGTGGCGCTGGCCGGTGTTGATGGCGATGAGGTCACGCTGGTCCTGCCCACGCGGTTTTTGCGCGACTGGGTGAAAAAAGAATACGGCGAACTGGTCGCCAGCCTCTGGCAGGCTGAAAACCCGGCCATCCGCAGCGTGGACATCCGCTCCCAGCCTGGCCGCGCCAGCGCCCCCAATCTGGCGGAGCCGGTGCCGGTTGAAGCCGTGGCGCCAGCCCCGGCGCCCGTGGTGCCGCGCGCCGATGTCGTCGCCCCGCTCGACCAGCGCTTCACCTTTGATACATTTGTCGTCGGCAAGCCCAACGAATTCGCCTATGCCTGCGCGCGCCGCGTCGCGGAATCCCCGGCGACGGCCGGGTTCAACCCGCTGTTCCTGTATGGCGGCGTCGGCCTGGGCAAAACGCATCTGATGCACGCCATCGCCTGGGAGCTTTCCACCCAGCACAAGGGCGGCGGCCAGGTCTCCGTCGCCTATATGTCGGCGGAAAAATTCATGTACCGCTTCATCAACGCGCTGCGCTCGCAATCCACGCTCGAATTCAAGAATGAGCTGCGCGGCGTCGATGTTCTGATGATCGACGACCTGCAATTCCTTATCGGCAAGGACAACACGCAGGAAGAATTCTTCCACACCTTCAATGCCCTGGTTGACGCCGGCAAGCAGATCGTCGTCTCTGCCGACAAATCCCCCTCCGATCTTTCCGGCCTCGACGACCGCCTGCGCACCCGCCTCGGCTGCGGCATGGTGGCCGATCTTCATGCCACCACCTTCGAACTTCGCATCTCCATCCTGGAAACCAAGGCCGAGCGCGCGGGTGTGGATGTTCCCGGCAAGGTGCTGGAGTTCCTCGCGCGCAAAATCACCTCCAACGTGCGTGAGCTGGAAGGCGCGCTCAACCGCCTCGTCGCCCATGCCAACCTGTTCAACCGCCAGATCACGCTGGAAGCCGCGCATGAAGTGCTGCACGATGTGCTGAAGGCGCATGACCGCAAGGTCTCGATTCAGGAGATCCAGAAAAAGGTCGCTGATCATTACAATATCCGCATCGCCGAGATGTCCTCCGCGCGGCGTGCCCGCAACATCGCCCGCCCGCGCCAGGTGGCGATGTATTTGGCCAAGCAGCTCACCAGCAAATCCCTGCCCGACATCGGCCGCCATTTCGGCGACCGCGACCACACCACGGTGATGCACGCCGTCTCGCGCGTCACCGAGTTGATCGGCCAGGACGCGGCCTTTGGCGAGGATGTGGATTTGCTGCGCCGGATGCTCGAAAACTAGGGCAGGGCGCCCACGCCAAAGGCGCGCCGCGCCGCCAAAATCCGGTGCCTTCCCTATCCCCACAACCCTTGCTACGGTAAAACGCGAATCGGTCTCGATAACGGGGCAAAAGAATCCGGTTCACCGTCTGGAAGGGTGTCATGAAGTTCAAGGCCGACCGCGCAACGCTGATCAAGTCTCTGGCCCATGTGCAGAACGTGGTCGAAAAGCGGAACACGATTCCCATTCTCGCCAACGTGCTGCTGGCCGTGCGGGACGGCAAGCTGACCATCGCGGCGACCGATCTGGAAATCTCCCTGGTCGAGGAGGTCACAGCCCAGACCACGCGCAACGGCGCCATCACCGTTCCCGCCGCCACTTTGTATGAAATCGTGCGCCGCCAGCCGGATAATGCCGAGATCGAGCTGGACCACCCCGGCGGCGATGCCCAGCTCGCCTTGCGCGCCGGCCGTTACGCCACCAGCCTCGTGGCGCTCAGCGTCGATGAATTCCCCAAGCTCGACGCCGGCAAGCTCACCCACCATTTCGTGCTCTCCGCGCAGGAGCTGCGCGGGCTGATCGACCGCACCAAATTCGCCATCTCCACCGAGGAGACCCGCTACTACCTCAACGGCATCTTCCTGCACGCCGCCGAGGGCGACACCGGCGCCGTCCTGCGCACCGTGGCGACTGACGGCCACCGCCTCGCCCGCGTCGAGGAACCGCTGCCGCAAGGGGCGGCGGGCATGCCCGGCGTCATCATTCCGCGCAAAACCGTTACCGAGTTGCGCAAGCTGCTGGACGAAGCCTCCGGCGAGGTCGAGGTCGCCCTCTCCGAGACGCGCATCCAGTTCACCATCGGCCACATGCGCCTCACCAGCAAACTCATTGATGGCACCTTCCCCGATTATGACCGCGTGATCCCCCGCGGGAACGATAAAGTGCTGCGCATCGATAAAAAAGATTTCAACGATGCCGTTGGCCGCGTCTCCGCCATCAGCTCCGAGAAACACCGCCCGGTGAAGCTCTCGCTCGCGAAAGACCTGCTGGTCATCTCCGCCGCCAGCGCCGAGCAGGGCAGCGCCTCGGAGGAGCTGGGCCCCGAGCTGGTGGATTACCAGTCCGGCCCGCTGGAGATCGGCTTCCAGGCCCGCTACCTCTCCGATGTGACCGAGCAGATCAAAGGCAAGGTCGAATTCATCTTCGCTGACGGCGCGGCCCCCACTTTGGTGCGCGACCAGGACGACGCCTCGGCGGTCTACGTCCTCATGCCGATGCGGGTTTGAGAGTCCGCTTGCAAATTCTACGCGGGCGGCCATTCAGCGAGGCTTTTCTGAGCTCTGGTGCTCGCGTATCAATGTACGCTCCGCTCCGGTGCTCACCAAGCCACGCTGACTGACTCGTCCGCGCGAATTTTCAAACGGACTCTCGCCACGTACCTGAAACGCCTCACGCTTACGGATTTCCGCTCCTACCCCACGCTGCGCTTCACCCCCGCGGCGCGGGTTTGCGTTTTCGCGGGTCCGAACGGCGCCGGCAAAACCAACCTGCTGGAGGCCGCCTCGCTGCTGGTTCCCGGCCGTGGGCTGCGTGGCGCCAAAGTCTCCGAGCTCGCGCGGCGGGGCAGGGAGGAAACCAGCCGTTGGGCCGTGGCCGCGCAACTCTCCGGCCCTGGCGGCCTGTTCGAAATCGGCACCGGCGCGGTGGAGGGCGCGCCCGAGCGCCGCGTTTTCATGCTCGATGGCGCCAAGCCCCGCTCGCAATCGGAAATTGCCGAGCGCCTCGCCGCCGTCTGGCTCACCCCGCAGATGGACCGCCTCTTCACCGATTCCGCCTCCGGCCGCCGCAAATTCCTTGATCGCCTGGTCATCGCGCTGGAACCCCATCACGCGCGAGAGATCGCCGCCTTCGAAGCCGCCGCCGCCCAGCGCAACCGCCTGCTGGCCGAAAACCCTGATCCGCTCTGGCTGGACGGGCTGGAAGATTCCTGCGCCCGCCACGCCGTTGCCGCCACCGCCGCCCGCGCAGCGCTCCTGGCAGGGCTCAACGCCACCTTGGCCAGCGGCGCCGCTGCCCCGTTTCCGCTGGTCAGGCTCGGCCTCAACTGCGCCATCGCCGAAAAATTGCGCGCCGCCCCGGCGGTCGAGGTCGAGGACGCGCTGCGCGCCGCCTATAAATCCGCCCGCGCGCAGGATACCGCCCAGCGCGGCGCCTCCCTCGGCCCGCAAAAAGCCGATCTGCTCATCACTGACGCCGCGACGGCCCGCCCCGCCGCGCTCTCCTCCACCGGCCAGCAAAAATCCATGCTCATCGGCATCGTGCTTGGCCACGCCGCGCTCATCGCCGCCACGTGCGGCGCCGCGCCACTGCTCCTGCTCGATGAACCCCTGGTCCACCTCGATGCCGCCCACCGCGCCGCCTTGTTCGCGGCGCTCACCACGCTCAACCTCGCCGCCTGGGTCACAGGGACTGACATCGAGCCCTTCGCCGGCCTGCAAGCCGCCTGTTATCGCGTCCACGAAGGCGTTATAGCCCCCCTATGAAACTTCTTTTCCTTGGCGACCTCCTGGGCCGCGCCGGGCGTGACGCCGCCATCAAAGCCATCCCCGAACTGCGCGCCAAGCTGAAACTCGACTTCGTGGCGGTGAACGCCGAGAACGCCAGCCATGGCTTTGGCCTCGGGCCGGACATGGCCGATGCCCTTTTCAAGGCCGGGGCTGATGTCATCACCCTGGGCAACCACGCGTGGGACCGCCGCGAGATCATCCCCTACATCGCGCAGGAAAAACGCCTGATCCGCCCGCTCAACTACCCGCCCGGCACGCCCGGCCAGGGCTCAGCCCTCGTCACCCTGGCCGATGGCCGCAAGGTGCTGATCGCCCAGGCGATGGGGCGGCTGTTCATGGACCCTCTCAACTGCCCCTTCATGACCATGGACGAGCTGCTCACCCGCCACCGCCTCGGCAACAGCCTGCACGCCATCATCCTGGACATTCACGCCGAAGCCTCCTCCGAGAAAATGGCCTTTGGCCATGCGTTCGATGGCCGGGTCTCCGCCGTGGTCGGCACCCACACCCATATCCCCACCGCTGACCACCAGATTTTTCCGCGCGGCACCGCGTATTGCTCGGATCTGGGCATGTGCGGCGACTATGATTCCGTCATCGGCATGAGCAAAGATGCTGCAATAGCCCGTTTTATCCGCAAAATGCCAGGCGAGCGCTTGACCCCGGCGGAAGGTCCAGCCACCGTATGCGGTGCCTTCATCGAAACCGGTGAAGACGGCCTTGCAACCCGAATCGAGCCGGTGCGCCTGGGCGGCCGGCTGCGTCCCACTCTGCCGGAGGTTTAATGCGCCGCGGTTTTCCCCTGCTTTGTCTCTTGCTCAGCCTCAGCGCCTGCGGCACGGCGGACTCGCGCCAGAGCAGCCTCGCGGCGCAAGGAAAAACCGACCCGGACGCCCCGCTCCAGACCACCCAGCAGATCAGCATCAACGCGCCCGCGGATAAAATCTGGGCGCTGCTGGCCAATCCGCAGGCCTGGCCCGGCTGGAACCCCATCATTGCGCAGACCAGCGCGCCCGGCACCCTGCAATCAGGCAGCCTGTTCTCCTACAACGCCGATGGCATGAGCATCCACGCCGCGGTGCGTGAATTCATCTCCTCGCAGGCCCTGGCCTGGACTGGCGATGTCCTCAACTTCCACGCCATCCAGACCTGGACGCTCACCCCCCAGCCCGGCGGCGTCACCCTGGTCAGCACCAGCGAGTCGGTCAGCGGCTTCCTGATCGGCTTGTTCTTCTCGCAGGCCAGGCTGGAGCGCGGCGACCACAGTTGGTTGAAAAACCTGAAGGCGGCGGCCGAGCTGCCCTGAGTGCGCCACGGGTCAGATTCCGTTAACGCCGGCATGCGAAAAGGGGCTTCCCGCGAACCATTCGAAGGAAACCATGGCGGCACTGATCCTGGAACTCAAACAAGGCGAATCGCTGCTGCTCCGCGGCGCGGTCATCCGCTTCAAAACCCGCACGCGGATGGAACTCAGCACGCAGGAACGCTTTCTGTTCGGCAAGCAGGTCATGGCGGGCGCAGAGGCGGTAAGCCCGGTCCAGAAACTCTACTACGCCCTGCAGCAAGCCTATATCGGGCCGGATGGCGCCAGCCAGCATGCCCTGGCCGAAGCCCGCGCCCTCATCGCCGGGCAGATCCCATCCGCCCCGCCAGCCATCCGTGAGGCTTTAGCTGCCCTGCTCGTCAGCATCGAGGACGGCCCCGGGCTGGAAGCCCTGAAATACGCCCGCCAGATCATCCGCCTGGAGGCGCTGCCTGCCGAGAGCGAGATCCAGCCGGTTCAGCGCGGCGGCGTCAAAAACTCCTGAATCCAGCGGCTTGCCCGGGCTTGCGGAACAAGATACGCCGGGCAGGCGGCGCTTGGAAACCCTTCCGCCGCCAAAGGAGTCTTGCGCAACGCCGTGACGGACCAGCCCCCTCCACCCCGGCTCGGCTCGCTGGAACTTGGCCGCTTCATCGCCGCCGCGTTCGTCGTGGTCACGCATCTGCCCCCCCTGCCTCTCGCGCTGCGTGGGCTGGCACTCGGCCCGCTCGCCGTGCAATATTTCTTTGTGCTCAGTGGCTTTGTCATGGTCACCGCGCATCATGGCGACCCTAAAACCTGGACGCGCCCGTTAAACTTCTGGTGGCGCCGCGCCTGCCGCATCTACCCGCTGTACTGGCTCATCCTGCTCCCCATGCTCTTCGTGGACTGGCGCGCGCTCCCGCCCGGCGCGCTCTGGCACCTGCTCTCCCTCAATCCCGCCAACGACCCTGACATCATCCCCCCAGCCTGGACCCTGCGTTACGAGCTGGCCTTCTACCTCATGTTCGGCCTCTGCCTTGCGCCCGTCATCGGCCGCTATGTGCTGGGTTTCTGGGTGTTCTCGGTCCTCTGGCTCTATCTGCCCCCTGCCATCCGCTGGTGCACCTGGCTGCGCGGCTGGCACTGGATGAAAGGCGGGCTCGTGGTCAAATACCTGGCCACGGTCAACGTTTACCTCGTGCAGACCTCGAATCATTTTGTCAGCCCCTGGGAATGTCTGTTCTTCGCGGGGCTTGCCGCCGGCTGGCTGTTCGTCACCCTGCGCCCGCCGCTCTGGGCGGGCATGGCCGCGCTGCTGCTCGGCGCCGCGCTCTGCCTGCACAGCCTGGCTCTCTCCAAATGGGGCACGGAATATCCCAACGCGCTAAAGCTCCCCCTGGCGTCACTTGGCTACGCCCTGTTCTTCTACGGCCTCGTGGTGCTGGAAGCCCGCCAGTTTTTCCGCTGCGGCCGATGGACGCTGCGGCTGGGGGCGATGTCCTACCCGCTCTACATCGTGCATATGCCGCTGATCCTGCTGGTGGGCTGGATGCTGCCCAGCCATACCGTCCTCACCCTCGCCGTTATCACCCTCGCGGCCTTCGTCCTCACGTTTTACGTTGACCGCCCGTTGCAGCGCCTGCTGCGCGGCCTGCGCCTGTTTGGTTGAAAGCCCGGCAGGCAGGCTTCACGCTGGGATATCGGGCTTTCGCGCGTTCAGAAACACCATCCGGCTGGCCGTGGTCAGCCGCCCGGCCTCCACCTCCGGCCGCAGCGCCGCCTCCAGCGTGGCGCGCTCCTGCGGCGTGAAGCGTGTTGCCAGTATCTCTTCCAGCCCCGGCGCCCAGGGGTGCGGCGCGGCGGCGCAGAACACCGCCCAATTGGTTGTCTCATTCGGCCGCACATCCATGTGCAACTCCAGATGCAGCCCGATAAATCCCGCCTGCTGGGCGAAGCGCAACAGGTCGCGCTCGCTGTAGCTGGCCAGCGGGCTGGCCGCCATCGCCGCCTCGGTATCGGGGAACTGCGCCGCCTTCCATTTGTGCAGCAGCGGCAGCAGTGCGTCGCGCGCCCCGCCGCGTTCCAGCAGCACGCGCATGGCGCAGGCCGCCTGCGCCTCATCGCGAAATACCGGTTCCGCCAGCGAGATCCGTCCCCCCGGTTTGAGTACCCGCAACATTTCAGCCATCGCCACCGGTTTATCAGCCACATAGGCCAGCGCCGAGCGGCTCGTCACCGCGTCCAGGCTGGCGCTTTCCAGCCCCTCCAGCCGCTCCGCCCCGCATTGCACAAACCGGCACTGCGCCGCCACGCCCAGCGCCGCCGCCCGTCCGCGCGCATGGTCCAGCAGCGGCGCGGAAATATCGGTCAGAACCACCCGCAACCCCGGCCCGGCGCGTTCAATTGCCCGCCATGCCACAACACCTTCGCCGCTGCCGATGTCCGCCATCACCATGCCGGGCGCCAGAGCGACGCCATCCAGCACGCGCTCCACATATCCATCCACGGCCGCCCGCACCCGTGCCGCCTGCGCCGCATCGCCGCCATGGCGGCGATTCAGCAGCCAGGCGGACCATTCATCACTCAGCACGCATCCCGCATGGGCCTGCCCCCGATCATTTTCTCTGGCTGAGAAACACCGAGAGCATAATGAGCCCGCCACCTGAAAATTCCGTTAATGTCAGCGGTTCGCCCAACAGGATTGTGCCGCCAGCCGCGCCCACCACCGGCAACAGATATAAAAACCACCCCGATTGCTCCGCCCCCAACGCCGCGCTGCCCTTGTTCCAGGCCAAAATGGCGATCACGGTGGTCAGGCTTAGCGCGCTAACAATCTCCCACTGCCCCAGGCTCATGCGCGTGATGATTTCGGGAAGCCCGCCGCCCCCGGCGGCCAGCAGCGGCACCGTCCCCGCGATGACGGTAATTGCCGTAATCGCCACCGTCCCGCGCCGTTGCAAAAGAGGCACGGCCAGGACGCAGTAAACCGCCCAAAATCCAGCGCCGCCCAATATGAACAATATGCCCTTCACATCCCCCACCGCCGGCCCCGCGCTCAGCGCCAGCAGCCCGATGCCAAGCAAGCCAACGATCCCCGCCAGCATGGTGGCCCGTGATGGTAACCTGCGCCGCTGCAACGCCAGCAGCAGCACAATCAACAGCGGCTCCACGCCGTTCAGCAGCCCTGCCATCCCCGCCGTGACCGTGCGGCTCCCGCTCACGTTGAGCAGGTTATACCCCGTCACCCCAACCAACCCGCAGAGCGCCCCAAACAGTAACTCCTGGCGCGGCCAGCGCCGCAACTCGCCCCATAAAACCGGAACAAAACAAATTGAGGCCAGCAGATAGCGCAGCGCGATGAAGGGCAGGGGCGAGAGGGCGGCATGCGTGTTGCCGACCAAATAGCGCGTGCCAACGGGGGCGAAGCCCCACAACAGCACCGCCAACAGCGTCAGCCCCGCCGCCTTCAGCTTCGGGCTCATAGCCAGGGTCATAAAAAATCTCCATGGGCATGAGTATCATTTTTGGCGCGCCTCAGCCTTAAACGATCAGATTCTACTAAAAAAAGCCCAGGGGATTTCCCCCTGGGCTTCATCGCGTTAACCGGGTTCAAGCATTCAACCGAGGTTGGAGAGGTCTTTGCTCAGCGCTTCCACGCCGGGCAGAATCTTGCCCTCCATCCATTCCAGGAACGCCCCGCCGGCGCTGGAGAGATAGCTCAGCCGGTCTTCCACCCCGGCCAGCTTCAGCGCGGATACAGTATCCCCCCCGCCGCCGACCGAGACGATCTTGCCCTCCTGCGTCGCCTTGGCGATGGCATCGGCCAGCGCGTTGGTCGAGGCGTCGAACGGCTTGGTCTCGAACGCGCCCAGCGGCCCGTTCCAGATGATGGTCTTGATCTGCGGCAGCCGCTTGATGAACGCGGCGACCGTGGCCGGGCCAACGTCCAGCGCCATCATGTTCGGCGGCACCGCGTCCACGCCCACCACCTGGGTTGGCGCGTTCGCGGCAAAGGTCTCCGCCACCACCAAATCGTGCGGCAGCACGATCTCACAACCCTTGCGGTGCGCCTCGTCGAGGATCTCCAGCGCTGTCTTGTGCAGGTCTTTCTCCTGCAGAGACTTGCCGACATCATGCCCCTGCGCCGCCAGGAAGGTATTCGCCATGGCGCCGCCGATCACCAGAATATCCACCTTGCCGACCAGATTGTTCAGCAGTTCGAGCTTGGTGGAAACCTTGGACCCCGCGACAATCGCCGCCACCGGCCGCGCCGGATGCCCCAGCGCCGTTTCCAGCGCGTGCAGCTCCGCCTGCATCAGCCGCCCCGCGAAGGAGGGCAGGTGGCGCGTGATGCCCTCGGTGCTGGCATGCGCGCGGTGCGCGGCGGAGAAAGCGTCGTTGACATAAAGGTCAGCCAGCTTGGCGAGTTCGGCCGCGAACTGCGGGTTGTTCTCCTCCTCGCCGGCGTGGAAGCGGGTGTTCTCCAGCACCAGCACATCGCCGTCATGCAGCGCGTCCACCGCCGCCAGCGCCACCGGGCCGATGCAGTCGGCGGCAAACGCCACCGGCCGCCCCAGCACTTTCCCCAGCGCCGTGGCGATCGGGCGCAGCGACATGGCCTCAACAACCTTGCCCTTCGGCCGGTCGAAATGGCTGAGCACGATCACCTTCGCCCCCTTGGCGGAGAGTTCCGTGATCGTCGGCGCCAGCCGCTCCAGACGCGTCAGGTCGGAGATCACCCCGCCCTGCATCGGCACGTTCAGGTCGGCGCGGAGCAGCACGCGCTGCCCCGCGACCTTCACATGGTCCAGATTCCGGCTCACAGCGCGCCGAAATAGGCTGCGGTGTCGGACATGCGGTTCGAGAAGCCCCACTCATTGTCATACCAGGAGAGCACCCGCGCCAGCGCGCCATCCACCACCGTGGTCTGCGGCGCATCAAACGTGCTGGAAGCCGGGATATGGTTGAAATCCTGGCTCACCAGCTTGGCGGTGGAGTAGCCCAGAATCCCCTTCAGCTCGCCCTCGGACGCGGCCTTCATCGCGGCGTTGATCTGCTCAACCGTCGCATGCGTTTTCAGGTTCACGTCGAGCGAAATCAGCGACACGTTGGGCGTCGGCACGCGGATGGCGGTGCCGTCCAGTCTGCCCTTCAGCTCCGGTAGCACCAGGCCAACAGCCTTGGCGGCCCCCGTGGAGGTCGGGATCATCGAGAGGGCGGCCGCGCGCGCGCGGTGCAGGTCCTTGTGCAGCGTGTCGACGGTTTTCTGGTCGCCGGTATAGGAATGGATGGTCACCATATACCCGCGCTCGATGCCGAAATTCTCATGCAGCACCTTCGCCACCGGGGCGAGGCAGTTGGTGGTGCAGGAGGCGTTGGAGATCACCTCCATCTCCTTCGTCAGCGTCTTGTGGTTCACGCCGAACACGATGGTCGCATCCACGCCATCCGCCGGGGCGGAGACCACAACCTTGCGCGCACCGGCGGCGAGCAGCGCCGCGGCGGCCTCGCGCTTGGTGAACAGCCCGGTGCACTCCATCGCCACATCCACGCCCTGCAACGGCACTTTCGCCGGGTCGCGCTCCGCCGAAACCTTGATCGGCGCATAGGTGCGGCCGTTATGCGTGATGACCAGGCTGTCGCCCTGCACCTCAACCGTGCCGGGGAAACGGCCATGCACCGAGTCATAGCGGAACATATGCGCATTGTCCTCGACCGAGCCGAGATCGTTGATCAGCACGGGCACCACATCGGTGCGCCCGCTCTCGATCATCGCGCGCAGCACCAGACGGCCAATCCGGCCAAACCCGTTAATCGCGATTTTCACAGCCCCATCTTTTGCGGTCATGTCTCAGTTCCCTTCTTTTTTAACGGCAGC
Organism: Acidocella sp.; assembly: GCF_013044125.1. GTDB lineage: Bacteria > Pseudomonadota > Alphaproteobacteria > Acetobacterales > Acetobacteraceae > Acidocella. The sequence continues at coordinate 4,613 of NZ_JABEVC010000119.1, read as the reverse complement.
CACAATCGCCGCCTCGGTGATCCCAAAATGTTCATACAAAATTTCCGCCGGGGCGGACGCGCCAAAGCCGGTCATGCCGATGAACACGCCATCGGCTCCCAGCCAGCGCTCCCAGCCAAAGCCGCAGGCCGCCTCCACGCCGATGCGCCGCGCGTTGCCCAGAACCTCGGCCTGATACCCGGCATCCTGCTGCGCGAAAAGCTCGAAGCTGGGCGCGGAGACCACGGCAACCTCAATCCCCTCCGCCGCCAGTTTTGCCCGCGCGTCCATCGCCAGCGCCACTTCCGTGCCGGTCGCGATGATCGTCGCCGCCCGCTTGCCCTCTGCTTCGGCCAGCACATAGGCGCCGCGGGCGGATTTGCAGCCGTTGGCAACCAGGCGCAACGCCGGCACCGCCTGGCGCGAGAGCACCAGCAGGCTCGGCCCGGTGGTGTTGCGAATCGCGATCTCCCAGGCTTCCGCGGTCTCCACCGCATCAGCCGGGCGCAGCACCAGCACGTTGGGCATGGCGCGGAAACTGGCCAGATGCTCAATCGGCTGATGCGTCGGCCCATCCTCGCCCAGGCCTATGGAATCATGCGTCAGTACATGAATGGCGCGCACGCGCATTAACGCCGCCAGCCGGATCGCAGGGCGCATATAATCGGAGAACACGAAGAACGTCCCGCCATACGGGATCAACCCGCCATGCAGCGCCAGGCCGTTCATCGCCGCCGCCATGCCGAACTCGCGCACGCCGTAATAAATATAGCGCGCCGCGAAATTATCCGCGCTCGCCCCCGCCATGCCCTTCACCAGGGTCAGGTTGGAGCCGGTGAGGTCGGCCGAGCCGCCAACCAGCTCCGGCACCGCCGGCACCAGAACCTCCAGCGCTTTCTGGCTCGCCTGCCGCGTCGCCAGCTTCGGCTTGGTTTCCATGAGCGATGCCTTGTAGGCGGACATCGTCTCCACCCAGCCCTCGGGCAGCTTGCCCGCCATCACGCGCTCAAACTCGGCGCGCTGCGGATGCTTGGCCAGCCGCTTCAGCCAGGCGCGGCGCGTACCCGCCCCCCGGTTTCCAGCCTCATGCCAGTCCTTGTAAACCTCCGCGGGCACATGGAAGGGCAGGTGCGGCCAGCCCAGCGCCAGCTTCGCCGCCTGCGCCTCGGCGCCACCCAGCGCCGCGCCATGGCTCCCGGCCGTTCCCGCCTTGGTCGGCGCGCCAAACCCGATAATCGTCTTGCACGCGATCATCACCGGCTTGGCCGATTTCTGCGCCCAGGCGAGCGCCGCCTGCAACGCCTCGAAGTCATGCCCGTCCACCCGCTTGGTCGCCCAACCGTAATTGGCAAAGCGCTTCAGCGGATCTTCCGAGACGCTCATCTCCGTGCCGCCGTCGATGGAGATGCTGTTGTCGTCCCACAGCACCACGAGCTTGTTGAGCTTCAGATGCCCGGCCAGCGCGCCCGCCTCGTGGCTGACACCTTCCATCAGGCAGCCATCCCCCGCGATCACATAGGTCCGGTGGTCCACCAGACTCTTGCCGAACTTCGCCGCCAACAGCCGCTCCGCCATCGCCATGCCCACGGCTGTCGCCAGCCCCTGGCCCAGCGGCCCGGTGGTCATCTCAATGGCCGGATGCTCATGATATTCCGGATGCCCCGCCGCCACCGAATGCAGCTGGCGGAAGGTCTTCAGTTGCTCAATCCCCATGCCCTCATAGCCGGAGAGATGCAGCAGCGCATACAACAGCATGGAGCCATGCCCCGCCGAGAGCACGAAGCGGTCACGGTCCCACCAGCTCGCATCGGCGGCGTCATATTTCAGAAATTTCTTCCACAACACGGTGGATGCGTCCGCCATGCCCATCGGCATGCCCGGATGGCCGCATTTGGCGGCCTCCACACTATCGATGGTCAGTGCGCGGATCGCGTTCGCCATCACCCGTTCCGCCGTCAGCGGTTGGCTGAGAATCTCCGCCTGGCGCGCCAGCGCGGCTTCGTTGCCTGAAATGTCCCCGATGCTTGCCATGTCTCGCTATTCCGTTCTGGTTGCGCCGTGCATAATCCGCACGGCCGCAACCGGCAACCCGGAACGCTCAAATCCCGGCGTTCTTTTGCCCCCGCACCATCCCCGCCGCGAGCCTTGTGAGGATCTGGTCCATCTGCGCGGCAAACCCCGGCTCCACCTGCGCGGCCGCCAGCGCGGCGCGCAGGGCATCGTTCCACTGCTGCGCGGTTTTTTCAGTAACCGGCATTTTCGCGTGCCGTGTCATCACGCAGAAGCCACCCCGGGCGTTGAACCAGTCGCGCGAGCCGCCCATCCAGCCGGTAAAAAATCCGCACAGCGCCTCGCGCATCGGGGCCAGGTCAGGCGCATGCATGGCCCGCAGCTCCGCATATTGCGGGTCGCTCTCCAGCAGGTCGTAGAACGCATCCACCACCCGGCGGATCGGCTCCACGCCGCCGATCATCTCAAAGGGCGTAATCGGCCGGTTTTGCGCGGGGGATTCGGTGCGGCTGGTTTCTGTCTCGGTCATGGTCTACCTTGGGTTCGGAGTTTAATGGCCTCTCAAAGCAAACTCCCGGCCGCCATGCCTTGATCTATCTCATGGCCCGTTCCCATATCCGGGGAAGAATTGAAGCCGTTTCGCCGCCGCCTGTCTGGAGGAACCACCGATGAGCCTGATCCATTATAAAATCGTCCAGCACGATGGCGGCTGGGCCTATAAGCTGGGGGATGTCTTCTCCGAGCCCTACCGCACGCACGCCGCGGCAATGGCGGCGGCCCGCCGCGTCGCCGCCGAGCAACGTGTCCCGGGCGAGACCCGCTACATCCAGTACCAGAGCGAGGATGGCGTCTGGCATACCGAGCTGGCCAGCAGCACTGACCGTCCGCAGGCGGACGTCATCGGCTAATTACGCCGCGTCCCCTGTCTCGGGGTCTCCCGTCGCGGGCGCGTTTTCCGCCTCGGCCCGCCGCGTCTCCGCCTGCGCCGCCAGGCTCCGGTAGCTGCGCACGCTGAAGGGCAGCATCACGATATACGCGAGCCCGAGCAGCGCGCCCGCCGCATACGGGTCCGCGAATAGGATGGCCGCGAACACCACGACGCCGAGCAGCAGCGGCAGCACGTTCGCGGTCGGTATCTTGAAGTTCTTGAAGCTCCACACCGGCAGGGTGGACACGCAAAGCAGCGCCACGCTCACCAGCACGGCGCCGGTAAACAGTGGATACGCAATCGCGTCGTGCAGCCAGCCCATGTGCAGCTTGTCCGCCTCCAGCCCGATGAACAGCGGAAACAGCGCCAGCCCCGCCCCGGCGGGTGCGGGCACCCCGGTGAAGAAATTATACGCGAAGGCCGCCTTGGGCGTGCTGTCCAGTGCCGCGTTAAAGCGCGCCAGCCGCAGCGCCATCGCGGAGGTGTACATCAGCGGCGGCAGAAACCCCATCGCCCCCCACGCCTGCAACGACCATAAATAAATCACCAGCCCCGGCGCGATGCCAAAGCACAGAAAATCCGCAAGGCTGTCGAACTCCGCGCCAAAGCGCGAGGTCGCCTTCAGCAGCCTGGCCAGCCGCCCGTCCAGCCCGTCAATCACGCCCGAGACCGCAATGGCGATCACCGCGTTGCCGAAATTCCCGTCCAGGGCCAGCCGGATGGAGGACAGCCCGATGCACAGCCCCAGCAGCGTCATCAGGTTGGGCAGCATGCGGTTGAAACTGAGCCCCGAAAACCGCTTGCGGCGGGGCAACCGGCGCAGACTCATGCGCCGGTCAGCTCCGCGATGACCGTCTCGCCGCCCACCATGCGCTGCCCCACCGCAACCCGCGGCTCGCAGCCCTCGGGCAGATACAAATCAGTCCGGCTGCCAAAGCGGATGATGCCGAAGCGCTCGCCCGCGCCCAGGCTCTGCCCCTCGCGCACATCGCACAAAATCCGCCGCGCGATCAGCCCGGCGATCTGCACCACCACCACCTCCTGGCCGCCCGGCAGGTCCAGGATCAGCGAGTTGCGCTCATTCTCGTCCGAGGCCTTCTCATCCGCCGCGCCAAAAAACTTGCCCGGATGATACGCGATCTTGCGCACCACCCCGCCAATCGGCGCGCGGTTCACATGCACATCCAGCACCGAGAGGAAAATCGCGACCCGCGTGCGCGGCTCATGGCCCAAGCCCAGCTCCGCCGGCGGGGCGGCGCGTTCTATACTCACCACCAGCCCATCGGCCGGCGCCACGAACGCACTGGCGCGCGGCGGCAGCACCCGCTCCGGGTCACGAAAAAAATACAGGCAGAACACGGTGAACAGCAGGCCCGCCCAGGTTAGCGGGTGCCAGAGCAGCAGCCCGAGCACCGCCCCGGCGATTCCGCCCAGGATGAACGGATAGCCAGCCTTGTGCGGCGGCGCCAGGACCGATTTGATGCTCTCGATAATATCCATCACGGGGCCTTTTGCGGTTGCGGCAGGGTGAATTTCTGCCCAGGGTAAATCAGGTTCGGGTTCTCTATCTGGTTGGCGTTGGCCGCATAGATCACTGTGTACATGATACCGTGGCCATACACATGCTGCGAGATCGTCCAAAGGTTATCCCCCGGCACGATCACGACATTCCCAGCCGCGACCGCCTCGGGCAAGG
>NZ_JABEVC010000118.1 GCF_013044125.1 Acidocella sp. | reverse complement strand
TAGACGCGCAAGCTTGAGGTGCTTGTGGGGGAAACCCCTTGGAAGTTCGAGTCTTCTCGACCGCACCATCTTTCTTCTCAACCCCTGAACGGTTATGGCAGACCCGCTGTCTGGCACATTTGGCTGGCGCCTGAAACTGGTTATGCAGGCGAGGGACATGAGGAAAGTGGGGGAACGTCATGGATGATGATTTACGCAAGGCCGCGCTGGAATACCACCGTTGGCCGCGGCCGGGAAAACTGGCGATTACCGCGACGAAGCGGATGGAGACGTCACGCGACCTCGCGCTGGCCTATTCTCCAGGGGTGGCCGCCGCGTGCGACGCCATCGTGGCGGACCCGGACACCTCCTTTGACCTCACCTCGCGCGCCAATCTCGTTGGCGTGATCACCAACGGCACGGCGGTGCTGGGGCTGGGCAACATCGGCGCGCTGGCGGGCAAGCCGGTGATGGAGGGCAAGGCCGTCCTGTTCAAGAAATTCGCTGGAATCGATTCGTTCGACATCGAGGTGAACGAGCAGGACCCGGATAAGTTCATCGAGATCGTCGCGGCGCTGGAGCCGACTTTTGGCGGCATCAACCTCGAGGACATCAAGGCGCCGGAATGCTTCCATATCGAGCAGACCCTTCGCAAGCGCATGAACATTCCGGTGTTCCATGACGATCAGCACGGCACCGCGATCATCGTGGGCGCGGCGGTGCTGAACGCGATCAAGGTGCAGGGCAAGAAGATCGAGGAGGTGAAGATCGTTACCTCCGGCGCTGGCGCGGCGGCGCTCTCCTGCGTGAATATTTTGCTCTCGCTGGGCGCGAATCCGCAAAACGTGACGATGACGGACAAGGAGGGCGTGATCTATATCGGCCGCCCGAACCTGGACCCGACCCTGGAACACGTCGCGCGGCAGACCGATGCGCGGGTACTGCATGAGGTGCTGGCCGGGGCGGATATTTTCCTCGGCCTCTCGGCGCCGCGCGTGCTGCGGCAGGAGTGGCTGGCGTTGCTGGCGCCCAATCCGCTGATCCTGGCGCTGGCCAATCCGGAGCCGGAGATTTTGCCCGAGCTGGTGATGGCGGCGCGCCCGGATGCGATCATGGCGACGGGGCGCTCGGATTTTCCAAACCAGGTGAACAACGTGCTGTGTTTTCCGTTCATCTTCCGCGGCGCGCTGGATGTGCGGGCAACCGCGATTACCGAGAGCATGAAGCTGGCGGCAGTGGAGGCGATTGCGGAGCTGGCGCGGGTGGAAGCCTCGGAGACGGTGGCGGCGGCCTATGGCGGCGTCGCGCCGACCTTTGGGCCGGAATACATCATTCCAAAACCTTTCGATCCACGCTTGATCCTTCACATCGCCCCCGCCGTGGCCCGCGCCGCGATGGAGGCCGGCGTGGCGCGCAAGCCGATTGAGGATTTCGACGCTTATCAGCATGAGCTTGAGCGCTTCGTGTTCCGCTCCGGGCAGTTGTTGCGGCCCGTTATCGAAGTGGCGCGCAAGGCGCATCCGCGCATTGTGTATGCCGAGGGCGAGGACGAGCGCACCCTGCGCGCGGTGCAGACGGTGCTGGATGATAAGCTGGCGCAGCCGGTGCTGGTTGGCCGCGGCATGGTGATCGCTGCCAAAATCGCCAGCCTGGGTCTGCGTATGCGGCCGGGGCAGGATGTCCGCATTGTTGATTTCGAGCAGGACAAGGTGCTGTTCGCGCGCGCGCTGGCTGACTACCAGAAGCTTGTTGGCCGGCGCGGCGTGCCGCCTGAATGGGCGGCGCGGCATTTGCGCAAGCGCCAGACGGTGGCTGCCGGCATGCTGCTGGCGCTGGGCGAGGCGGACGCCGCGATCTGCGGCGGCACCGGCGACTGGTGGCGGCAGTTTCAATATGCGCTGCCCATCATCCCGCGCTGCGCCGGGGCGACGCGCGTGTATGCGATGACGGCGCTGATCGTACAGGGCGGCGTGCTGTTTTTCTGCGACACGCATGTGAACATGGACCCGACGGCTGAAGAGGTGGCGGAGATGACGCTGCTGGCCGCGCGTGCGGTTCATCATTTCGGAATCAAGCCGAAAGTGGCGCTGCTCTCGCATTCCAACTTCGGCGGCTCCAACTCACTCTCCGCCCGCAAGATGCGCGCCGCTCTGGCGTTGATCCGCGCGCAGGACCCTGAGTTGGAAATTGACGGCGAAATGCACGGCGACGCGGCGCTGGTGGAGCAGATCCGCGCGCAGGCGCTGCCCGATTCCACGCTGACCGGCGCCGCCAATCTGGTGATCTTCCCCAATATCGACTCGGCCAACATCTCCTTCAATCTGGTGAAGGCCACCGCCGAGGGGGTTACCGTGGGGCCGATGCTGCTGGGGCTGAATAAGCCGCTGCACATCGCGGTGCCAAGCGTGACCGCGCGCGGCATCGCCAACCTCTCCGCCGTCGCCGCCATGGAAGCGGGACTCGCGGGCAAGCTGTGATCATCTCCGCGCGCTGCCAAGGCGCGCGGAACTTCCCACGCGATGAATTTACGGAAATATTGTAAATATCGAAATTATTATTGACTCCCCCCGCCGCCGGGAATAATAAACCCAACAAGGCCGGGGCGGGGTATGCCCGCGCTCCGCAAAAGGGGGTATGATGGCTGTTTCCGTGAGCGCCGCGTTCACCGTCACGGTTGAAGGGGTTGGCGAAGCGACATGTTACCCTGGAGAGCGCGTGCTGGTGGCGCTGGAACGTGCCCAGGGCTTTGGCCGGCTGAAGGGGCTTTGCCGCAAGCTGCCGGTTGGCTGCCGCCGGGGCGGCTGCGGCGTCTGCCGGGCCAGAATCATTCAAGGCGACTACCGGGCCGGCCCGATGAGCCGCGCCCATGTTTCTCAGACTGATGAGGCGGCGGGGGTGGTTCTCTCTTGCGCGATTTATGCGCTGAGCGATCTCACGCTGCGCTTTGAGGCTGTGGCCGTGCGAACGGCGGAAAGTGCCGCGTGTTGCGGCGAGGCTTTGCCCTCACATCCTTGAACGGTTGGTTTTCGTAGGTAAAACTACAAAATAAAAAATATCGAAATTTAAGTTGACTCTCGAAAATCATCCGCGTAGAAGCGGGGTATGGAAAAAACGCCGCCAGAAAGGCGGTCCTATTGAGGATCGGGAATGTTCGCTGATGGGTTCTGACTCTTTTTAGCCAAGTACGGCGGGGGCTGTGCTGAACGCCCGGCGGCGCGTTTGCAGCCGCGGTGCCGCGCGCAATATGTGCCGGACAGGAGATAAACCCGGCAATGCGCAAATGTTGCTGGAATAATGCAACGATATTTAAAAACATAAGATAGGGAGCGATGAAATGAAAAAGAGGGGATTGAAGATGCGGACGGCGCTGGGCGCGGTGGCGATGTCCATGGCTGGGTCTTTGTTGATGGCGAGCCAGGCGAAGGCTGTGGAACTGTGGGACCCGTATCTGCGTGGCGTGTTTGAAGGCGAGCCGGCCGGCGCGCTGCCGCCGCCGGGCGTGTACGGCGAGTTGGATAACTATTGGACATCCTACGGCAATTACCTGAACAGTAGCGGCACCAAGGAGCCCGGGCATCTCAGCGCGCTGGTCGAAGTACCGATCGTGATCTGGGTTCCCGGCATCAAGATTTTCGGCGCTGATTATGCCGCGGCGATCGGGCAGCCGTTTGATTTCACCAAAACCAAATTGTTCGGCCACACCGGCGGCGGCAACTGGGGGACCTACAACACGATTCTGGTGCCGGGGATGCTGTCCTGGTCGTTGCCGGATCATCTTTTCGTCCGTACCGGCCTCACGATTCTGCTCAACGATGCCAGCTCAACCATGGGCGATGTGTACAAAGGCACGCTCACCAACGGCGGCGCGCCCTCGGGCAATGCCTACACAACCCTCCAGCCGGACCTTGGCGTGAGCTGGCTATACAATGGCTGGAACCTGAGCGTGGGCACGCATTACGCCGTTCCCATCAGCGGCACCAAATCAGCCGGCATCAGCTATCGCACCGCGCCGCAGTTTTCGGCAGATTATACCATAACCAAAACGATAGGCGCTTGGACGGCGGGCATCGGCGGGGCGCAGGAGAATCAGTTCAGCCGTGATACTGTCAGCGTGAATGGCATATCCGTGCCGGGCAGGCTGACCGATAATTACAGCATTGGCCCTATTGTGGGCTATGAGTTCGCCAACGGGGTTGGGGTTAGCGCCTACTGGAACCACTCCTTCGCCACCAAGAGCGATGTCGCGGGGGATTTCTTCAACCTGCGCCTCTTTACCGCATTCTGAGACATCAATAGATTTTTTGCGAATGATTATTCTTCAACGGGATCTGCCGCGGTCTCGTTGAAGAGTTTTTTGTTTTAGTGCCGTGTTTTTGAGAGATGGATGACATGAGCCAAGCCAGTGCCCCCGGCCATTCCTTGCGGCGGGACTGGTCCGTCTCCGCCATCACGGCAGGTTTTCTTGCTGTACTGATCTCATACTCCGGCCCGCTGGTGATTTTTTTCCAGGCAGCCAAGGTGGCCGGTATGCCCAATGAGATGATCGCCTCCTGGGTCTGGGCGATTTCGGTGGGGGCCGGGGTTTCAGGAATTCTGCTGAGCTGGAAGTTAAAAATTCCGGTTGTCACCGCATGGTCCGCGCCCGGAACGGTGCTTCTGGTCACGCTTTTCCCGGCATTATCGTTGAATGCGGCCGTGGGCGCCTATCTCACCGCGGCGATGATTTTGTTTTTCATAGGAATTTCCGGAAGTTTTGATGCGATAACGCGCCATATCCCGCGCGGCATCGCGTGCGGCATGCTGGCGGGCATTTTGTTCCAGTTCGGCGCCAATGCGTTCCGTGCCATCAGCTCCATGCCCAGCCTCGCATTATCCATGCTGGCGGCCTACATTATTTTCAAACAGCTGGTGCCGCGCTATGCCATTGTGCTGGTGTTGCTGTGCGGCGCGGCGTTGGCGGTGCTGCTGGGCCAGACGCATTTGGGCGAGGTGAGCCTGCGCATCGCCCGCCCGGTGTTCATCCACCCGGAATGGACGCTGGGCTCCACGCTCAGCCTCGCCATACCTCTGGTGATGGTCAGCCTCACCGGCCAGCACCTGCCGGGGATGACGGTTCTGCGCGTCTCGGGCTATCACACCCCGGCGCGGCCCATCATCGCGCTCACCAGCCTGGCCTCGCTCGCGGTGGCCTGCTTTGGCGGCATCACCATCGTCACCGCGGCCATCACCGCGGCCCTGTGTACGGGCAAGGACGCGCATGAAGATCCCGCCCGCCGTTATGTGGCGGGCATCGCCAACGGCGTGTTTTATCTGGCGGGCGGTTTGTTTGCCGGTTCCATTGTGCTTTTGTTCAATGCCCTGCCTAGGGAATTCATCGCCGTGCTGGCCGGGCTGGCGCTCATCGGTGCGATCAGCTCCAACGTGCTGGGCACGGTGCTGGAGGAAGAGCACCGCGAAGCCTCGATGATCACCTTTCTCGCCACCGCCTCGGGCATGAGCTTCCTCGGCCTTGGCTCGGCGTTCTGGGGCGTGGTCATCGGCTCGCTGGCCTATCTGGTGCTCAACAAGCCTTACCGCGCGGCGCCGGGGAAGCGGGCGCGCCAGACGGCGAGCTGACCCATACCTTTTAAGTATAATCTTACATGATATTGGTCTTGGACAATAAAATTTCGAGATTTTAAATCCGCAGTCAAGATGCACACGCCAGTACGGCGATCCGGTTTCGAAGAAAAAGCAGCAAGAGGAGATGCCCCATGTTAGACGGCCTTCAGCATACACTCGACAACGCCTTGCAGGATGATCCCAGCACCGGGCATTTCCGTTCCCTGCGCGATGTGTTCACCGATAAGGACATTTTCGAACTCGAGATGCGCCATATCTTCGAGGGCAACTGGATTTATCTGGCGCATGAAAGCCAGCTTCCCAACAACAACGATTATTTCACGGCTTATATCGGCCGCCAGCCTGTTGTCATCGCGCGCAACCGCACCGGCGAGCTGAACGCCTTCATCAACGCCTGCAGCCATCGCGGCGCCCAGCTGTGCCGCCACAAGCGCGGCAACCAGGGCACCTATACCTGCCCGTTCCATGGCTGGACCTTCAATAATTCCGGCAAGCTGCTCAAGGTGAAAGATCCTGAGGGTGCGAATTATCCCGATCAGTTCAACAAGGACGGCTCGCACAACCTCACCAAAATTGCGCGGTTTGAGAATTATCGCGGCTTTTTGTTTGGCAGCGTGAACGCCGATGTGAAGCCGCTTACCGAACATCTCGGCGAGGCCGCGAAGATTATCGACATGATCGTCGATCAATCGCCCGAGGGGCTGGAGGTGCTTACCGGCGCTTCCACCTATGTTTATGACGGGAACTGGAAATTGCAGGCGGAAAACGGCGCCGATGGTTATCATGTCACCGCCACGCACTGGAACTACGCGGCCACGACCGGGCGGCGCAAGGAGACGGAGCAGGGCGACACCATCCGCGCCATGTCAGCCGGCGGCTGGGCAAAGACCGGCGGCGGGTCTTATTCCTTTGAGCATGGCCATTTGCTGCTGTGGACCAATTGGGCCAACCCGGAGGACCGGCCGAACTGGCACCGCCGCGAGGAGCTGGCCGCCAAGCATGGCCAGGCCATGGCCGATTGGATGGTCCGCCGCTCGCGCAACCTGTGCCTGTACCCCAATGTTTATCTGATGGACCAGTTCAGTTCGCAAATCCGCGTGCTGCGCCCGCTCGCGGTGGATAAGACGGAGGTGACGATCTACTGCATCGCGCCGAAGGGCGAGGATGCGCAGGCGCGCGCCCATCGCATCCGCCAGTATGAGGATTTCTTCAACGCCAGCGGCATGGCGACGCCGGACGATCTGGAGGAATTCCGTTCCTGCCAGCAGGGCTACCAGGGCCATGCCGCGCCGTGGAACGATATTTCCCGCGGCGCCAAGCACTGGATTCACGGGCCGGACGAAGCCGCCGATGAGATCGGGCTGAAGCCGCTGATGAGCGGCGTGCGTACCGAGGACGAGGGGCTCTACGTCACCCAGCATCACTACTGGGTGGAGACCATGCAGCGCAGCCTGCGCGCCGAGCGCGCGCAGCCGGCCAATTCCAGCGCGGGGGAGTAAGTGAAAATGATGACCATCGAGCAGGCACAAGCTTTTTTATACACCGAAGCGCGCTACCTGGACGACAAGGACTGGGACAACTGGCTTGCCCTCTACGCCGCGGATGCGCAATTCTGGATGCCGGCCTGGAGCGAGGATGACCAGATCACCACCGATCCACAGACGCAGATCTCGCTGATTTACTATGCCAACCGGGGCGGGCTGGAGGACCGGATTTTCCGTATCCGCACCGAGCGCTCCAGCGCCACGATGCCCGAGCCGCGCACCTCGCATAACATCAGCAATGTGGAAATCATCGCGCAGGGCGGGGGAGAAGTGAAGCTGCGCTTCAACTGGTTCACGCTGAGCCACCGCTACAAGACGACGGATACCTACTTCGGCACCTCGTTTTATACGCTGGATACATCAGGCGCCGCGCCGGTGATCAAGGCGAAAAAAGTCGTGCTGAAGAATGACTATATCCGCCACGTCATCGATATTTACCATATATAGCCAGGCGATTCTGTCATGTCATTCAAGGTTGCGCTTAACTTCGAGGACGGTGTCACCCGTTTCATCACCTGCCCGGCCACCGATACGGTGGCCGACGCCTCCTACCGCGCGGGCATCAACATTCCGCTGGATTGCCGCGACGGCGCCTGCGGCACCTGCAAATCGTTCTGTGAATCCGGCACTTATGAAGGCGGGTCCTACATCGAGGACGCGCTGAGCGATGAAGAGGCCGCGCAGGGCTTTGTGTTAACCTGCCAGATGAAGCCGCGCTCTGATCTCGTGCTGCGCGTCCTCGCCCCCGCCTCGGCCTGCAAGACCGGGGTGAGCAAGCAGGAGGCGGAAATTGAATCCGTGACCAAACTCTCTCCCACGACGGTCAGCTTTTCGTTGCGGCTGGCAGCGCCTGTTAATTTTCTCAGCGGGCAGTATGTGAACATCGAGGTGCCGGGCAGCGGGCAGACCCGCGCCTACTCCTTCAGCTCCGCGCCCGGCGCGCCAAGAGCTGAATTTCTGATCCGCAACATCCCCGGCGGGCTGATGAGTAGCTTCATCACGCAGCAGGCGGCACCTGGCACCAAGGTGAGCTTCACCGGTCCGGTGGGGAGTTTCTTTCTGCGCGAGGTGAAGCGCCCGGTGCTGCTGCTGGCCGGCGGCACCGGGCTGGCGCCGCTGCTTTCCATGCTCGGCGCGATGCTGGCCGAGCCGCCCGCCCATCCGGTGCATCTGGTCTACGGCGTGACGAATGATGAGGATCTGGTCGAGGTCGAGCGGATCGAGGCATTTGCCGCGCAGTTGCCAAATTTCACATGGTCGGCCTGTGTCGCCAGCGAGTCCGCCGCGTATCCGCATAAGGGCTACGTCACCCGCTACATCCAGCCTGCGCATCTCAACGGCGGCGATGTCGATGTGTATCTGTGCGGGCCGCCGCCAATGGTGGAGGCGGTACGCAGATATTTCACCGAAGGCGGCATCACCCCGGCGAGCTTCCATTACGAGAAATTCGCTCCCAGCATCGCGCACGGCGCGGCTGCATGAGCCCGCTTCCCGCCTGGCCCGGCCGGTTTGCCGGAAAGGTCGCGGTGGTGACAGGCGCGGCCCAGGGCATCGGCCGCGAGGCGGCGCTGCGGCTGGCGCGCGAGGGGGCCGGCCTGGTGCTGGCTGACCGCTCCGAGCTGGTGGATGAAGTATGCGCCCAAGCCGTGGCCGGTGGCGCGCAAGCGGTGGCCGTGCGGGCGGATCTGGAGAGCTATGAGGGCGCTGAAGCGGTGATGCAGCGCGCGCGCGCGGCGTTTGGCGGCATTGGCATTCTCATCAACAACATCGGCGGTACCATCTGGACCCGGCCCTACGCCGAATACCAGCCGGCGCAGATCGAGGCGGAAATCCGCCGCTCATTGTTCCCCACGCTCTGGGGCTGCCGTGCGGCCCTGCCGCTGCTGCTGGCGGGCGGAGGTGGCTGCATCGTTAACGTCTCCTCAGTCGCCACGCGCGGGCTCAACCGCGTGCCCTACGCCGCCGCCAAGGGCGGGGTGAACGCCATAACCGCCTGCCTGGCGTGGGAATATGCCGAGCAGGGCATAAGGGTGAACGCCGTCGCCCCCGGCGGCACCGAAGCGCCGCCGCGCCGTATCCCGCGCAGCGCCGGTGCGCCGCCCGCACCGCCCTCGGCGCAGGAGCAGGCCTGGTATCAGACAATCGTGGACCAGACCGTGCAATCCAGCCTGATGAAGCGCTACGGCACGCTGGATGAGCAGGTTGCAGCCATCCTCTTCCTCGCCTCGGACGAAGCGTCCTACATCACGGGCGTCACGCTGCCGGTGGCGGGCGGGGATTTGGGTTAACCTAACCCCTTTGGCGCGGGCTGGCCCCAGGCCGCATACGCCTCGATGATCACCCGGCTCATGAGGGCGAGCAGCGGTGAATGGTCGCCGATCCGGCGGCTCATGATAATCGGCGAGGAAATGCCCGGCTCGGCCAGCTCGCGGTAGACGATGTCGTCGCGCCGCAGCCGCTGCACCGAGGCTGGCACAATGGCGACGCCGACCTCGGCGGCCACCAGCCCGACCGCGGATTGCAGCTCGCGCGCCTCATGCACCACATTGGGCTCCAACCCGCGGTCGCGGAACAGCGAGATCACCTGATCCGCGTAGCTCGGCCGCGGCTCGCGCGGATAAATGATCAGCGGCTCGCCGGCGAGGCTGGCGATGCTGAGTTTGCCCTCCTGCGCCAGCAGGTGGTGCGCGCGCGGCAAGGCCACCACCAGAGGCTCCTCGCGCAGCACATCGCGCCGCAGCGCCGGATCGTCGAAGCGTATCCGCCCGAAGCCGACATCAATCCGGTTCTCCTTCAGCGCGGTGATCTGCTCGAGGCTGACCATCTCCACCAGGTTCAGCTCCACCTCCGGCGCCGCCGCGCGGAAGCGGCGGATGAGATCAGGCAAAGCCGCATAGATGGTGGACGCGGCAAAGCCGATGACAAATCGCGGCCGCCCGGATTGTTTGAGCCGCCGCATCATCACCTTCATGCCCTCGATGCGCTCGAGCACCTGCACCGCCTGTTCTAGAAACAGCCTGCCGGCATCGGTGGTGCGCAGCGGGCGGCTTTCGCGGTCGAGCAGAACGAGGCCAAGCTCTTCCTCCAGTTGCTGAATCTGCCGGCTGAGCGGGGGCTGCGCCACATGCAGCCGCTCCGCCGCGCGGGTGAAGCTTCCCTCTTGCGCAACGGCGGCGAAATAACGGAGATGGCGTAGCTCCATGCTGGGTCCTCCCGGTCTCTGGCGCTGAGTTTGTGCCTTTGCCCGCGGGAAGGCAATTCGCCCGGCACCGCGCGGCAATGCTTAACGTCCGGTGGCCGTCGCCTGCAGGGGCGCACCCCGTTAGCCGTTGATTAAACTTTTACCGGTAATACTGCGCTTATCAACCGTTGGAGGTTTGCGCATGGTAACCAATGCCAAGGATCGTTTTGCCGTTGTTGAACAACTCAGCCGGGATGCCACTCTTGTTGACTGCGGTGTTGCCGCGCCGCCGGAGCCCCCTGGCGCGTCCGCCACGCGGTTGAATACCCGCCCCTGGGGTTTTTATGAAGGGCTCATCAATGGCGCCCGCTTTCAGGTGAAGCGGATTGTCGTGCTGCCGGGCGAACGGTTGTCGTTGCAGAAGCATTTTCACCGTTGCGAGCATTGGGTGGTGGTGGAGGGCACGGCGCTGGTGACGCGCGATGAGAGCACCCTCATGTTAGGCGAGAATGAGAGCATCTATCTGCCCGCCGGATGTGTCCACCGGCTGGAGAATCCTGGGCGGATCGCGCTCACAATCATCGAGGTGCAGGCTGGCGCTTATCTGGGCGAGGACGACATTGTGCGCCTGGAGGATAATTATGGCCGCGCTTAAAAGGAATATGCCCATGAACGGCTTGATGGACCGGGTTTTTGGTTCCGAAGCGGACCATGCGGTGGTGAAGGATTACACTTCATTGCTGGAACAGCAGGCCGTTATGTATCAGGCCATGCTGGCTGAGCAGGACGCGAAGATATGTGAAACTCAGGCTGTTGTGCGGGCGCGCGAGGCGGTGGTGCGTGAGCGCGAAACCGTGGTGCGTGAGCGCGAGGCGGAAATCAACGCGCTGAGGGCTGGGCGGGATGCGCCCGGTCGCATAACGCCTCCGCCCGGCGGCGATCTGGCGGATTGCATCCGCGCGGTTCTGCCGCAGTTGGAGGGCTGGTGCTCTTTGCAAAAAGCGTTGTGGCTGGCTGAATTGGTCACGAAGATGAGCGGCACGCGGATCGGCGAAATCGGCGTCTACGGCGGCAAATCCCTGATCCCGATGGCCTTGGCGGCGCGCAACCGGCCGGGCGCCATGGTCTACGCCATCGAACCCTGGAGTAACAGCGTGGCGGTGGAGCAGGCCACCAGCGGGGATAACGACCAGTGGTGGCGCGAGGTTGATTTAAACAAGGTCAAGCTGGGTTTTATCTCCGCGGTGATGGATTGCGGGCTTGCCGGTGTGGTGAAGTTGATCGAGCTGCCCTCCGATGAAGCTAGATGCGCGTTTCAAGCGATGCGGGGATATCGCTTCGACCTGCTTCATATCGATGGCTCGCACGCGGAAGGCCAGGCATTGGCCGATGTGAAGGATTGGCTGCCCCTGATGGCGCCCGACGGCATTCTGGTGCTTGACGATATCGGTTGGGAAACGGTTACGAAAGCGCGTGATTATCTGTGTGCGGCCTGTGATGTGATCGGGGAGGTCAGCGAAGGAAGCGGTGTCTCCTACGGCGCCTACCGCACGCGGCAGGCGCCGGCGCTGGCTGAAAAGCCGGAAGCTTGGGCAACGTTGTTGAGTGAAGTTCTGGCCTGAAGAAACGCATCGCCTGAACCAGACGAAAGGAAATTCCCGATGCCCGCAGAGCGACAAGCAGACCGCCGCCCCCGCATAGCGATTGTGAGCACTTATGATGAGCTTTGCGGCATCGCCGGATATACCAGGGCCATTGAAAAACAGCTCGCTCCGTATGTGGATTTGCAGATTTTCGATCTGGACCAGTATCTGCTCAAAAGCACCCATCGCCGGGTGCGCAGGCTGGCTGACCAGCATATATTGGAGATAGCGCGCGCGCTGCGCGGGTATGACAGCGTGAACATCCAGTTGGAACACGGCACTCTGGGCCATACCAGCCGTGATATTATCCGCCGCTTCCGCATCCTGGCGAATGCTGCCCCGGCACTTTCCGTCACCATGCACACGGTGCTGACCGGCGATGATCTGCCCTATGAGTTGATGGGCAGGCTGCTGCGCAAAGGCAGGATCATCGCCATGTTCGAGGCGATCGGCGCATCGCTCAAAAGCCGCGTGCTGAGCTATGGGATCCACGGCCTTCTGCGCCGTTTGCAGTCTCGCAAGCGGGTTTCGGTCATCGTGCACGCCAAGCGCGATATGCGGATGATGCGTGACATATTCCGGCTAAATAACGTATTCCACCACCCGCTCTCCTTCATCGCCCATGCCGAGGCATGGGGCTTGCGCCAGCGCACCCGGCGCAATGATTTTTCGTTGATCGAGACCTTGCCGGCTGACGTAAAATTGGTCGGCACGTTTGGCTTTCTCTCCTCCTACAAAGGCTTCGAGACGGCGATCCGGGCGCTGAATTTTTTACCGGACAATTATCATCTGCTGATTTTTGGCGGCGTGCATCCGCAGGGCATCAAGCGCGAACAGGCGATCGACCCCTATATCGCGAAACTCCTGCAAGCGGCGCGGATCGGCCAGACGCCGCTGGACCATTTGCGCGAGAGCGGTCTGGCGCTTTCGCCGGGCGGGGATGTGACGCGGCTTATCGCCGAACACCCGGAGACATTGCGCGCACGGGTTCATTTCATGGGCGCTTTGTCCGATTCCGAGTTCGCCGCCGCCATGGCGCTGTGCGACGCGGCGGTGTTCCCCTATATTGAGGTTGGGCAGTCCAGCTCCGGGCCGATTTCCATCGCCCTTGAGATGGGCACGCGCGTTATTGCCTCGCGCACCGCCGCCTTCCGGGCTTACGCGCGTTATCACCCGGAACTGATCGAGTTTTTTGACATCGGCAATTACGCGGAGCTGGCCGGGCGAATCGCCGCGCGCGGCCGGGCGAGCGGACGCATTCCCGAGCTTGTGTACAACACTGAAACCAACGCGCGGCTTTACCTGGAGGCCAACGGTTGCGCGGCGGCGCATGCGCCGGGCCAGGAAGTCACGCTTCAAGAGGCTGCGGAATGAACGGCGCCCGTTCCACCCGCCGCGCCTGCCTACGGCTGCTGGCGCTGGGCGGCAGCGCCCTGCTGGCCGGTTGCGCGGCGCTCCCGGAGGCGGGGCCGTCCACCGGCGCGGTCATCAACAGCGGTGCCGCCGCCAAAACCCCAGCGGGAGACGCCGGCTACAATTTTGTTGCCCTCACCGAGGATGTGGCGCGCGGCCTCAATCAGGCATCGGGCGATGACGGCGTGGCCGCTGCCGTTCGCGCCTTCGCGGCCTTGCCGCCCGCCGCGCCGCTGGGGCGCATCGGCATCGGCGATCTTTTGGAGGTCACCCTCTGGGAGCCCAACCCGGCGGGCACCACGCTGCTATCGCCGCCGGGGATGAATGTCTCGCTCCGGGTTGATCCCACCGGTATGGTGGAACTGCCTTATGTTGGCGCGTTGTCCGTCGCCGGGCGCACGCCGCTTTCGGTGGAGCGCACCATCATGGCCGTGCTGGCGGGGCAGGGGCATAACATCCAGGCCGCGGTGCTGGACACGCAGGCCGTCTCCGGCACGGCCATCGTGCAGGGGGAGGCAACCCGCCCTGGCGCCTATCCGCTTACAGCCGGCGCGCAAAGCCTGCTGGACCTCATCGCCCTGGCGGGCGGGTCGCGCCTTGCGGATTACGAGACCATTGTGCGGGTCAGCCGTGGCGGCGGGCAGGCGCAGGCGGCGCTGAGCGACATCACCGGCAACCCGGCGCTGGACATTTCAATCGCGCCCGGCGATGCCGTGCTGCTGCTGCCCCGCCGCCTGGAATTCTATGCTTTTGGCGCGGTGAACCACCCCGGCCTGTTCCCCTATGATTCCCCGGACATCACCCTGGTGCAGGCGCTGGCTGACATTTACGGCCTGCAGGACAATCTGGCGGCCCCGCGCGGCGTGTTTGTCTACCGCCGGCAGCCCGGCGCGGTGCAAACCGTCTATCAGCTCAACCTCAGTCAGGCGGAAGGCTTTTTCATCGCCGATCTCTTCGTGGTGCGTCCTGGCGATGTCATCTATGTCAGCGATGCGCCGGTGGCTGATGTCTCCAAGGTGCTGCAGACCATCTCCGGGATCAGCGGCGTTGCGGGCATCCCCCGTAACTTCGGTGCCGGGTATTGATGGAGGGCGGGCCATTCGCCGCCGAGATGGAGGCCGTGCGGCGCGACCGGCGGAACCTTCCCGCCCTGCGCGCACAGGCGGAGGTTCTCTTCGCTGGCGGCCAGCGGGAGGAAGCCGTCGCCTTGTTGCGCGCCGCGGATGCCCTGGCGCCCGATGATTTCTTCATCCTGCGGATTTTAAGCGGATTTTTGGCAGGCATGGGGCAAATGGAGGAGGCCGCGCAGCTTGCCGCCCGTGCCGTGGGGCTCGCGCCCGAGGCGGCGGAGGCGCGGTTGCATCTGGCCTCGCTGTATCTGGCGCGGCAACAATACGGCGCGGCAGTTCCCCACCTCATCACCCATATCAGCCAGGGGCAGGCCACGGCGGCGGGCTGGCACATGCTCGCCGTGGCGATGTCCGGTTCAGCTCAGCCAAACAAGGCAATCGAGGCGATCCACCACGCTGTGGAACTCGAGCCTGGCAACATTGATTACAGGCTGCATCTCGCCTCGCTGCTCACCGCGCGCGCGCGCTACGGCGATGCGCTGGCCGAGCTTGCCGCCGCCGCCGTCCTGGCTCCGCATGATGCCCGCATCGCACGCGCCGCCAGTGGCAATCATGAGGCGCTGGGCGATCTCAGCGCCGCGTATCAGGAGGCGGCGCGCGCCCGCGATCTGGCTCCCGGCGATGCGGAAATCGAGCGCCATTACAGTCATCTCGCCAAACAGATCGGCTTCACCCTCCCGGCCGCGGATACCGCGCTGGCGCAAACACTCGCGGGTTGGAGCCAGGCGCGGGTCCGCAAACCGGTGCGCGCGCGCCCGCGCAGCTGGCGCCAGCTTCTGGCCACGCGCGGGCGCATCATCCACGCGCTGGTGCTGCGCGACATGCGCACGCGCTACAGCCGCGCGCATCTTGGCTATCTCTGGGCCATTTTCGAGCCCATTTCGCATCTGCTGACCTTGGGGGTGATGTTCGCGCTCATCAACCAGGGACCGCCGCCCGTCGGCGCCAGCCTGTTTGAATATTATTGCACGGGGTTGCTGCCGTATCTGATGTTCTCGCACATCGCCAACGAGGTGATGAGCGCGCGCGCCGCCGGCGGCGCTGTGCTCATGCTGCCCAATGTACGCACCACCGACGTTATTGCCTCGAAAACAGTGTTGAACCTGCTGACCGAGATCGTCGTCGGCATGGTGGTTTTCGCGGCCTTCGGCGCGGCCGGTTACCGTGCGGTTCCGGCGCATCTGTTCACCTGCGCGGGCGCAATCCTGTTGCTTGCCGGCCTCGCCATGGGCATCGGCGCAATCAACATGGTGATCCAGAATTTCTTCCACTCCTGGGAAACCATTTTTGCCTCCATCGTTCGTCTGCTGTATTTTTCGTCGGGGATTTATTACTCTCCGATTTCCATGCCAGACTATGCGCGCGGCTTTCTGGAATGGAATCCGATCCTGCAGGGCGTTGAAATTTTCCGCTCCGGCTTCTATCCGCAATATCATCCCTTCTGGATTGACGCACCCTATCTGGCCGCCTGGGTGCTGGTCAGCCTGCTGCTCGGCCTGGGCCTGGCGCAGGTATTGCGTAAACGCTTGAGACCGTTGTTGTGATCACGCTGCGCGCCGCCCGAAAAATCCACAAAACCGGCCATGAGCGGCGGGTCATCCTCGATGATGTCACTTTAACCCTCCCGGCTGGGCGCAGCATCGGCATTTTCGGCGCCAACGGTGCCGGAAAATCCACGCTGGTGCGGCTCATCGCGGGGGTGGAACGGCTGGACAAAGGTTCGATCCAGCGCGCGGGCAGCGTCAGCTTCCCGCTCGGCTTTGGCGGCACGTTCCATCCGCATCTCAGCGGGCGGGAAAATATCCGCTTTCTGGCGCGGATTTATGATACGCCGGAGGCCGCCGCACTGGACTATGTGGAGCGTTTCGCGGAGCTTGGCGGCTATTTCCGCTTGCCGGTGGGCACCTATTCCTCGGGCATGATGGCGCGCCTCGCTTTCGGCGCCTGCCTCGCCATCACCTTCGACCTTTACCTGATAGACGAGGTGACCGCCGTGGGCGACGCGCGATTCCGCCGCAAATGCCTGGAAGCTTTCGAGGAGCGTGCCTCCGTGTCGGACGTGCTGATCGTCTCGCATGACGAAGGCACGATCCGCGCCTGGTGCGACATGGGGGCCGTGCTCCACCAGGGGCGGCTGGAACTCTTCGACGATTTGAACGCCGCGATCGAGCGGCACCGGCAATATCAGCTTGGCGGCGGCATCAGCAATGAGCGGCAAGGAGAGAGTTATGGACGCTGAAGATATGATCGGTTTCGCCGGAAGGGAACGCTTGCGCGAGAGTTTCCCGCTGGGGCACGCGCGCCCCGTGGGCGGCGCTGTCCGCGCGCGTTCGTTGCGCCAACACCTGCGCGCGCATATGCGGGCCATCTCCTTCCTGGCGTGTGTCGTGCTGCCCGGCATCGCCGCCGCGGGTTATGAGTACGGTTGCGCCACCGGCCAGTATGTCAGCGAGTTCAAGCTGCTGGTCCGCCAGCAGGCACCGGAGACGAGCGGACCCAACTCCATCATCTCCGCACTGGGCGGCGGAAACCCGATGCTGGCGATGATCGAGGATTCCGAAGTCGTGCAGCAATACATCGGCAGCCACCAGATTCTGGCCGACCTGCCGCCCGGCCTCTCGCTAGACCGCATTTTCGCAAGCCCCCGCGCCGACTGGCTCAGCCGCCTCACGCCCGGCCTGCCGCCCGAGAAAAAATTGCTCTACTGGCGAAAAATGGTGCACCCGTATTTTGATCTCAGCTCAGGGGTCATCACCGTTCAGGTTCGTGCTTTCAGCCCGCGTGACGCGCTCACGCTGGCCAATGCGGTGCTCTCCAGCTCGGAGGCGCTGGTCAATCAGATGTCTTTGCAGGCGCGAGAGAATTCGCTGGCCTACGCGCGCCAAACGGCTGATGCGGCGCAGGCCCGGCTGCTGGCCGACGGGGCAAACCTCGCCAGCTACCGCAATCGTTACAGCGTGCTGTTCCCGGAGTTGACCGCGGCCTCAACCTCCTCGGTGGATGAAGGTCTGAGCAGCCGCCTCGCGCAAGATCAGGCAACCCTGGCATCGCTCACCAGCCTCGGCCAGACGGGCGCCTCACCTCAGGTGCAGACCCTGCGCGCCCGCATCGCGGCGACACAGGCGGAGATCAGCCATGTGGGGGCGGCGCTGGCCAGTACCGGCGGTGGCAAGCAAACGCTGGCGAGTGTGCTGAGCGGCTACAACACTCTGGTGGAGACCGAAAAACTTGATGAGGAGCTCTACGCCAGCGATCTGCTGAACCTGCAGAATGCGCGCAATAGCGCGGCGCAGAAGGCGATTTATCTGGAAACCTTCGTGCAGCCCAATTTGCCGGTCGCCTCCACTTATCCGGTGCGCTGGCTGGCAACGGCGGAGACCGTGCTGGCTGGTTTCATTGCCTGGGTGCTGCTGACGCTGGTTGCCAACATCGTCCGCGACCAGATGGACTGAAGCGCTGGGCGGCGCGGCTCCACGCGGGCGGCAAAATCCAGCACCGCCGCCATGTGTTCGTTCCAGGCGGGGGCCCGCCAACCTGCCAGCCGGGTCTGTTGGGCAACCCGGATCTCACTTGCCGGATTGGCGTATTCCAGGATCATCCGCATCCAGGCGGCGCCGTCCAGCGGGTCCAGAAACTCCGGCACGCCCTTGCCGATTTCGCGGTGCGCGGGGATGTCGCTGCAGATCACCGGCACACCCATGGCGAGTGCCTCCACAACCGGCAGGCCGTAGCCTTCCGCGAAGGAAGGCATCAGCAGCGCGCGCGCGCCACCCACGATACCGGCCAGTTCACCATCGCTCACCATGCCGTGCTCATGCACATGGCCGGCAATGCCGCTGCAGCGCTCCAGAATATCAACCACCTGTTCATTCTCCCAGCCGCGCCGGCCGATAATATGCAGATCCGGCGCGCCGATACTGTATTCGCGCACCAGGCGGCGCCAGATGTGCAGCAGCAGCAGGTGGTTCTTGCGTGGTTCAATGGTCCCGACCATCACAAAATAGGGTGAAGCCGGCGCCCTGGCTGGGGGCGCCATGAGCGTGCCGGCACCCAGAGGAATGGTGGCGACCGGCAGCCGCGGGATATGCCGGCGCAAGGCCTGGGTGGTTGATTCCGAATTGGAGATTATGCCGTCCGCATGGGCGGCGATGGTTTTCAGCCGCGAGCGGTGATGCTCAATCCACGCAGGGGGCACATATTCAGGCAGTTCCAGGGGGATCAGATCGTGCACCAGAGGAATGAAGAGCGCGCCGGTGCGGGCGGTCATCTGGCCGACGCGGTCAACCAGATGCAGCGGATGGTTCGAGACATTAATATAGGTCGGCCGCGCACCGCCACGGTAGCGGGGCAGGGCGGGCGCGGTGAAGATACTGCACAGCAGGCCGCGCAACGAGCGGCGGCTCACGGCGGCCATGTCCCCAGCGCGCCAGGCGGGAGCGATATCGCGCACCAGAGCGCACGCGCGGGCCTGCGGCATCGCCCGGAAAGACCCGCGCCAATAATCGTATGCGGCAAACCTTGCCTGGTTGGGCGCGGCTCTTAGAAGCTCCTCCGCATAGGCAATCTCCACCCGGTCGATACCGGTGATCTTGCCCCGGAAAACACGGTACAGAAGCCTGGAGATGTCGAGCCAGATTTCACCCTCTGGGATGCGCGGGTTGCCATATTCCGGTCCGGTCATTCGCTATCTCTTTGCTCTGTGTCTTGGCTTGTGTACCCCGCGATTATGGTTCGTGAGAGGTTAACATTTATTGAAGTAATCCAGTATCCAGAAGAAGAAACACCGTTTTATTAACGGATCGTCTCGTTTGCTCCGGGCGTGGCGGTTCAGTTTTTCTGAAACCGCCACGCCGCTGCGGCACCGGGAGAATATGCGTTTGGATTAGCGCCGCGCGTTCAAGCTGAATGCCCTAATCCGGGTTGGCGCCCTCGACCGAGTTTTCAAGCAGCTTCCCGGTCTGCGCATCCACCCCAACCTCATGCGTGCCGCCGCCGCTTTCGGGCTTGATGTCGAAAGAGTAGCGCAGCCCTGAACCTCCGCCCTCGTTTTCCAGTTCGCTGTCCACGATGGTTCCAGGCTGGGCGGCTAGCGCGATGCTCTGTGCATCCTGCATGGTTAGTTTGGCGCCTTTGGCCAGGCTCTCACCCGTATAGGCAAAAGCGGGAACCGCGGCGCTTGCCGCTGAAATGCCGAACAGGATAGCGAAATAGGCGTTTGTTTTTTTCATGGCTGAAGTCCTTTTATCACTTTGGAAACGCAGATCTTTGCGCCCAAGGAACCTGCGCGCATAAACTTAGCGGACACTTAGGCTTACTGTGTCATAAGTTTTTTTGATCGAAAATTTGTTGGCAGCATGGGCAATGTGGCAGCGTGCGGGAGATCGCGCGGGCGCGATACCGGTCGCGCGCGCAACCGCCGCGATACCGCCGTAACCCGCAGACCGCGCCTCAGCGGCGGCAAAGGAGCAGCGGCCTCGCTCATCAAGATGCGGCGCAACAGCAAAAAACCGGTCACGGATAGTACTGGTATCGATCATCTTGCCACGCTACAAAACCAATCCGTGACCGAGGAATCCCCAACCTACCCGACAAGAAAACCCGATTCAGCTATTTCCTGACAAGCCCTAAGCCGTTATCCGGCGGCCACGGGGGCGGAGCCGGTGGACTGCCTGGTGAGTTTTCATCAACTGGGGGATGAGTTTCATATCTGCATCGCGCATCGCTGGGGCAGGCTCTCGCCGCATTCGCATGACCAGTTCCGAAATATCGCGACGTTGCTGGCCCGCCAGACGATGGAGGCGCTGCGCACGGCGCCGGAGAGAGCCGCCGCCGGCGGGCTGCAACTGCCGCCAGGCGCGGGCGCGTAGCGTGGCCTTGGTGGTTTTTTCGGGTTAAGAGGGGGGCATGAGAACGATGATCGCCGCCTGCATGTGCCGGTCCGCAATATGAGCGGGCGGATCGATCCCCGCTTGATGGCCGAGGGGCGGCGCACGCGGGGCGCGCTGTATGCCAGCATCGGCCTGGGCGTGGCGGCGGCGCTGCTGGTGATCGCGCAGGCGGTGTTGCTGGCGCTGGTGATTAGTGGCGTGGCGTTCCGGCACCAGACGCTGGGCATGGTGGCGCCGTTGCTTTGGGGGCTGGCGGGGTTGTTTGTGCTGCGCGCGGGGCTTGCCTATGCGAGCGAGGTGAGCGCCTTCAAGGCTGCCGGGGCGATCAAGACATATCTGCGCCAGGAGCTGCTGGGCCATATTCTGCGGCGCGGCTCGGTGGCGGCGGCGGGTGAGAACAGCGCCGATCTGGCCGGCACGATGATCGAGGGCGTGGAGGCGCTGGAGCCCTATTTTTCACGCTATGTGCCGCAGATGGCGCTGGTGGTGGCGGTGCCGCTGGCGATTCTGGCGCTGGTGTTTCCGGTGGACTGGATCAGTGGTTTGATCCTGCTGGTC
>NZ_JABEVC010000117.1 GCF_013044125.1 Acidocella sp. | reverse complement strand
TTGCTCATCTTCTCGCCCTCTGCCGTCCACCAGCCGTGCGAGAACACTTTTTCCGGCAGCGGCAGCCCCGCGCCCATGAGGAAAGCCGGCCAGTACACGGCATGGAAGCGGATAATCTCCTTACCGACCAGATGCAGGCTGGCCGGCTTTCCTCATGGGCGCGGGGCTGCCGCTGCCGGAAAAAGTGTTCTCGCACGGCTGGTGGACGGTAGAGGGCGAGAAGATGAGCAAATCGACGGGCAATTTCATTGATGTGCGCCCCTTGGTGGATGAATTCGGCCTGGATACCGTGCGCTTTTTCCTGCTGCGCGAGGTCCCCTTCGGCAACGATGGAGATTTCTCCCGCAAGGCGCTGATTTCGCGGACAAATGCGGAGCTGGCTAACGGCATCGGCAATCTGGCGCAGCGCACGCTCTCCTTCATTGCCAAAAACGCCGGCGGCGTGGTGCCGCCCAAGGGCGCGCTGCATGAGGCTGACCATGTGCTGCTGGAACTGGCCGGGGAACTGCCGGAGAAGGTGAGGGGCGCGCTCAATCGCCTGGCCTTCCACGAGGCGCTGGACGAGATCTGGAAGCTGATCCGCGCCGCCGATGGCTATATTGACCATCAGGCGCCCTGGACCCTGCGCAAGACAGACACCGGCCGCATGAACACCGTGCTGTTCGTGCTGGTCTCGGTGCTGCGCGTGGTGGCGGTTCTGTTGCAGCCCTTCATGCCTGAAACCATGGAAAAGCTACTCGGCCAGCTAGGCGTGGCGGCGGAGGCGCGCGATTATGCCGCGCTGGATACGCCCCTGGCCGAGGGCGCGCCGCTGCCCGCCCCAGCCGGGCTGTTTCCCCGTTTCGTTGAGGCGGAAGCCAAATAATGCTGGTCGATACGCATTGCCATCTCGACTACTTCAACCAGCCCGGCGAGGAAGCCGCGGTGGTGGAACGCGCCCGTGCCGCCGGGGTGGAAACCTTGGTGACAATCGGGGTTACCCTCGCACAATCTCAACAAGCCATTGACATTGCAGAAAAATACGATAATGTCTGGGCCTGCGTCGGGGTTCACCCCAACCACGCGGCGGATGTTCTGCCGGTCGCGGCCCCAGAGTCGCTCGCCGAGATGGCGAAACACCCGAAGGTGATCGGCATCGGCGAGAGCGGGCTGGATTATTTCTACGAAAAAGCCTCGCGTGAGGTGCAGGAACAGAATTTCCGGGCCAACATCCGCGCCGCGCAAATCTCTGGCCTGCCGCTGGCCATCCATGCGCGCGATGCCGATGACGACATCATCCGCATTCTGCAAGAGGAGCGGGCAGGGGGCGGCGATTTTGGCTTTTTGCTGCATTGCTTCTCCTCAACCCGCAAACTGGCCGAAGCGGCGGTGGCGATGGGCGGCTATATCTCTTTCTCCGGCATTCTCACCTTCCCCAAATCGTTGGAATTGCGGGAAATAGCCGCGGACATGCCACTGGAGCGCCTGCTGGTGGAGACCGACGCGCCCTACCTCGCCCCGGTGCCGTTCCGGGGCAAGCGCAACGAGCCGGCCTATGTCGGGTATACCGCAAAAATATTATCTGAAATCAAAGGGATATCACCTGAAGCGCTGGCAGAAATCACGACCCGGAATTTCCGCACCCTCTACGGCAAGGCAGCATGAAGGTTACGCTGCTGGGGGTTGGCGGCTCGGCCGGGCTGCCGCAGATCGGCGGTCCCGGCGGTTTTGGCGACTGGGGCAAGACTGACCCCGCCGAGCCGCGCAACCGCCGCACCCGCTCCAGCATCGTCATAGAATCGTTTGAAAATAAACGAATACTGGTTGACACCTCGCCGGACCTGCGCTTGCAGTTGGTCTCTTGCGGCATCGGCCGCATCGACGCGCTGGTCTACACCCACGCCCATGCCGACCATATCGCCGGGCTGGATGAAATCCGCATTCTCAACCGGCTGCTGGGCGCGGCCCTGCCCACCTATACTGACGCGCGCACCTGGGCCGAGTTATACCAGCGCTTTGATTACGCCTTTCGCCCGTTTGACGGTGGTTTCTTCTTCCGCCCGGTGCTGACGCCGCACACGATAGAGCCTGGAAGCATCGTGGAAATCCAAGGGCTTCCCGTGCGGTTCATAGACCAGGACCACGGTACAATGCGCTCGCTCGGCCTGCGCGTGGAAAATATCGCCTACTGCACGGATGTCGTGCGGTTGGACGAGACCGCGCTCAACGCATTGGGAAACCTCGACGTGCTGCTGATCGACTGCTTCACCCCAGGCCCGATCCACCCGACGCACGCCAATCTCGCTACTGTCCTCGGCTGGGTGGAGCGCCTGCGCCCCCAGCGCACAGTGCTCACGCATCTGGGGCCGGATATGGACTACCAGCACCTGCGCGCCACGCTGCCGGCTGGCGTGGAGCCTGGCTTTGACGGCATGGTGATTGATGCCTGACCGCCACATCACTTTCCATAATATGTATTCTGCGATTTTTGTTTGTAGCCGCGTGAGAGTATCGCGCGAGGGTACACCGCTCCGTCCTCTGCCCCCTGTTTAAACGTCCAGAAAAATCGTCCCGTCTTTCTCGTTTGCGGGTAGTGTTTTCAGCCCGGTGGGGTGTTTGCCCATGGCCAGCGCGCTTTGCGCCCACCCGGGTAACGGCATCCCGAGGAGGTTTTTCACCCAGTCCATGTTCCGGCCCGAGCAGATGTCAAACTTCGAGCCATGAAACGGGCAGGTCACCGCTCCGCCCTCAATTTTGCCCTTGGTCAGCGGCATGCCCAAATGCGGGCATTTGTTCACAAACGCCCGGGCCTTGCCGCCAACGCGCGTCAGCGCGATGGAGCGTCCCGCCACGTTGACGACATGCAGCGCGCCTTCGCGCACCTCGCCGGATTTGGCGGCTTCAATCTGGCTCATCCTGGTACCCCCCCTGAAAAATAAGTCCGTGCCTGCCTTCGGCTTATCATTCCTGAGGCATGAGGGCTTATTTCTCAAGCGGCAACTGTGTGGGCCCTGGTATCAGAGCGGTGGACCGCCAAAACCCATCATCATCCCAGGCCCCCAGCCATCCCGGCCAAAGCCCCGGCCGCATCCGCCCCTGCCAGCCTCGGCCAACCCGGGTAGAAGCTCGCTGGCCTGCCCGCTCTGATACGCGCTCAGATGCGGCAGCAGAGCCTTGGCGGCGGTCTGTTGCGCGTCAAAATCCTGCTTACGCAGGTCGATCATCTGGCGCATCAGGCTGAAGCGCGCATCCGGATCTTTCGCGGCGGTGGTGTTGTTTTGCCAAAGTGCGCGCATGCCCGTCCACATGGTGTGGTCAGCCGTGGTCACGGCGGTTGTGTAGGCATCCCATGCAGCGCCTTGCGCCGCCGTGATGTTCAACGCCTGCTTCAGCGAATCGAACACACCCACCCTGCCCGGCCCGCCTGGGCCGACTTTGCCGTAGCCGCCGCCCCAGCCGTTCATCATGGCGGGGCCTGGGCCGTAGCCGCCGCCCCAGCCGTTCATCATGCCGGGGCCGTAATTGGCTGTGGGCGCCGCCTGGTCCGGCGTTGTCTGCGCGGCGGAATACGCCGCCAGCCCCCCGAACAACAAAACCGCGCTACCGAAAACCGCAAGTCCATGTAAAGGCCGCATCGCATAACTCCTTACTTTGCGTATGCTCTACTGACAGCAACCAGCACCTGCGCGCCATGATCTGTGTCAACAACAGGATAATTCGCGCCGAACTCTTCACACAACGCGGGTGAGTGTGGTCTAACCGGGTTTTAATGACATCTCCTAAGCATCTGCTCGGTATCGAGGGGTTAAACCCCGTCGCCGTCACCTCGTTGCTCGACCTCGCGGAGAGCTACGTCCTCCTCAACCGTTCCGGCAAAACCCAGCGGGATTCCCTGCGCGGGCGCACGCTCATCAACCTCTTCTTCGAGGACTCGACGCGCACCCGCACCAGCTTCGAGCTGGCCGGCAAGCGCCTGGGCGCAGATGTGATCAACATGTCCGTCTCCACCTCCTCGGTCACCAAGGGCGAGACCCTGCTGGACACGGCGGCGACCCTCAATGCCATGAACTGCGACCTGCTGGTGGTGCGCCACAACCGCTCCGGCGCCCCCGCGCTGCTGGCGCAGAAGGTTGAAGCCTCCGTCATCAACGCCGGGGATGGCACGCATGAGCACCCCACCCAGGCGCTGCTCGATGCGCTGACCATCCGCCGCCGCAAGGGGCGTATTTCCGGCCTCACCGTGGCGATTTGCGGCGACATCGCGCATTCGCGCGTCGCGCGGTCCAACATCCTGCTGCTCACCATGATGGGCAATTTCGTGCGGGTTGTCGGCCCGCCCACGCTCATTCCCTCCGGCATTGAAGCCGCGGGCGTCACCGTGTGTCATGACATGCAGGAGGGCCTGAAGGGCGCTGACATCGTGATGGCCCTGCGCCTGCAAAAAGAGCGCATGTCGGGCGGGCTGATTCCCTCCTCGCGTGAGTTCTTCGCTTATTACGGGCTGGACCGCCGCAAGCTCGGCTTCGCCAAGCCTGACGCGCTGGTGATGCACCCCGGCCCGATGAATCGCGGCGTCGAGATTGACAGTGACGTTGCCGACGACCCGGTGCGTTCGCTCATCAGGGAGCAGGTGGAAATGGGCGTAGCGGTGCGCATGGCCGTGCTGGACTCCCTGGCGCGCGGAGACATCCTATGATCCTGTTCCGTAAAATCCGGTATCTGGACAGTGCCGCGCAGGCGCTGGTTTCAGGCGAACTGCTGGTGAAGGATGGCCGCATCGCCGATTTTGCCCCCTCGCTCGGCCAGCCTGACGGCGCCACGATCATCGAGGCCGAGGGCGCCGTGCTCTGCCCCGGCCTGGTGGATATGCGCGCCAGCCTGGGCGAGCCAGGATTCGAATACCGCGAGACCATCGCCAGCGCGGCGGCGGCAGCAGCGGCGGGCGGCATCACCACCATCGCCGTGCTGCCTGACAGCTCCCCCCCCATCGACGACCCCGCCTTGGTCCATCTCATCACCGCGCGCGGCGCCGAGACCGGCAGTGTCAGCCTGCTGCCCTATGCCGCCGCCACGCGCGGCTGCGCCGGGCAGGAGCTGGCCGAATACGGGCTGTTGAAAGCCGCCGGGGCCATCGCCTTCACGGACGGCGCCAAAACCATCGCCTCCTCGCGCCTGATGCGTCTCGCCCTGAGCTACGCCAGCGGTTTTGGCATGCGCATTGTGCAACACCCTGAAGATTACGAGTTGGCCAAGGGCGGCGCCGCCACCAGCGGGGCGCGCGCCAGCTGGATGGGCCTGCCCGGCATCCCCGCCGCCGCTGAGGCCATCTGTGTCGCGCGTGATATCCGCCTGGCCGAATTGGCCGATGGCGCGGTGCATTTCGCCCATGTCACCACCGCCGAAGCCCTGGCGCTCATCCACCAGGCCAAGGACAAGGGCCTGCGCGTGACCTGCGACACCGCCCCGCCCTATTTTGACCTCAACGAGACCGCCATCGGCGGCTACCGCACCTATGCCAAGCTCTCGCCGCCGCTGCGCGCGGAGGCTGACCGTCAGGCCGTGCTGGCCGCTCTGCGGAATGGCACCATCGACGCCATCGCTTCCGACCATCAGCCGCGCGACGCGGACGACAAGCGCCTCCCCTTCGCCGAGGCCTCGCCCGGCGGCGCCGGCCTGGCAACGCTGCTGGGCGTCACCTTGGCGCAAGTGCAATCCGGCCATCTCACATTGCACCAGGCGCTCGCCTTGCTCACCGCCCGCCCGGCCGCGTGGCTTGGCATCAACGCGGGTGTCATCGCTAAGGGGGCGCCGGCGGATCTCTGCCTGTTCCACCCGGAGCGCTCCTGGCAGGTAAGCGCCGGGCAGATGCCGGGCAAGGCGCAGAACACGCCCTTTGACGGCCGCGCGCTGGAAGGCGTGGTGCTCGGCACCTGGAAAAGCGGCGTAAGGGTCTACGGATGACGCTCTTTCTGCTCTGCGTGTTTGGCTATATCGTCGGCTCCATCCCCTTCGGCCTGCTGCTCACCCGCGCCGCCGGGCTGGGAGATATCCGCGCGATCGGCTCAGGCAACATCGGCGCCACCAACGTGCTGCGCACCGGCAACAAAAAGCTTGCCGCCGCCACCCTGCTGTTGGACGCCCTGAAGGGCACGCTGGTGGTGCTCTTCGTGCGCCATTACGGCCATGGCGGCGTGTTTCTGGCCGCGCTGGCGGTATTTCTCGGCCATCTCTATCCAGTTTGGCTGGGTTTCAAGGGCGGCAAGGGCGTTGCCACCGGGCTTGGCGTGTTCTGGGGGGTGTGCTGGCCGCTGGGGGCGCTCTGCTGCGCCCTCTGGCTTGCCGTTGCCTTCACGCTGCGCCGTTCCTCGCTCGCGGCGCTCTGCGCCTTCGCCGTCTCCCCCGTTGCCGCCTGGTATTTCCAATCCTGGAAAACCGCCTTGCTGGCGGCCATCATCGCGGCGCTGGTATTCTGGAAGCATCGCGCCAACATCGCGCGGCTGCTGGCCGGCACGGAGCCTAAAATCGGCCAGAAGGCGTGATGCGCCTGGATATTGACCGCCTGCGTCTGGTCCGCACCGAGAGCGTCGGCCCCATCACCTACCGCCGCCTGCTCTCGCGTTTCGAGACCCCGGCCGAAGCCCTGGCCGCCCTGCCCGAGCTGGCCCGTAGCGGCGGACGCGCCACCGCCCCGCGCATTCCCCCGGCGGAGGAGGTGGAACGCGAGTTCACCGCCCTCGCCCGCCTCGGCGGCCGGTTCATCTTTCTCGGCACGCCGGACTACCCCGAATATCTGGCCCAGTTGCCTGACGCGCCGCCGGTCATTGCCGTTCTGGGCGATGTGAGCCTGCTTCACAGCCGCGCCATCGGCATCGTCGGGGCGCGCAACGCCTCGGCCAACGGCATGCGCCTGGCTGAATCCCTTGGCGCGGAACTGGCTGGCTCCCTCGCCGTCGTCTCCGGCCTTGCGCGCGGGATAGACGCCGCCGCCCACACCGGCGCCCTGCGCACCGGCACAACCATCGCGGTCATCGCGGGCGGGCTGGACCTGCCCTACCCGCCCGAGAACGAAAAACTGCAACGCCTGATCGCACAACACGGCGCCGTGGTCGCCGAGGCCCCGCTCGGCACCGCGCCCATCGCCCGCCATTTCCCCAAGCGCAACCGTATCATCGCCGGGCTGGTGCTTGGCCTCGTGGTCATTGAGGCCGCGGCCCGCTCCGGCTCGCTGCTCACCGCGCGCATGGCGCTGGAGGCCGGGCGCGAACTCTTCGGCGTCCCCGGCTCCCCGCTGGACCCGCGATCCCAGGGCGCCAACGACCTCATCCGCCAGGGCGCCCACCTCACGGAATCGGCCGCCGACGTTCTGGCCAACCTGCCAGACCACCCCGCCCGCCAGGGCCTGGGCCGTGATCCAATGTTCCAGCACGGCGCACCTTCCGGTTTCGCCGAGCCGTCGCCCGCCTGGACAGATCCCGCCGGGGGCCTGCGCGAACTCGCCCGCGCGCGCCTGGAAATCCCCGCCCTGATCGGCGCCGATCCGGTCGGAGTTGACGAGATCGCCCGGCGCTGCCAGTTGTCGGGTGCCGCCGTCACGGCGGTTCTACTTGAGCTTGAACTCGCGGGGAGGGTGGAAACCCTTGCCGGTAACCGTGTCGCGCGCTTCGCCGACCTATGATTGGAACGGTTCTTGACTGATATCGTCGTCGTCGAATCCCCCTCCAAAGCCAAGACAATCAACAAATATCTCGGCGATTCGTATAAGGTCCTGGCCTCCTTTGGCCATGTGCGCGACCTGCCGCCGAAAGACGGCTCGGTGCGCCCGGATGAGGATTTCGCCATGTCCTGGGAGGCCGACGAGCGCGGCAACAAGCACATGGGCGAGATCGCCCGTGCGCTGAAGGGCGCCAAAACCCTCTACCTGGCGACCGACCCTGATCGTGAGGGCGAGGCCATCTCCTGGCATGTGCGCGCGATGCTGGAGGACAAGAACGCCCTCAAGGGCGTCAACGTGCTGCGCGTCACCTTCAACGAGATCACCAAATCCGCGGTGAAAACCGCGATGGCCCACCCGCGCGAGCTGGATCAGCCGCTCATCGAGGCCTACATGGCCAGGCGGGCGCTGGATTATCTGGTCGGCTTCACCCTCTCGCCTGTGCTCTGGCGCAAGCTGCCGGGCAGCAAATCCGCCGGGCGGGTGCAATCTGTCTCGCTGCGCCTCATCTGTGAGCGCGAGGCCGAGATCGAGGTTTTCAAATCCCGCGAATACTGGACCATCGAGGCTGGCATGGTCACACCGGCCGGCGCACCCTTCCCGGCCCGACTCACGCATTACCAGGGCAAGAAGCTCGAGCAGTTTGATCTGGGCGGTGAAGCCAAGGCGCTGGCCGCCAAGGAAGCGGTTAAATCCGGCAGCTTCACCGTCGCCCAGGTTGATAAAAAACGCACCAAGCGCAACCCGCCGCCGCCCTTCATCACCTCCACCTTGCAGCAGGAGGCCAGCCGCAAGCTCGGCTTCTCCTCGCAGCAGACCATGCGCCTCGCGCAGCAGCTCTATGAAGGCATCGACATTGGCGGCGAAACCGTGGGCCTCATCACCTACATGCGAACTGACGGCGTGCAGCTCGCCAAGGAGGCCGTCACCGCCATCCGCGCGCAAATCAAATCCGATTTCGGCCCCGATTACATCCCCGTGGCCCCGCGCGAATACATCTCCAAGGCAAAAAACGCGCAGGAGGCCCATGAGGCCATCCGCCCCACCGATATCGGCCTGAAGCCCGAGCGCGTCGGCCGCATGCTGAGCAGCGAACAGGCCCGGCTCTACGAGCTGATCTACAAGCGCGCGACGGCCTGCCAGATGTCTGCCGCCGAGTTGGACCAGACCGCCGTGGATATGACCGACGGAAAGGGCCAGACCCTGCGCGCCACCGGCTCCGTGCTGGCCTTTGACGGATTTTTGAAGCTCTACCACGAGGACCAGGACGACGCTTCCTCGGATGACGAGGACTCCCGCCTGCTGCCGCCCATCGGCAAGGGCGACCCGCTTAAAACCGCCAAGGTTGACGCCACCCAGCACTTCACCCAGCCGCCGCCGCGTTATTCCGAGGCCTCGCTGGTGAAAAAGATGGAGGAGCTGGGCATCGGCCGCCCCTCCACCTACGCCTCCATCCTCACCGTCCTGCGAGACCGCAATTACGTCCGCCTGGAAGCCCGCCGCTTCATCCCCGAGGACCGCGGCCGCCTCGTCACCGCCTTCCTCACCAGCTTCTTCTCGCGTTATGTGGACACCGGCTTCACCGCCGCACTGGAGGAGCAGCTTGATGAAATCGCCGAGGGCAAGATGCGCTGGCGCGACGTGCTGCGCGCCTTCTGGGACGATTTTTCCGCCGCCGTGGCGCAGACCAAAGACCTCAAAATCTCCGACGTCATCGACGCGCTGGACGCTGACCTCGGCCCGCATTTCTTCCCACCCCGCGAGGACGGCACCGACCCGCGCTCCTGCCCCGCCTGCGGCACCGGGCGCATCGGCTTGAAACTCGGGCGCTTTGGCAGCTTCATCGGTTGCTCGAATTATCCCACCTGCCAGTACACGCGCAAACTCGCCATCGACGGTGGTGACAACCCGGATGAGAGCCTGAAGGACGGCATGCGCCTGCTCGGAAAACACCCCGGGACCGGCGAAGATATTACTTTAAAACGAGGTCCTTACGGGCTTTATGTGCAACAGGGCGAGCCTGACCCGGCGGATAAGAAGGCCAAGCCCAAGCGCTCCTCGCTGACCAAGGGCATGGACCCTGAGGCGCTGGCCCTGGACGATGCGCTGGGCCTGCTCTCGCTCCCGCGTCTGGTCGGCCTGCACCCCGAATCCGGCCAGAAGATCGAGGCCGGGGTCGGCCGTTTTGGCCCCTATGTGAAAATGGGCGCCATTTTTGCCTCGCTCGACCGTGACGACGACGTGCTCCACATCGGCCTCAACCGGGCCATGGACCTGATCGGCAAAAAACAGGATTCCATCCGCAGTCTGGGCGATCACCCGAAGGACGGCGCGCCCGTGGTCGCCCGCAAGGGCCGCTTCGGCCCTTATGCGCAATGGGGCAATGTGGTTGCCAACCTGCCGCGCGACGTGGAGCTGGCGGATGTCACCCTGGACCAGGCGGTGGCGCTGCTGGCCGAAAAGGGCAAGGTCATTGTACCCAAGGGCAAAAAGGGAGCCGCGAAAAAACCCGCCGCCAAGGCAAAAGCCAAGGCCGAACCCGCGGTAAAGACCGCAAAGCCCAAACCCGCCGCGAAAGCGAAAACTCCGGCCAAGCCGAAAGCGAAACCCGCCGCCAAGGCCGCCAAGGCAAAGGCGCCGGCCTGAGCCGCCGGGCGGGGAGCCGCGCTGAAATTGCCTGAACCGGTAATTTATCCGTAGCCCAAAAGGGCAGAATATGCTTGTTGCAGCGCATGACCGCCGCCCCCATTCACCTGCGCGATGAACGTTTTATGCTCGACCCCGCCGGCGCCGCCTTCTGGCCGGCGCGGCGTATTCTCATCGCCGCCGACCTGCAATTCGAGAGGCCCATCCCCGGTGCGCCGCGCCCCCCCGTGCCGCAGGGCGGCAAGGCCACGCTGGAGCGGCTCAACCGGCTTTTGCGCCTGTACCGCCCGGCGAAGGTTGTCATCCTCGGCGGCGATTTCCCCGGCCGCGGCGCCAGCACCCTGCTGGCCAAGGATGAACGCGCGCATATCGAGGTGATGGCCCGCGAGGCGAGCTTCATCTGGGTGTCCGATAAACCCGATGCGGCCGCTGGCCTGCCGGGCGTTTGCGTCCCGCTTTACCGCGAGGGCGCGTTCACCTTCCGCCACGCCGCCGGGCCGCAGCTTGGGCCGCGCGCGTTCGAGGTCTCGGGCTATTTCCAGCCAAAAGCCAGCATCGATGCCCGCGCCAAGCGCGTCAGCCGCCCGTGTTTCGTCACCGGGGGCAACCGGCTCATGCTGCCCGCCTTCGGCGCGCCTAGCGGTGGGCTGGATGTGCACGATCATGCCATTTCCCGCTTCTTCCCGCGCGGCCTGCGCGTGTTCCTGCTCGGGCAGGATCAGCTCTTCTCCTTCGCGCTGGAGCAACTGGGCCGCATGGCCGAGGTGGCATGACGCCTGCGCTCCTCTGGTTGCGCAACGACCTGCGGCTGCATGACAACCCGGCCCTGGCCGCTGCCCTCGCCGGGGGCGGGCCGGTTTTGCCTGTCTATATCCTCAATGAACAGATGGGTGCGGCCAGCCGCTGGTGGCTGCACCATTCGCTCACCCGCCTGCAGGCTGATTTCGCCAAGCGCGGCGCCACGCTGGTGCTCCGCCGGGGCGACCCGGCCATCATCATCCCCGAACTGGCCGCGCAAACCGGCGCCACCGCCGTGCATGCCGCCCGCAGTTTCGAGCCCGCCCTGCGCGATGCCGACCGCGCCGTGGACGCCGCCCTGCGCCCGCACAACATTGGCTTCCATCGCCACCTCACCACCAGCCTGTTCGCCCCGGAGCGGATACAAACCAAAACCGGCGGGGCTTACGGCGTCTACACCCCCTTCGCCAATGCCTGCTTCAGCGCCGGGGTGCCGGAGGCGTCCTGCCCCACTCCGGCGCATATCCCAGGCCTGCCCGGCATCTCCGGCGATGCCTTGGCGGACTGGTCCCTGCTCCCCGAAAAGCCTGACTGGGCTGCCGGCCTGCGCGCCAGCTGGACCCCCGGCGAGGTTGGCGCCCATGCCCGGCTGGATGAATTCCTGACCAAACCCGTGCGCGAATACGCCACGGCGCGCGACATTCCCGCCCTGCCCGGCACCTCACGCCTCTCCCCGCATGTGCATTTCGGCGAAATCTCGCCGCGCTTCGTCTGGCACCGCGCCGCCGCCCTGGGTGAGTCTCCGGGCGTGAAAACCTTCCTGAAGGAACTGCTCTGGCGCGAATTTTCCATCAACCTGCTCTGGCAGCACCGCGATTTGCGCACCCGGCCCATCCGCGCGGAATTCGCGGACTTCCCCTGGGCAGAAAACGCCCCTGCCCTGCGCGCCTGGCAGCGCGGGCAAACCGGCATCCCCATCGTCGACGCCGGTATGCGCGAGCTATGGCAGACCGGCTGGATGCACAACCGCGTGCGCATGATCTGCGCCTCCTACCTGGTGAAGCACCTGCTGCTCCCCTGGCAACTCGGCGAGGCATGGTTCTGGGACACGCTCTGCGAGGCCGATGAAGCCGCCAACGCCGCCTCCTGGCAGTGGGTGGCGGGCTGTGGCGCCGATGCCGCGCCCTATTTCCGCATCTTC
The DNA here is from genome assembly GCF_013044125.1 of Acidocella sp. Classification (GTDB taxonomy): domain Bacteria; phylum Pseudomonadota; class Alphaproteobacteria; order Acetobacterales; family Acetobacteraceae; genus Acidocella. Next base: position 9,429 of record NZ_JABEVC010000117.1, on the reverse strand, counting down.
AACCCCGTTCTGCAGGGCCAGAAGTTTGACCCCGCCGGCGCCTACGTCCGCCGCTATGTCCCCGAGCTGGCCCGCCTGCCGGATCGCGGCATCCACGCCCCCTGGGAGGTCCCGCCGCAAATTCTCCTCGGCGCCGGTGTTAAACTGGGAGCAAGCTATCCATATCCCATAGTCTCACTGGCGGAAGGAAGGGCGCGGGCATTGGCCGCTTATGCAGCACTAAGGGGAAAATGAAGCCTTTGCCGCCGCGCTTGCGCGTGGTGGGCGATGTGCATGGCGATTCCAGGGCCTTCGCCATCGCCGCGGAGACGGATCGCTTCATCGTGCAACTGGGAGATCTGGTTGACGACGGACCCGATACCCCCGGCGCTCTTGCCGTGATGTTCCGCCTGCTTGATGAATGCCGCGGCCTGTTCCTGCTTGGCAATCATGATTTCAAGCTCGCCCGTGCCTTGCGTGGCGACAAGGTGCATGGCCCCGGCGTCGCCCGCACCCTGGCCGAGCTGCCCGCTTCCATGCGCGCGCGCACACTGGAGGTCATTTCTCAGGCCCCCGCCTGGATCATCACCCCCGCCGCGATTTTCGTCCACGGCGGGTTCCACCCCGGCATGCTGGGCCAGCCCCCGCCGCCTTTCCCGCCGGGCCGCCCGGAACCGCTGCTCGCTCGCGCCCTTTACGGCCAGACGACCGGGCGCGTCACAGGTGCGGGCAGGCCTGAGCGCCTGTTGCGCTGGGTGGATGATATTCCGCCGGGCATCACGCTCTATTGCGGCCACGACCAGCGCAGCGCTGACGGCCGTCCCTACATCCGCGCCGGGCGGGCGGGTGGCCGCGCTGTGTTTCTTGATACCGGCGCCGGCAAGGGCGGGCATCTGTCCTGGATGGATATAGACCTGCCGTAACGAAGCGCTACCGCAGGAACGGGTTGTTGCGCCTCTCCGCACCAATGGTTGAATTCGGGCCGTGACCGCAGATGAAGGTGAAATCATCCGGCAGCACCAGCAGCTTGGCCGTAATCGCGGCCAGCAGGGTATCGGTATCGCCATAGGGGAAATCGGTGCGCCCGACAGAGTTGCGGAACAGCACATCGCCCACCATCCCGAAGTTCGCTTCGTGGTTGATGAACACCATATGTCCCGGCGTATGCCCCGGGCAGTGCAGCACCTCGAATTCCTCGCCGCCCATGCTCACCCGGTCGCCCTCGCGCAGCCATGTGTCCGGCGTGCAATTCTGCGCATGGAACCCATAGGCCTTCGCCTGCGCGGCGATGCCATCGAGCAGGAATTTATCCTCAACCCCCGGCCCGGTGATCTTCACCCCCAGCGCCGCCGCCAGCTCCGCGGCCCCTCCGGCATGGTCGAGATGCCCGTGCGTGAGAAAAATATCCGTCACCGTAATCCCGGCCTGCTTAATCGCCGCGAGCAGCTGCGGCACATCGCCGCCAGGGTCCACCACCGCACCCCGCAAACTCTCCGCGTTCCAGACCAGCGTGCAATTCTGCTGAAACGGCGTGACCGGAATAACCGCAATCTGCAATGTCATGGTCCCAAACTCTCCGCTTACGCCTGCGCCCGCACAATCCAGGTTGCGGCTGGCATCAGCACGCCCTGGGGAGTCATATGCCCAGCCAGCGCGGCCTTCACCGCAGCGCTAACCTTGCTCACCAGCTCCGGATGCTCGCGCAACGCCCCGCCCAGCGGGCCAACGCGCAGCGACAGCTCCAGGCTCTGCTCCAGATCCCCGCCGCCGATCAGGCAATCGAATTTCTCAATGCCGATATCCTTGAACCCGGCATCGCCCAGAATCCCGCGCAACCGCCCGGCATCGGCAAAGGCGAACGGGCCGGGCGCCGTGGGGTCCGCGGACGGGCTTTCAGGCATGAACGGGGCCGCCGCTTGCTGCGGTGCGCGCATCCACACATTCTCCGCAAACGGCCGCCAGCACACGAATGCCAGCCGCCCGCCCGCGCGCAACGCCTTGCGGATATTGGCGAAAGCCGCCACCGGATCAGCGAAGAACATCACCCCGAACCGGCTGAACGCGGCATCGAAGGCGCCTTCGCCAAAGCTGGCAACCTGTGCATCCGCCTGCTCGAATACCGGCGCCACCGCACCCGGCGGCACCGGCCGCGCCTTGGCAATCTCGAGCATCGGCGCTGAAATATCCGCCCCCTTCACATAGCCGGCGGCCCCGGTCAGCGCCGCCAGCTCCATCGTCGTCTGGCCGCAGCCGCAGCCAATATCGAGAATCCGCTCCCCGGCGCGGGGCGCCAAAACCCGTATCGCCTCGCGCCCCAGCGGGTCTATCTGGCGGTCAAGCTGCGCCTGAAAGCGCGCCCAGGTCTGTCCGGCCAGCGCGTTCCAGTAGTCAACCTGCGCTGCGTTCGCTGTATTTTCCATATGGCCCGCCCCTATTCCCACTCGATCGTGCCGGGCGGCTTGCTGGTGATATCATAGGTCACGCGGTTGATCCCGCGCACCTCGTTCACAATCCGGTTCGAGACGCGCGAGAGAAACGCCATGTCGAACGGATAGATATCCGCCGTCATGCCATCCGTGCTGGTCACCGCCCGCAGCGCGCACACCTGGTCATAGGTCCGCCCGTCACCCATCACCCCGACTGACTTCACCGGCAGCAACACCGCAAACGCCTGCCAGATCGCATCATACAGCCCGGCGGCGCGGATCTCCTCCAGATAGATCGCATCCGCCTTCTGCAAAATCTCCACGCTCGGGCGGCTCACCGCCCCCAAAATGCGTATCGCAAGCCCCGGCCCGGGGAACGGATGCCGCCCCACGATCGTCTCGGGCAGGCCCAGCTCGCGGCCCAGTTCACGCACCTCGTCCTTGAACAATTCGCGCAGCGGTTCCACCAGCTTGAGCTTCATGAACTCCGGCAGCCCGCCGACGTTATGGTGCGATTTAATGGTGACCGAGGGCCCGCCCAGCGCGCTCACGGACTCGATCACATCCGGATACAGCGTGCCTTGCGCCAAAAAGTCGGCGCCGCCGAGCTTGGTCGCTTCCTCATCGAACACCTCGATGAACAACCGGCCGATGATCTTGCGCTTCTGCTCAGGATCGGTCACCCCGGCGAGCTGGCCAAGGAACAGCTCCGAGGCATCGCGGTGGATCAGCCTGATGTTGAACTGCTCGCCGAACACCTGCACGACTTCCTCGGCCTCGCCACCGCGCAGCAACCCGTGGTCAACGAAAATACAGGTGAGCTGGTCGCCGATCGCCTCATGGATCAACGCCGCCGCCACGGAGCTGTCCACCCCGCCGGAAAGTCCGCAGATCACCTTGCCGGTGCCCACCTGCGCGCGGATTTTCGCGATTTCCGCCTGCCGGAACCCGGCCATCGTCCAATCGCCCGCCAGCCCGCAGACCTTATGGGTGAAATTGCGCAGCAGTTGCGCGCCATGCGGGGTATGCACCACCTCGGGGTGGAACATCAGCCCATAGAACCGCCGCGCATCATCCGCGATCATCGCGAACGGCGCCCCCTCGGAGACCGCGACGGTGCGGAACCCTGGCGGCGGGGCGGAGATATGGTCGCCATGGCTCATCCACACCTGCTCGCGCGCGCCCTTCACCCAGGCGCCGTCAAAAAGGGTGCAATCCTCCACAACATCCACATAGGCGCGGCCGAACTCGCGGATCTCGGCGCCCTTCACATCGCCGCCCAGCTGCGCGCACATCACCATCTGCCCGTAGCAGATGCCCAGCACCGGCACCCCGGCGGAGAACACATAGTCCGGCGCGCGGGGTGAACCCTCGTCGGCCACGCTGGCCGGGCCGCCGGAGAGGATAATGCCGCTGGCGCCAAACGAGGCGATTCGCGCCGGATCAGCGTTGAAGGGAAGTATCTCGCAATACACCCCGCTTTCGCGCACCCTGCGGGCGATCAACTGCGTAACCTGGCTACCAAAATCGAGGATCAGAATCTTTTGTGTGTGCATGCTGTGCTGCTAGAGCAATATCGGTCTAATTGGAATCACTCGGGGCCAATTAAACCGATAAAATCGCGCGCCCAAAACGCGTATCAGGCGTCCACGTCCAACAGCGTTTCAATCGGGTCCCACGCATAGGCGACCTGCGGCACGGCCGAACCGGCGACATGCGTGGCGCCGTTGGCCAGCCGCCGTCCGCCCAGCCGCTCGTAGAAAAAAATCGCCGGGTTGCCGTGCAGCACCCAGATGAACACCGAGCGGCAGCCAAGCAGCGCCAGATATTTCGCCGCGGCGCGCAGCAGCTGGCCGCCCAGCCCCCGGTTCTGCCAGTCATCGGCGACATAGAGCGTCTCCACCTCACCCTCTCCCAGCGTCTCGCCCTGGCAGGGCCGCGCGGTGGAAAACCCCACCACCAGCGGCGCGCCCTGCTCCGCGCTCCGCACCGCCACAAACACGCCATGCCCCATGCGGATGCTGCGCTCATAATGCAGGCTCAGCCGTTCGGCCGAGAGCCCGGCCAGGAATGCCTCCGGCAACAGGGTCGCATAGGTATTGCGCCAGGTCGCCACATGCACCGCCGCGATCCCGGGCGCATCGGCTGCGCGCGCGCGGCGGATCGCAATCACGGATCGCGCGCCAGCACAGCGGCGAAAAACCCGTCCGTCCCATGCGCACGCGGCGAAAGCCGCAGATATTTCCCGCGCAACGCCTCCGGCGCCTCGATCTCCACCGGCTTGAACATCGGGTATCGCGCCAAAAACGCCTCCACCTGTGCCTCGTTCTCATCACTGAGCAGAGAACAGGTCGCGTATACCAGTTTTCCACCTGGTTTGGTCAATTTTTGCGCCTGGTCCAGGATCATCGCCTGCTTGGCCACCAGCTCCTTGAGGTCGGTCTCGCTCAGGCGCGTGCGCGCATCCGGGTTGCGGCGCCAAGTGCCGGTGCCGGTGCACGGCGCATCGACCAGCACGCGGTCAAACTTCCCGGCCTGCCGCTTGGTCCATTTATCGCCCGGCTCACCCAGCAGATGCTGCTCGGCATTATGCACGCCCGCGCGGCGCAACCGCTTGATTGCCCCCTCCAGCCGTGGCGCCGAGGTGTCGCACGCGACGATATGCCCCTTGTTCTCCATGGTCATGGCGATGGCGAGAGTCTTGCCCCCTGCCCCGGCGCAATAATCCACCACCCGCATGCCCGGCTTGGCGTCCATCTGCAACGCGATGAGCTGGCTGCCCTCGTCCTGGATTTCCACCAGCCCGTCCTGAAACGCCTTGCCCTGCGTGATGGACTGCCGCCCGGCCAGCCGCAGCCCCCAGGGGCTGAACTGCGCGGGCCGCGCCTGCAAGCCCTCGCGCGCCAGCTCCGCAATCGCCGCTTCGCGCGTGGTCTTGAGGCTGTTCACCCGCAAATCCAGCGGCGCCGGCTGGTTCAGCGCCGCCATCTCCGCCTCCAGCGCCGGGCCGAACTGTGCCTTCAGCCGGGGCAGCAGCCAGTCGGGGATCTCATATTTCACCGCCTCGGGCATGTTGGGGTGTTCCAGCGTGTGCCCGGCGAATTTCTCTAAAATGATGCTCTCTTCGGGCTGCATCGGCGGCGGGCCGTAGCGCCCGGCGGCAAAGGCCATCGAGATTTTATGCACGCTCATGCCCGAGAAGATCGCCTGCACCGCCAGCAGCAGCCGCGGCGTCTCCGGCGCGCCGAAATGCTGCAACCACCAGCCCAGATGCCGGCGCGCACGCAGCACCCCCCACACCAGCGTGCTCACCTCACGCCGGTCTCCCGCACCAATGAACCGCCGCGTGCGAAAAAAATGATTTGCGATGGCATCCGCCGGGCGGCCGTCCGCCTCGATCGCCGCCAGCAGATCAATCGCGGCGGCCAATTGTCCGGCGGGGGTCATCCCTCCTGCCGGTAGTTCGGCGCCTCTCGCGTAATTGCCACATCATGCACATGGCTCTCGCGCAGCCCCGCCCCGGTAATCCGCCGGAAGGTCGTCGCGGTCTGCAGCGCGTTGATATCGGCCGCCCCGGTATAGCCCATGCCCGCGCGCAACCCGCCGACAAGCTGGTGCACCACCGCCGCCATCGGCCCCTTGTAGCCAACCCGGCCCTCGATTCCCTCCGGCACCAGCTTCAGCTGGTCCTTGATCTCCTGCTGGAAATACCGGTCTGCCGAGCCGCGCGCCATCGCGCCCAGGCTTCCCATGCCGCGGTAGGATTTATAGCTACGGCCTTGATATAAAAACACTTCGCCGGGCGCTTCATCGGTGCCTGCGAGCATCGAGCCCACCATCACCGCATCCGCCCCGGCGGCCAGCGCCTTCACCATGTCGCCCGAGGCGCGAATTCCGCCATCGGCAATCGCCGGCACGCCCAGCGCCCGGCAGGCCGCCGCCGTCTCCAGCACGGCCGAGAACTGCGGCACCCCGACGCCAGCCACCACCCGCGTCGTGCAGATGCTCCCCGGCCCAATACCAATCTTCACCCCATCCGCTCCGGCATCAATCAGCGCCCGCGCGCCATCAGGCGTGGCGACGTTCCCCGCGATGATCTGCACCGCGTTGGACGCCTTCTTGATCCGCGTGACCGCCTGCAGCACCCCATCGGAATGGCCGTGCGCGGTGTCCACCACCACCACATCCACCCCGGCCTCAACCAGCGCGGCCGCGCGCTCGGCGCCATCCTCGCCAACGCCGGTGGCGGCGGCCACCCGCAGGCGGCCCAGCTCATCCTTGTTGGCCAGCGGGTGCGCCTGCGCCTTGTCCATATCCTTCACCGTCATCAGCCCGATGCAGCGGTATTCGTCATCCACCACCAGCAGCTTCTCCAGCCGGCGCTTGTGCAGCAGCGCGCGCGCCTCCTCGGGCGAAACCCCGGCCCGCACCACGGCCAGATTTTCGCGTGTCATCAGCTCATATATCTTGGCGCTGGGGTCGGTCGCGAAGCGCACATCACGATGCGTGAGAATCCCGACCAGCTTGCCGTCGCGCTCCACCACAGGGAAGCCCGAGATATTATGCGCCGCCATCAGCGCGCGGGCATCGGCCAGGGTCTGGTCTGGGTAGATGGTGAGCGGGTTCACCACCATGCCGCTCTCGAACTTCTTCACCCGGCGGACCTGCGCCGCCTGCTCCTCGATGGTGAAATTCTTATGAATCACCCCGATACCGCCTTGCTGCGCCATGGCAATCGCCATCGCCGCCTCGGTCACCGTGTCCATCGCGGCTGAGACCAGCGGGATATTCAGCGCGATATTGCGCGTCAGCCGCGTCGCCGTGGCGGCCTTTGTGGGTAATATCCTGGAATATGCCGGCACCAGCAATACGTCATCGAAGGCCAGCGCCTCGGAGATGCGGGCGGAAAAATCAGGGAGGGAAATATGATCGGATGCCATGGCCGCGCTTTCAGAAATATCAGGCGCGGGGCTGGTGGGCCGGCCGCGCCTGCAAATAAAGACCTTGGCGGCCCTCATTAAGCGGCGCAGCGCCGCGGTGCAATAGGCCCTGCCGCCGGCTTGCGCCGTTACTCCGGCCGGAACCCCATCGCGACCACGTACATTTCCTTGGAATCCTTGCGGCTCGCCGGCGGCTTGGCATGGCGTACCGTCTTGAAACGCAGCTTCAGCGTGTTCAGCATGTCCCGCTCCGCCCCGCCCTGGAATAACTTGGCGACAAATGCACCGCCGGGTTCCAGAATCTGCATGGCGAAGGCCAGCGCCGTGTCGGCCAGCGCCATGATGCGGATATGGTCGGTCGCCACATGCCCCGTCGTGTTCGGCGCCATGTCCGAGAGCACCAGATCCGACCTGCCGCCAAGCATCCCGGTCAGCCGGTCCTCCATGCCATCGGCCATGAAATCGCCCTCGATGAACTGCGCGCCCTCCACCGGGATGATCGGCAGCAGGTCGATCCCCACCACCTTCGAAGCCCCCCGCTGCAACGCAACCTGAGACCACCCGCCCGGCGCCGCGCCAAGGTCCACCACGCGCGCGCCCTTGCTCATGAGATGATATTTCTCATCCAGCTCGATCAGCTTGAACGCCGCGCGCGAGCGATAGCCCTGCGCCTTGGCTGCCTGCACATACGGGTCGTTAAGCTGGCGGTTGAGCCAGGCCTGCGAGGACGTGCTGTGCTTGCGCGCGTGTTTCAGCCGCACGGCCTCGCGCCGCGGCGGTACCGATGGATTTTCGGTCATGCCAAGCCGTAGCCGCGCCGTTCCGGTCGCACATTGCGCATCAGCCGCATCAACATACCCTCGCGTAATCCTCTGTCAGCCACCACGAGATCGGGTATCTGCCACAGTTCGTGGATGGCGGCAAAAATCGCGCAACCGGGCAGCACAAAATCCACCCGGTCTGCGCCAATGCAGGGGTGGCGGCTCAACCCCTCGCGCCCGAGCGCCTTCGCCTCGGCCAGCGCCGCCTCCACGGCGCCGCGGTTCATGAAAAACCCGTCCACCAGCCCGCGCCGGTAGCGCTCCAGCTTCAGCGACACCCCGGCCAGCGTGGTCACGGTGCCCGATGTTCCCACCATCAGCACCCCGCCCTGGCGGATTTCCTGGCTGATCCGGTGCACCGCCTCGAAGGGGCGCAGCATCGCCGCCACGCTTTCCACCACGGCGGCGAACCCTTCCTCAGTGTAGCAGGCATGTGTGCAACGCTCCGAGAGGGTGACAACCCCCACCGGCAACGAGAGATAGCCGATCAACTCCGGCGCCGCGCCGTTGCAATTCACCCGCACCCACGCAACCTCCGTGGAGCCGCCTCCGATATCGAACAACAGCGCCCGCCGCTCCGCCTTGGCGATGAGCGAGGCGCAGCTCTCCATCGCCAACTCGGCCTCCTCGCGGGTGTTGATGATCTCAAGCGGCAGCCCCGTGCGTGCGCGCGCCAGGGCGATGAACTCCGCGCCGTTTTCAGCCTGGCGGCAGGCTTCGGTGGCAATCGCGCGCAGCCGCAGCGGGCCCGCTCCCGAATCCACGGCCCAGCGTCTCGCCCGCTCGGCGCAAATGCTCAAACTGGCAATCGCGCGCTCCATTGCCTCGGCGGAGAGCCGGCCGGTCTCATACAGCCCCTCACCAAGCCGCACGACTCGCGAGAAACTGTCGAGCACCTGGAACCCTTGGCCTGCCGGCGTACCCAGCAGCATGCGGCAATTGTTCGTCCCCAGGTCGATTCCCGCAAACACCGGCCGCCGCCCGCCCCGTTTGGGTAGAGCGCCTGCCGGTATGTTCGATGCTGAGGAGGTGCTGGCCATATCGCTTGTATAGTCGCGCCTTATTGGGGTGATGGGCAAGCGGGAAAGCACACCCGCGCGCCGCCACCCGATTAAATTTATGACAATCCCCCCGCTCCAGATGTTGCAGCCCGCGCACACCGGTGCTAATCGGGCCTCGCTGTGACCGTTGGGGGATAGTTTAGCGGTAGAACTCCTGGCTCTGACCCGGGCAGCCTTGGTTCGAATCCAGGTCCCCCAGCCA
>NZ_JABEVC010000116.1 GCF_013044125.1 Acidocella sp. | reverse complement strand
TCGGTCGGCGAGGCGATGGCCATCGGCCGTTCATTCCCCGAGGCCCTGCAAAAGGGCCTTCGCAGCCTGGAAACCGGCCTCTCCGGCCTCGATGAAATCCCCGCCCCGGGCGACGGCACGGCCGATGCCTTCAAAGCCGCGCTCTCAACCCCCCGGCCGGACCGCCTGCTGATGGCCGCCCAGGCCCTGCGCGCCGGCGTCTCGGTGGAAGACATCCACGCCGCCTGCAAGTTCGACCCCTGGTATCTCAACCAGATGCAGATCATCATCGACGCCGAAAACGAGGTGAAGAAAAACGGCCTCCCGCGCGATGCCCTGGGCTTGCGCAAGCTCAAGGCGCTCGGCTTCGCCGACAAACGCCTGGCCCAGCTCTGCGGCCGCACGGAAGCCACCATCACCGAGGCGCGGCTGAAGCTCGGCGTCACCCCGGTGTACAAGCGCATCGACACCTCCGGCGGCGAATTCTCCTCCCAGGCCGCCTATATGTACGGCACCTACGAGGGCAGCTACGGCGCCCCCATCTGCGAAGCCGCCCCCACCGCGCGCAACAAAATCCTCATCCTCGGCGGCGGCCCCAACCGCATCGGCCAGGGCATCGAGTTCGACTATTGCTGCGTCCACGCCGCCTACGCCCTGCGCGAGGCCGGCTATGAGACCATCATGGTCAACTGCAACCCGGAAACCGTCTCCACCGATTACGACACCTCCGACCGCCTCTACTTCGAACCCCTCTTCGCCGAGGACGTGATCTCCCTGATCCGCACCGAGCAGCAGAACGGCACCCTGCTCGGCTGCATCGTGCAATACGGCGGCCAGACGCCGCTCAAACTGTCCCAGGCGCTGGAGGATGCAGGCATCCCCATCCTCGGCACCTCCGCCGACGCCATCGACATCGCCGAGGACCGCGAGCGTTTCGCCGAGCTGCTGCAAAAACTCGGGCTCCGCCAGCCCGAAAACGGCATCGCCCGCTCCGCCGAACAGGCCGAAGCCATCGCCGAACGCATCGGCTACCCCATCATCATCCGCCCTTCCTACGTGCTCGGCGGCCGCGCGATGGAAATCGTCTACGATCGCAACGGCCTCGCCCGCTACATGCGCGAAATCGTGCGCGCCTCGGCTGAAAACCCCGTCCTCATCGACCGCTACCTCAACGAAGCCTCCGAGGTGGATGTGGACTGCATCTGCGATGGCGAGACCGTCTACGTCGCCGGCGTGATGGAACATATCGAGGAAGCTGGCATCCATTCGGGTGATTCCGCCTGCTCCATCCCGCCCTACTCGCTCTCCCCCGCCATCGTCGCCGAGCTGCGGGCCGAGACCGTGGCCATGGCCAAGGCGCTAGGCGTCGTCGGGCTGATGAACGTGCAATACGCCATCCAGAACGACCTGATCTACGTCCTGGAGGTCAACCCGCGCGCCTCGCGCACCGTGCCCTTCGTCGCCAAGGCCACCGGGGTGGATGTCGCCAAGATCGGCGCCCGTATCATGGCGGGTGAAAAGCTGGCCTCCTTCAAGCTCGACGACTCGGTCGCCCTGCGCCACGTCGCGGTGAAGGAAGCCGTATTTCCCTTCGCCCGCTTCCCCAATATTGACACATTGCTCGGCCCGGAGATGAAATCCACCGGCGAGGTCATGGGGCTGGACACCAACTTCGCCCGCGCCTTCGCCAAGGCCCAATCGGGGGCGGGCGTCATCCTGCCGCTCTCCGGCACCGCCTTCCTCTCGGTGAAGGACTCAGACAAAGCCGCCATCCTCCCGGTGGCCCGCCGCCTGGCCGACCTCGGCTTTGCCATCATGGCCACCTCCGGCACCGCCAAACACATCGCCGCGGCCGGCATCCCGGTCAAGCGCGTCAACAAAGTGCTGGAAGGCCGCCCGCATTGCGTGGATGCCATCCGCTCAGGTGAAATCCAGCTGGTCATCAACACCGCCCACGGCGCCCAGTCGGTCACTGACAGTTTTGACATCCGCCGCTCCGCGCTGACCCATGGTGTACCAAATTTCACCACCATCGCCGCCGCCCGCGCCACCGCGCACGCCATCGCCGCCCTCATTTCGGGCAGTCTTGAAGTTGCGCCGCTTCAGTCGTACTTTCCCTAGCCTTTCAACAGCGTCGCTGGCCCCGCGCGGGTGCCAGCGGCGTTTACCATTTACCCCCTAACCCCATCGGGGCGCCCCAGGCGCTTTGAGGAGACGCTGTGCAGAAATTTCCCATGACCGCCTCCGGCCTCGCCGCTCTCGAAGACGAGCTGCGCCACCTCAAAGGCTCGGAACGTTCCGCCATCATCCGCGCCATCGCGGAGGCCCGCAGCCATGGCGACCTCTCGGAAAACGCCGAATACCACGCCGCGCGCGAGCGGCAATCCTTCGTTGAGGGCCGCATTGCCGAGCTGGAGGAAATCACCTCCGCCGCCGAGGTCATAGACCCCTCGACCCTCTCGGGCGACACGGTGATGTTCGGCGCCAGCGTGCTCATCATGGACGAGGATTCCGAGAAGGAATTCTGCTACCAGATCGTCGGCACCCATGAGGCGGACGTGCGCAAGGCCCGCCTGTCCATCACCTCGCCGCTGGCAAAAGCGCTGATCGCCAAAAAAGTCGGAGACACCGTCTCCGTGCCCGCCCCGGGCGGCGACCGCTCCTACGAAATCCTCAAAATCACCTATGGCTGATATATCATGATCACCCTCCAGGACGTTCAGGCCGCCGCCAAGCGGATCGAAGGCGCCGTATTGCGCTCGCCCTTCCTGCGGGCGGACGGTCTCTCCCGCCTCACCGGCGCTGAAATCTACCTTAAATACGACCATCTCCAGGCCACCGGCGCCTTCAAGGAGCGCGGCGCCGCCAACCGCATCGCCCTGCTCACGCCCGAGGAGCGCGCGGCCGGTGTGATCGCCATGTCGGCCGGCAACCACGCCCAGGCGGTCGCGCGCCACTCGCAGCGCGCGGGCATCAAGGCCACCATCGTCATGCCGGTGCATACGCCTTCCACCAAGGTCACCCGCACCGCCTCCTGGGGCGCCAAGGTGGTGCTTTTTGGCGAGACCCTGGCCGAGGCCGCCGCCCACGCGCATGAGCTCGCGCAAAAAGAGGGCCTGTTCTTCATCCACCCCTATGACGACCCCGCGGTGATGGCCGGTCAGGGCACCATGGCGCTGGAGATGCTGGAGGATGTCCCAGACCTCGACGCGATGGTGATCGCCACCGGCGGCGGCGGCCTGGTCTCGGGCTGCGCCACCGTGGCGCGCGCCCTGCGTCCGCAAATCGAGGTTTTCGGCGTCGAGGTCGAGAACTACGCCGCCTTCGCCCAGGTCCTGGCGGGCAAACCCATCCATGTCGGCGGCCCCACCGTCGCCGAGGGCATCGCCGTGCGCGACATCGGGCTTAACCCGCTGGAAGTCCTGCGCGCCCTCAATGTCGAGGTCCTGGTCGTCTCCGAGCATGAGGTGGAACGCGCCATCGCCTTGCTGGTGGAGAGCGCCAAACAGGTCGCCGAGGGTGCCGGCGCCGCCGCGCTGGCGGCCGTCCTCGCCTTCCCCGAGCGCTTCCGGGGCAAAAAAATCGGCGTCACCCTCTGCGGCGCCAACATCGACTCGCGCATCCTCGCCAACACCCTCATGCGCAACCTCCTGCGCGACGGCCGCCTGCTGCGCGTGGTGGTGGAAATGCCGGACCGCCCCGGCATGCTGGCTGAGGTCGCCACCCGCATCGGCGCGCTGGGCGGCAATATCATCGAGGTCTCGCACCACCGCCTGTTCTCCAGCCCCTCGGTGCAGGACGCGCAGTTGGAAGTCATGATCGAAGCCCGCGACGCCGCCCACGGGGCCGCCATCCAGGCCTCTCTGGCCGAGGTCTTCACCCTGCGCCGGATCTAGAGCCTGATCGCTTTAAGTGCGATGACTTCAGCTTAACCCGCGGCGCGGGAAAAGCTGAAGTCTGAACCGCCCTCCAACCTCACGCTATGAGCGAAAGCTCATCGCGCGGCCCAGCGGCTCACCCTCAACAGCGCCATCGCGCATCACAATCTGCCCGCGCACCACGCTCGCCACCGGCCAGCCGGTGCAGGAAACACCCTCAAACGGCGTCCAACCGCACTGGCTGGCAATCCAGGATTTCTCGATCCGGCGCGCCGCCCGCAAATCCACAATGGAGAAATCCGCGTCATACCCGGCGGCGATCCGCCCCTTGTTCACCGCGCCATAAACCCGCGCCGGCCCGGCGCACATCAAATCCACCAGCCGCAACAGCGAGAGCCGGCCTTGGGCCACCTGCTCCAGCATCATCGGCAACAGCGTCTGCACCCCGGTCATGCCGGAGGCGCAATCTGGCCAGGGCTTCTCCTTCGCCGCCTTGGAATGCGGCGCATGGTCCGAGGCCAGCGTATCCACCGTGCCATCGGCCACCGCCGCCCAGGCGGCCAGGCGGTGGCGCTCATCGCGCACCGGCGGGTTCATCACGCCATAGGGCCCCAGCCGGTCATAAATATCCGGGGCCGATTGCACGAGATGGTTCAGCAGCACCTCGGTGGTCACCAGCGCGCGATAATCCTTGAGGTAGCCAAACTCCTCCTCGGTCGAGACGTGCAATATATGCACCGGCCGCCCGGTCTTGGCCGCCAGCGCCGCCACCCGGCGCGTGCCGAGAAACGCGCATTCCGGGTCGCGCCATAGCGCGTGGCTGGAATAAGGATCGCCGCAGCTGAAACGCGATTTACGCTCAACCAGCCGGTATTCATCCTCCGAGTGGAACGAAACCCGCCGCCGCCCGCTGCGCAGCACCCGCTCGATGCTGGCATCATCCTCCACCAGCAAATTACCCGTGGAGGACCCCGCGAACACCTTGATGCCGCACACCCCGGGCATGCTCTCCATCATGCCGAGCTGCTCGATATTTTCCTTGTTGGCGCCAACATAAATGCCAACGTCGCAATACGCCCGCCCGGCGATGTAATCATGCTTGCGGGTCAGGTTCTCAACATCGGTGGCCGCCGGGTTGGTGTTGGGCATGTCGAACACGCAGGTCACTCCGCCAAGCACCGCGCCCAGCGTACCCGAGCGCATGTCCTCCACCCCCGCGATCCCCCCCATCCCGCCATCGCGGAAATGCACATGCGGGTCGATCACGCCCGGCAGCACATGCAGATTCGCCACATCAAAAACCTGCGCGGCGGCGCCGAGGTTTTTGCCAATGGTGGCAATATGCCCATCGCGCACGCCGATATCGGCCTGAACCTCGCCCCAGGGCAGAACCACGGTGCCGTTTTGCAACAGAAGATCAAAACTCATACCAGCCTCACATACATAAAATCACCGCGCGTCACGGCAGCAGTTTCTGCAAATTTTCCAGCCAGATGCCGAGCACCGCCTGCGGCGAGAACTCTCCCGCAAAGCGCTGCCGCGCCACCAGCGCCAGCTTTACCCGCAGCCGCGTGTCGCTGAAAATCCGCCGCGCGGCGGCGGCCAGAGCCTCGGCGTCGTCCACCGGCACCAGCAGCCCGTCGTCACCATCGCGCACCACCCCGTGCTCGCCTTCAACATCGGTGGCGAGCACCGGCGTCTGCGCGGAAAACGCCTCCAGCACCGCCGTACCCAGCGGGCGCTGCCGCGCCGGGCATACAAACACATCCGCCGCCTTCAGCAACGCCCCGGTATCGCGCCGCGCGCCGAGCAGGCGCACCCGCTTCTCCAGACCCAGTTGCGCGATCAACCGGCTCAGCGCCACGCGCTCCGGCCCCTCGCCCGCGATCACGCAATACACCTCCGGCAGCCGCGCCGCCGCGCGGATCAGCGTATCAAACCCCCGGCTCCGCTCCAGCGGCCCAAGCCCCAGCAGCAACGGCGCATCCTCGGGCACCCCCAGCGTCTCGCGGCGCGCCGGGTCATCGCGGATGTAATCTTCCACGCAATCGGGCAGATACAGCACCTTCGCGGGCGCAAACCCGCTTTGCACAATGTGGCTGACAATGCCGGGCGTGCTCCCCGCCAGATACGCGCAATGACCAAACTCGTTACGCCCGTAATAGCCATCCAGCCGGCCAACATTTACCCACGGCCCGCGCGGCAGAAACGAAGCGGCGCGCCCGCTCCACGCCAGGGCGATCTGCGCCTTGCGCGCCTGCAAAACCTCCCGGATTCCCTTCAACGTTGCAAAATCCAGCATCCCGCCGAATTCCAGCACCATGGGCGGCAACGCGCCCGTGCGCAGCCGCAGCTCCAGCCCAGGGTCCGGGCTGATGATGGGAAACACCTGATGCCCGTTATGCGCGAGCAGCAGCGCCATGCGCTCATAGAATCCGCTGGCGCCGCCTCCCGCGATGATCTGGGCTAGACGCATAGCAACCTCCGCGCGGCCGCGGCCACCGCCTCCACCGTCAAACCCTCCATCGGCGCGCCTCCCGCCGGGCCTGGCGCCACGGCAACTTCCGTGCGCAAACCGGCCGGAGCGTATTCATCAGCCCTCGAGCGTCCAAACAGCCCCAGAGTCGGCGCCCCGGCGGCGGCAGCCAGATGCATCAGCCCTGAGTCGTTGCCAATGAAAATGGCGCAACGGCGCAAACAGGCGGCCACTTCCGGCAGGCTCAAATTCCCCACAAGGTCGATCGCCCCCGGCAATGCCGCCAGCACCGGCGCGGCCAGCGCGCGCTCATGCGCCCCCGGCCCCGCGAACACCGCCACCCGCGCCCCCGGAAACAGCCCCGCCAACTCCTTGTACAAC
>NZ_JABEVC010000115.1 GCF_013044125.1 Acidocella sp. | reverse complement strand
GTCCCAGACCAGCCTCCCAGCCCGCCGCGCCACCTGCCTGTCCCAGCAATCGGGCCAGCGCCGCCACCACGCCTGTGCGGTCCAGCGCCGCCACCATCACAAACAATCCTGCCACCAGCGGCAGCACATCCCATGAAATGTTCCTCAGCATCTCCCAGGGCGGCTGGCGGGCGGGCAGCAGCACCACCGCAGCGGTCCCCAGGCCGCACAGCAGAGTTGGCAGCCCCAGCGGCACCCCCCAGGCCGAGGCCGCCATTAGCACCACCGCCGTTCCCGCAATGCCCAGCCCGGCGTGCCGCCCCCCGGCGGAGAGCTCCGGCTGGTGCGCCTGCGCCACCAGCGCCTGCGCCAACGCCCGCCGTTGCGTGAAGCGCAGCAGCAGAAACGTCGCGCCAACCGTCACCACCGATGCCAGCCCGAACTGGCGCACCCACCCCAGCAACGGCGGCAGCGCCGCGCCGTAAACCACCAAATTGGCCGGATTCGAAATCGGCAGCACGAACGATGCCGCGTTGGCGACAAACGCGCAGATCAGCAAAAACGGCAGCGGCTGCTCCGCTTTCACCGCCCGTGCCATCGCCGCCACGGCAGGGGTGAACACCACGGCGGTCGCATCGTTGGAGAGAAACATCGTAACCACCACCGCCATGCCGTAGATCATCGCAAACAGCCGCGCCGCCGAGCCCCCCGCGCGCCGTGCCACCCAGCCGGCCGCCCAGGCGAACAATCCCTGGTCCGCCGCCAGCTCGGCCAGAATCATCATGCCCGTGAGAAACAGGTAAACATCCGTCCCCTGCCCCACTCCGCGCACCGCCGCCCCAACCGGCAACAGGCCAAAGGCGACCAGCGCCAACGCCCCCGCCAGCGCCGGCACCACCTCGCGCACCCCCCAAGGCCGCAAAATAACGCCGCCCACGCCTAGCGCGACGACACTCCAGGTCACCCACGCTGTCAGCACCACGCCACCCCGCCCGTATTGTTAAAACGCTTCATACGTCAGGCTTAGCAGTGGCAAAAATTTCCGCAATGCGGCAAAGGAGGCGCCATACCGCCCAGGGAGTTCCCATGAGTTTTCTACATGCCATGATGTTCGCCGTCCTGCAGGGCGCCAGCGAGCTGTTTCCCGTCAGCAGCCTCGGCCATGCAGTCGTTGTGCCCGCCCTGTTGCATTGGGGGATAAACCAGGCCAGCCCCGGTTTTCTGCCTTTTCTTGTCATGTTGCATCTGGGTACCGCCATCGGCATGCTGCTGTTTTTCTATGCTGACTGGCTCGGCATGCTGCGCGGCGTCCTGGGACTTGGCTACGCCACCGAGGTGAAAACCCAGCGCGCCCTGCTGCTGCGGCTCATCATCGCCACTCTTCCCGCCGTCATCATCGGCTTCATCATCAAAAAACCGGTGGCGCATCTCTTCGCCAGCCCGCTCATCGCCGCGCTGTTCCTCATCGCCAACGCCGGGCTGCTGTTTCTAGGCGAGCGCCTGCGCGGGCGCGCCCTGCGCAACAGCGCCACCCTCACCAATGCAGACGCGCTGGTCATCGGCTTTTTCCAGTGCCTCGCCTTCCTGCCCGGAATCTCCCGTTCGGGTGCCGCCATCGTCGGCGGTCTGCGCCGCGGCGCGGGGCATGAGGAAGCCGCCAAGTTCGCCTTCCTTATGGGCACGCCAGTGATCTTCGCCGCCAGCGTGCTCGAGGTCCCTAAACTCGCTCACGCGCATGAGCTCCACTCCCTGTTCGGCGCCGCCACCTTCGCCGCCGTTGCGGCCGGGGTGGTCGCCTATGCCAGCACCGCGTTTCTCATGCGCTATTTCCATAACCACGACTCCTGGGCCTTGCTGCCCTTCGCCTGGTATTGCGCCCTGCTCGGCGCCGCCAGCTTCACACTGCTGCTGTTTGGCCTGTAAGCCATGAAGCGCCTGCTCCGCGTCCTTTTCCTGGTCCTTCCCCTGGCCACCGCGCCACTGGCCGCGCAGGCGCGCGTCAACCTTGCCGAAGCGCCCATCGGCCGCACCAGCCTGCCATGGTGGCGAGCCCGCTTCACCCGCACACTGGAACAAGCCAAAGCCGACCCCGGCGCCAAAATCATCTGGCTGGGCGACTCCATCACCTACTACTGGCAGCGCCACGGCGGCCATGGCTACGACGACATCCTCCCTGTCTGGAACCACTACTACGCCCCCTATGCCGCGCTTGACTTCGGCTTCATCGGCGACACCACCTCAAGCCTCATCTGGCGGCTGGACCACGGCCAGGTCGCCGGGCTGCATCCGCGCCTCGTCATCATCCTCATCGGCGCCAACAACTTTGGCCGCGTGCATTGGGATGCAACCATGACCGTCCCGGGCATAGAGGCCGTGGTGGCCAACACACGCCGTCACCTGCCACAAACCCACATCCTGCTGCTCGGCGTGCTGCCGTCCATCCGCTCTCCTTGGGTGGATGCCCAAACCACTGCCACCAACGCCGCCCTGGCCCGCCACTACGCGGGCAACCCCGATGTCACCTTCATCGATGTGAGCCACGTGCTGCAAAAACACGGCAAAACCGACGCCTCCCTCTATGTCGACCCGCGGCTGACCCCGCCTGAGCCCGCCCTGCACCCCAACGCCACCGGCATGGCCCGCATCGCCGCCTTCATCCAACCCACGGTCGAAAAATACGCCCGGTAACTTCCTGCGCCCCCAGACTTGGCGAAAAGCGGGCAAACCTGTAATCCCGGTAACATGGTCACCAGCAACGATATCCGCGCCACCTTCCTCAACTACTTCGCCCGCAACGGCCACACGGTCGTGCCCAGCGCCCCGCTGGTGCCCCGCAACGACCCGACGCTGCTCTTCACCAGCGCCGGTATGGTGCCGTTCAAAAACCTCTTCACCGGGCAGGAGAAGCGCTCTTATGTCCGCGCCGCCTCGTCGCAAAAATGCGTGCGCGCCGGCGGCAAGCATAACGACCTGGATAATGTCGGCTATACCGCCCGCCATCACACGTTCTTCGAGATGCTGGGCAATTTCTCCTTCGGTGACTATTTCAAGGAACAGGCCATCCTCCACGCCTGGACCCTGCTGACCAAGGATTTTGGTCTCCCCAAGGATAAACTCCTCATTACAGTTTACCACACAGATCACGAAGCGGCCGATCTGTGGAAAAAAATCGCCGGGGTGGCGGACCAAAAAATCATCCGCATCCCTACCGACGATAATTTCTGGAAAATGGGCGACACCGGCCCCTGCGGCCCCTGCTCGGAAATTTTCTACGACCACGGCGAAGGCATCCCCGGCGGCCCGCCCGGCTCCCCGGATGAAGACGGCGACCGCTTCATCGAGATCTGGAACCTCGTGTTCATGCAATATGAGGAAGGCCCGCCCGGCACCCGTAACCCGCTGCCGCGCCCCTCCATCGACACCGGCATGGGCCTGGAGCGCTTCGCCGCCATCCTGCAAGGCAAACACGACAATTACGACACCGATACTTTGCGCGCCCTCATCATGGCCTCGGCCGAAGCCACCGGCCAGGACCCTGACGGCAGGTTCAAGACCAGCCACCGCGTGGTGGCCGACCATTTGCGCTCCACCTCATTCCTGATGGCTGACGGCGTGCTCCCCTCCAACGAGGGGCGCGGCTATGTGCTCCGCCGCATCATGCGCCGCGCCATGCGCCACGCCCACCTCATGGGCGCCACCGAGCCACTGATGCACCGCCTCGTCCCCGCGCTGGTCCGCCAGATGGGCCAGGCCTACCCCGAACTCAACGCCGCCGAACCGCTCATCACCGAGACATTGCAACTCGAAGAAAACCGTTTTCGCGCGATGTTGGACCGGGGCATTTCCCTGTTGCGTGAAGAATCCGATGCCATCCCTGCCGGCGGCGCCCTGCCCGGCGCCGTGGCGTTCAAACTTTACGACACTTATGGTTTCCCCCTTGACCTCACCCAGGATGCCCTGCGCGAGGAACAAAAAACCGTTGACATCGAAGGCTTCAACGCCGCCATGGACGAACAGCGCCGCCGCGCCCGCGCCGCCTGGGCCGGCTCCGGCGAAGCCGCGACCGAGACTGTGTGGTTCGAGCTGAAGGAACAGCTCGGCGCCACCGAATTCCTGGGCTACGCCACCGAAACCGCCGAAGCCACTATCACCGGCCTCATCGTCGACGGCCAGCCAACCAGCCACGCGCTGCCGGATCAATCCGTCGCCATCCTGCTCAACCAAACCCCCTTCTATGCCGAAAGCGGCGGCCAGGTGGGCGACACCGGCTACCTCACCGGCCCCGACAATCTGCGCATCCGCATCACCGACACGCAAAAGAAGCTTGGCGAACTCTTCGTCCACCTTGGCGTGGTGGAGGCGGGCACCGCGCGCACCGGCCAGCCCGTTCTGGCAGCGGTGGACCATGCCCGCCGCGGCGCCATCCGCGCGCACCACTCCGCCACCCACCTGCTGCACGAGGCGCTGCGCCGCGCCCTTGGCACCCATGTCATGCAAAAAGGCTCGCTCAACGCGCCAGACCGCCTGCGGTTTGACATCTCCCAGCCCCGCCCCATCACGGCAGAAGAACTGGCCATCGTGGAGCGCGAAGTAAACACCCGCATCCGCGAAAACGCCGAAGTCACCACCCGGCTGATGACCCCGGATGAAGCCGTTAAGCTAGGCGCCATGGCGCTTTTTGGTGAAAAATACGGCGATGAGGTCCGCGTGGTGGGCATGGGCAACCCTGATGACACCAAATCCGCCTGGTCGGTGGAACTCTGCGGCGGCACCCATGTTTCGCGCACCGGTGACATCGGCCTCTTCCGCATCACCTCCGAAGGTGCCGTCTCCGCGGGTGTGCGCCGCATCGAGGCCCTGGCGGGCGCCGCCGCCATCGCCGCTGTTGAGGACGAATCCCGCCTCCTCGCGCAAACCGCCGCCACGCTGAAGGCCCAGCCTGCCGAACTCCCAGCCCGCATCACCCAGCTCCAGGACGAGAAAAAGCGCCTTGAGCGTCAGGTCGCCGAGTTGCAGAAGAAACTGGTGCTCTCTACCGCCGCCGCTAGCGTCGAGACCATCAATGGTGTCAAAACCCTGCTCCGCCATGTCGGCGACATCCCGGCGAAAGAGCTCAAACCCATCGCCACTGACCTGCTGAAGTCGATCGGCTCGGGCATCGCCGCCCTCATTGCCACCGCTGACGGCAAAGCCGCCATCATCACCGCCGTCTCGGATGATCTCTCATCCACCCACAGCGCGGTCGACCTCGTC
>NZ_JABEVC010000114.1 GCF_013044125.1 Acidocella sp. | reverse complement strand
GTCATTCATGACGCAGGGTACTGCGCGCGGGTTGGTGGGCGGCGCGCGCTAAATATGACGCTAGTGGGACACGGCATTTTCAATGACGTGTCCCACTAGCCTGCCGCGGGCCCATCTCCAAGCAGTTGCCGCTTCAATTGCGGCACCGTGGTGTTTTTCCCGATAAAAACTTCCAGCATCAGCCGCGCGAATCCCGGGTCGTCGATCCTTCCCACCGAAACCCCGTCATAAAACGCTTCAGCGCCCCAGGGCTGAAATTCGATGCTCACATCCTCTCCGGCTTTTACCGGGCGCAACGCCGCCAGAAACTGCGCCAGCCGCGCTTGCGAGAGCACACACGGCGCAACGCAGTTCTTCGTTAACCCCCTGCGCCAGGCGCCGCGCATCGCGCTCACACCAACACCATGCACAAAATGCATCTGCACCAGCTTGATCCCGGGTGAGGCCAAAATCGCTTCAGCATCATGGCTCGGCTGCTGCAAATACAAACCCGCGACATAAATATGGATGCCCAGCACCGAATAGGTGCGTAGCCCGATGCCGTTCAGTTGCAGCTGCGTTGTCCCCACGGTTTGCGTGTCCGGCAGGCTTACGCCCGCAAGCTGCGCCGCCACTGCCGGCCGCAAGCCGAAATCCAGCATCGCCAGCACCATGAAAACAATCCCCGGCTTGCCGGACAAGCCCCGGAGCACCCTAGAAAGCCTTCCAGAAATCATAGGCGCAGCTTACACTCACCGGAATATTCGGATGCGCGTTGGCCTCCGCGGCACTCGTCGCCTCGCCGGTTGCAACCGAGCGCGCCAACCCGTTGAGCATGCCATAAATCGGCCCCGTGGTTGAGCCCGTCACGTTGCGCGCGGCGTTGCTGGCATTGTATTTTTCCAGCGCCTGACACTCATTTCCCGTATTTTCTGCGATCAGCGGCACCGCGAAAAACAACACGATCCCCGCCACCACGAGTGGAAGCCCGACAACCCCCGCAACAGACTTCACGGCAATCACTCCTGTATTCAAAAATCAGTGCAGCGTCCGTTCTTTTCCCAGTCGCCATAGCGTGTCGGCTCGGGGCCTTTCTGTCCGCCAATTTCCGGCGGCAGCTTTATCGTCTGCGGCTTTGCTGGCACTGGCTGCAAGTTTTCTGTCTCAGGCTTTTTATCTGTATCCATGTCCCCACCATAAACTTAAATCGCTTACTGTGAAGCTGCCTGCGCGGCCTCGCCAATCCGCTGCACATCCAGCGGCCGCCACGAAGCATTCTGCGGCGCATTCGCCAGCGATTGCTTGAAATATCCCAGCGCCTCGGGCGTAATTTCCCCCGCCTGTTCCGCCAGCGCCTCACCCAGATACGCCTCGCCCTGGCTGGCATCCGCCGAATTGGGATCTTCCGCCGCCAGGCGCGCCCGCAACTCCGTCACGAACACTGCCAGTTTCGCCTGCGCCGCCTGTTCTTTCGCCAGCCACTGCGTATGCGGCTCCGAGGGAACACCAGGCGTACTCCCCGGCAGATACAGCGCAAACGCCGCCACCGGCACGGCCACCACGGTCGCGATCAGCAGCAGTTTCGCATTGCCGTTCCACACCGGCTCCACGCTGCCATCCGCGGTGAGCAAGCGGCGTTCCACCTCCAGCTTCGCCGCCGCATATTCCGCCTCGCCAATCCGTCCATCGGCCAGATCGCGCGCCAATTCCACAAGCTGCGCCTTATGCAGCGCGAGCGCCACCTCGCGTCTTCCCTGCGTTCGCCGCGGTGCGATGAACATCACGGCCAGCGGCAGCATCAGCACCAGGGCCAGCCCCAGCATCATCAAAAATATCATTTCAGTAATTCATCCAACCGTCTGGCATCGGCGTCAGTGAGCGGGGCAGGGGCCTCCGCTTTTGTGCGCCGCATGAGCCAAAATCCAAAAAATCCAAGTATGATGCCGATAAACGGCGAGGCATACAGCGCCCAGGTCAGCCGCATGAACGGCGGCTTCAGCAGCACGAAAATCCCATAACGCTGCACCATGTAATTCATGATGCTCTTGCTGGAATCTCCGGCCACCACATGCTGGCGGATGATCGTGCGCAGCTGCTTCGCCAAATCGGCTGAGGAACCCTCAATGCTTTCATTCTGGCACACCAGGCAGCGCAACTGGCTGCCGATATCCTCGGCCCGCGCCTCCTGCGCCGGGGTCAGCGTCACGCCATCGCGCGTCAATGTCTGCGCATAGGCCAGGGCAGGCACCAACGCGAGCACAAAAAGTAATTTTCTCATGCGTATTTCTGCAACAATGGCTGCAACGTGCCGCTCACCACATCATCGGTTAGCGCCCCGGCGTAACGCCACCGCACAATCCCCTGCTTATCGATGAAATACGTCTCCGGCACACCATAAACCCCCCAGTTGATGGCCGTCAGCCCCGAGGCATCCGCCGCCAGCCGTGTATAAGGGTTACCGTTCGTGCTGATGAAATTCGCCAGATCCTTCGGATGATCCTGATAGGCGATCCCCCAAATCTCAAGCCCCGTCTTGGCAAGTTTCATCAGCATCGGCGCTTCCTGCAGGCAGGGCACGCACCAGGAGGCAAACCAGTTCACCAGCATCGGCTTGGGCGGCGCCAACAAATCGGTATTGCTGAAACCCTGCATCCCATCGGCGCCGGGCAAGTTGAACGCAGGCGGCCGTTTGCCGATCAGCGGCGAGGGCAGGGCGTGCGGGTCGTAATCATTTTCCTGCATCCGCCTCAGGATAATATAAAACCCCTCACCACCGGCCACGGCCAGCGCGAGCGGAATCCCAAACAACAACCGTCTACGCAAAGGCGACATCAGGCCACAGCCCCCGCTGGCTTTTTGCGCGCCGGCGCACCCACCCGCAAGCGCCGGTCGGAGAGTGAAATCCCACCCCCCAGCGCCATCACCAACCCGCCCAGCCATATCTCGGGCGCCAGCGGATGCCGGTTCAACCGCAGCTCCGCCCCGCCCGAGCCCGGCGGTTCAGCCGCAAACACCGCATATATATCCTGGAACCCGTTGGTCCGTATCGCGGCCGTGTTGGTAATCACCTTCTGCGCGCTGAAAAACCGCCGCGCCGGATGCAGCGTCATGAACACCTTGCCATTTTCACTCAACGAAATATCAGCCACCCGCTGCGAAAAATTCGGCCCAGGCGCATCATGAATGTCATCCAGCGTCCAGGTGTAGCCGCCTAGCTGGGTAGATTGTCCAGGCTTCAGCACAATCACCTTCTGCGTCGCCAGCGTCATCCCCGCGATTCCAAGCACCATCATGCCAAAGCCGATGTGCCCGAGCGTCGCGCCCACAGCCGCGCGCGGCAGCGCCCACAGCCGCGCCAGGGAGCTTCCGGCTGAAACCCGGAACAACCTGATCCGCCCGGCAATATCCGTAAGCGCCGCCATCACCACCCAGGCGCCGCCCGCCAGCCCCAGCGCCGCGATCACATGCCGGTTCGCCGCCATCACCAGAAACACCAGCAGCCCCACCGCCGCCGCCAGCCACAATTGCCGCAACACCGGCAACAATGCGGCGCGCTTCCAGGCCATCATCGGCCCCACGCCCATCGCCAGGATAATCGGCCCCGCCAGCGGCAGCACCGTCTCATTGAAAAACGGCGCGCCGATGGAAAGCTGAATGCCAAACAGCAAATTCACGAACGGTGGATACAACGTGCCAACAAACACCACCGTCGCGATCGAGCAGATGAATATATTGTTCAGCACCAGCGCGCTCTCGCGCGAGAGCGGCGCATAAATCCCCGTCGCCGCCAAAATCGGCGCCCTGATGGCAAACAGCAACAGCGAGCCGCCAATGGTAATCGCCAGCAGCGCCAGAATGAACAATCCCTGGTTCGGCGCCGCCGCGAACGAATGCACCGAGTTCAGAATTCCAGATCGCACCAGAAACGTGCCTGACAAACTCAGCGAGAACGTAGCAATCGCCAGCAACACCGTCCACGCCTTCAGCGCCTCGCGCTTCTCCACCACAATCGCGCAATGCAACAGCGCGGTGCCGGTCAGCCATGGCAGCAACGCCGCGTTCTCCACCGGATCCCAGAACCAATACCCGCCCCAGCCCAGCGTATAATAACTCCACCAGCTCCCCAGCGCGATCCCGGCGGTTAAAAAACACCAGGAGATCAGCGCCCACGGGCGCACCCAGCGGCCCCAGGCGGCATCAATGCGCCCCTCGATCAACGCCGCGATGGCAAACGCGAACGCCACCGAGAACCCGACATAGCCGGTATATAAAACCGGCGGATGAAACGCCAAGCCCGGGTCCTGCAAAATCGGGTTAACCCCGGCGCCATCAAGCGGCGGCGGCCACAGCCGCGTGAAGGGGTCAGACACTGTCAGCGTGAACAACAAAAACCCGCCGGAAACCAGGCCCAGCACGCCCAGCACGCGCGCCCTCAACGAGGCCGGCAGCCCGTTGCCGAATGCCGCCACAGTCGCCCCGCAGAGCGAGAGGATGAAGCACCACAGCAGCATGGAGCCATCATGGTTCCCCCATGTGCCGGTAATCCGGTACAGCAGCGGCACCTGGGCGGATGAAAAATTCGCAACATTCTCCACGGTGAAATCCGAGACGACCCCGGCATAGATCAACGCGAGAAACGCCGCCCCGATCGCCAGAAACTGACTCAGCGCCAACGCGGGCGCCCCGCGCATCGCGCGCGGATCGCGCAACCCCGGCGCAAAAATCCCAATTACCCCCTGGGCGAAAGCCAGGGCCACCGCCAGCGCCAGCGCGAAATGTCCAAGTTCCGGTATCACGATCCGCTCCCCTTCACTTTCATGGTGTTCCACGTATCGGCGGCCGGGGCCGGACCGAAGGCCGGATTCCATTTGCCGGCATTCTTCAGCGACTCTTCAACATCCTTGGGCATATAGGTGGACCCATGCTTGGCCAGCACCTCATCGGCGGCAAACTGCCCGCTGGCATTCATCGCGCCGATCGCCACAATCCCCTGTCCTTCGCGGAACAGATCCGGCAGCAGCCCGGTATACACCACCGGCACGGAGGCTTGCCCGTCGGTCACCCGGAAACTTGTCGTCGGCGTGCCGGCGTTGATCACGGTCTTCACAGTCCCTACCTGCACAATGCCGCCGAGCCTGAAGTTCATGCCCGGTGCCGGATGCTTCGCCACCACCGCGCGCGGCGAGAGGAAAAACGTCAGCGTCGAGGAGAACGCCGCCAGCGATAGCCCAACCGCCGCGCTCAAACAAAGCCCAATCGCCAATACCAGATACAACCGCCGCTTCTTCGCGCCGCGCATCAGCGTGTCTCCACGGCGCGCAGGCGCCGCACGGCGCGGCGGTAGCGCGCAAAGGTCAGCCACCCCACGCCGAGCAAAAACGCCACGGTCACACCATAACTGCCGTTGATAAATACCGCGAATTTCATGATTCGCGCTCCGCCGCCGCCACCAATAGCGTTCGTGTCCGCCGTTCCATGATCGCGGCGCACATCCGCGCGCACACCAAAGTCAGAAAACTCAGATAAAACGCAACCGTCGAGATCAGCAACGGATACAGCATGGTGATATAAATTTTCGAGCCGCCGGTAAACGAGATCGTATTGCCCTGGTGCAGCGTATTCCACCACTGCACGGAGAACACGATGATCGGCAGATTGATCGCCCCGACCATCGCCAGAATCGCCGCCGCCCTGTGCCCGTGCGCCGGGTTATCAAACGCCCGTATCAGCGCGATATGCCCCAGATACAAAAAGAACAGCACCAGCACCGAGGTCAGCCGCGCATCCCAGACCCAGTAAGCCCCCCACATCGGCTTGCCCCACAGCGCGCCGGAGACCAGGCAGACAAACGTAAACCCAGCCCCCACCGGGCCGATCTCCTCCGCTGCCAAATCCGCCAGCGGATGGCGCCACACAATGGAGAAGAACGAAACCCCCGCCAGCATCGCATAGCCAGACATCGCAACCCACGCCGCCGGCACATGCACATACATGATCCGCGCCGCATCCCCCTGCTGCCAGTCCGCAGGGGCAAAGGCATAGCCCCACACAATGCCAGCCACCGTTAGCGCGAAGGAAATGGCCGCGGCCCAGGGCAGGGCAGGGCGCACAAACCTTAAAAACCGCCCGGGATTGGCGAAGTAATGCAACCAGGCCCCGGTCTTGCTCATGCGCGCGGCCATCATCACGTTTTCATTCATGCCCGTCTAATAGGCCAGTGCGGCCAGGATTTGAAGCGTCAGGAAATCCGATTACAGTAATGTCATGACAAACTATTGGCTGGTAAAATCCGAACCCGATTCCTTCTCCTGGGATCAACAGGTGCAAAACCGCGTGGAACCCTGGACCGGCGTGCGCAACCATAGCGCCAAGCTCAATCTCATGGCCATGCGCAAGGGCGATCTGGCCTTTTTCTACCACTCCAACATCGGCAAGGAGATCGTGGGAATCGTACAGGTTGCCGCCGAGGCCTACCCGGACCCCACAGCCGCAAGCGGCGCCTGGGTCTGTGTTGACATGCAGGCCCTCAGGCCGCTCCCCCGCCCCATCTCCCTTGCAACCATCAAATCAGACCCCAGGTTCAAAGACCTTGCCCTGGTCCGTCTCTCCCGGCTTTCCGTCGCCCCGGTGAGCGCGCAACACTGGGCAGAGTTGTGCGAATTGGGGGGCGTGAAATGACTGAAACCACGATGGCTGAAACCACGAGGGAGGAAACCGCAATCCTGGGTGGCGGCTGCTTCTGGTGCACCGAGGCCGCCTTCTCCGAGCTTCAAGGCGTCACCGCCGTGCAATCGGGCTACGCCGGCGGTCAGGTTGCAAACCCCAGCTACAAACAGGTGTGCACCGGCGCCACCGGCCATGCCGAGGTCGTCCAGGTCATTTTTGACCCCGCAATCCTCCCTTTTGAGGATCTGCTGCGCGTCTTTTTCACCATTCACGACCCCACAACCCTCAACCGCCAAGGTGCGGACATCGGCAGCCAGTACCGCTCTGTCATCTTCTACCAAAGCCCCGCCCAACACGCCGCGGCTGAAAAAATCATCGCTGAATTTGAAACCGCCGGCGCCTGGGGGCGCAAAATCGTTACCGAACTTTCCCCCGCGCCGGTTTTCTACCGTGCCGAGCCGGAACATGACCAATATTTCGCCCGCAATCCTTATTCCGGGTACTGCAACGCCGTCATCACGCCCAAAATCACCAAACTCCGCAAAATTTTCGCAGCCCGCCTGCGCAAACCCGCCTGAAGTATCATCCATCCCCTCCCAGGCTCTGGCTTGCGGCCGTGCAAACGGCCCTGGTCAAATGGCTCAACGCCGCCGCGTGCAGGCGCACAACGGTCCAATAAAGCTTCACATCCAGCCTTAAATATGGCGGCAGCTCAATCAGGCGGCCCGCGGCGATATGCGGGCGCGCCAGCTCCAGCGGGTGCAGCCCCCAGGCCAGCCCCGCGAGCGCAAGGTCGAGAAACCCCTGCGTGGAAGGCACCCAGTTGGCCAGCGCCGGCAGGCTGAGTCCATACGCCTCGCCCGCCCACCGTGCCTGCAACATGTCGCGCCGGTCAAAGCGCATGCAAGGCGCCTTTGCCAGTGCTGCGGCATCCACCCCCGCGCCGAAATGCCTGGACATGAAATCCGGGCTGGCGCACGCTACATAGCGCAATGCCCCCAGCGCCACCGTCCGGCACCCCTGCACCGGGTCGGGGTCCGCCGTCACCGCGGCCAGAACCTCGCCTGAACGCAACCGGGCGGCCGTATGGGCCTCATCATCCAAAATCAGGTCGAGCAAAATCCCCGTCTCGCGTCCAAAAGCGGCGGCCGCCTGCGGAAACCACGTCGCCAGACTATCCGCGTTCACCGCAAGCCGTAACGTGAGCGGTATGCCGGTCTTGCCGTCCCTCCCGGCCAGTGCCGGGGCCAGATCAACCTCCAGCAACTGCACCCGGTCCAGATGCGCGCAAAGCGTCCGGCCCAGATCTGTGGGCAGGCAAGGCTGCCCGCGCACGATCAACACCGCGCCCAGCCGCTCCTCCAACCCGCGCACCCGCTGAGAAACAGCCGAGGCCGTCATGCCAAGCACAGCGGCAGCCCGCTCAAAACTGCCTTCACGGATCACCGCACCCACCGCGGCCAGAGACGCATAATCCAACATAAACAAGTAATGCTTAACCAACATTAGAAAAACAAGCTTTTTTAATGTAAAACCGGCGGCCATAGCTCCAGGCATGGAAACCTTCATCCCCCCTTTCGCAACTGGCTTTGCCACCTCCGCCGCGCTGATCATCGCCATCGGCGCGCAAAATCTCTTTGTTCTGCGTCAGGGTCTGCGCCATGAGCATATCGGCGCCATCGTTCTATTCTGTAGCGGCGCTGACGCACTGCTGATTGTGGCGGGGGTAAGCGGCGCCGGGGTGTTCCTCGCCGCCGCCCCGCAATTAACCCTGTTGCTCTCGCTTGGCGGCGCGGCGTTCCTGGGCTGGCATGGCATCATGGCCTACCGCCGCATCGGCGGCCCTCATTCGGTGGTCCTGGGGCAGGCCGCACGGCTAACCCTTGGCCAGGCGCTGGCGGCAACCGCGGGGTTTACCTTCCTCAACCCGCATGTCTATCTTGATACCGTTTTGCTCCTGGGCATGGTCGGCTCGGCTCAACCGCCGCACCTGCGCCCGTTTTTCGCGGCGGGCGCAGCCACTGCGAGTTTTCTTTGGTTTTCCGCGCTTGGCTTTGGCGCGCGGCTGCTCAAGCCTGTGTTCATGCGCCCGGCCGCCTGGCGCGTGCTCGATGCCCTGGTCGGCACCGTCATGCTGGCGCTTGCCGCTTCTTTGGTCTTGCATGCTTTGCAGCAATTGGGCTGGCTTGGGTAATTCGTTGTTTTTTCGCACCAAACCCGCACAAATTGGGGTGCAAGTAAAAAATTAAACTTTACTAACAATATGTTAACAAAAATCCTTCACATGTGCTCCACGTGGAGCGCCGGCACAGGCGTCCAAAACCGCAACGCCGCCGCCAGCATCGCCAACTGCATCGCGCACACAACCGCCACACATCCCGGCCAGCCATATTCATGCCAGAGTTCGCCCGGCACCACGCCGCCCGCACTCCCGCCGACGTAATAAATCGCCACATACAGCCCCACAGCGGTTGATTTCGCCTCCCGCGCCGCCACACTCACAAACGCGGTCGCCAGCGTCTGCTGCATGAAAATTCCTGAGCACATCAGCAACAAACCAATCCCGATCAACCAAAGCGGCGATGCCAGCGTCAACCCGAGCCCCGCCCATGCCAGCGGCGCCGCCACCGCCATCACCCGGCGCCGTCCAAACCGGTTGGCCAGCCGTGCCGAAACCGGGCTCATCACCACCCCGCCCAGATACACCACGAAAATTCCTCCCAGCGCCGCCGGGCCGAGAAAATACGGTGCCGCCGCCAGCCGGAAATTGATGAATGTAAATGTCGCCACGAGGTTGAATAAAACGCCAAACCCCACCGCGCATGTCGCCATCAGCCGCACATTGCCCAGATGCAACGCAAACGCCCCCAGCGCGCGGCGCAGCCCGTGGATCGGCCGGAAAAGTTTCTCCTTCGGCAAGGTCGCGGCGATAATCCCCGCCAGCGCCAGCGTCAGCGCCGCAATCGCCCAGAAAGCAGCCCGCCAGCCAAAATTCGCGGTCATCAGCCCAGCCAGCAACCGTCCAAAGAATCCGCCGAAAATCGCGCCGGAGAGATAAGTCCCCGCCAGCCGCGCCGCCGTGCCGCCGCTGGTCTCCTCACCGATGTAGGCAATGGTGATGGTAAAAATGAATGGAAGCATCAGCCCTTGCACGAAGCGGCACAGCACCAGCTCGTTGAAACTCCATGAAGTGGCCGCCAGAATGGTTGGCACCAGCAGCAGAAGCGCCGCCCCCACAATGAATTTCTTGCGCCCGAACCGGTCGGAAATCAGCCCCACCACGGGAGCGGTCACCGCGGTTGCCACCAGCGGGGCCGTTACCGTCAGCCCCGTCCTTGCCTCGGAGACGTGAAACGCCGCCGCCAGCACCGGCAGCAGCGCCTGCGTGCACCACATGTTGATGAACGTCGCAAAACCGCCGGCAAATGCCGCGATATTCAGGCGCACACTGGAACCTTCGCTCGTAGACAGTGATGACATCGTCAGGTTGCGCCAATGCAAACAGAGGGGCGCGATACGGGACGCAATTGCGTCCTTCTCGCATGTAGCTCCGGCATAGCCTTGCTCGCCCCGGTAGGTGAAGCCACCCGCGATGGAAATTGCGGTCAGAACAGTCATGCCCAAAGGGTATGGCACCTCCGCCCTTGGCGCCAAGCAGCTCTCTGCGGCACAACGCCAAAGTGGCGCCAGATTGACCCCGCCGCCTCCCATGTTACGAACACGCATGATGCAAGACCGCACCGCCCTCATCGCCGCCGCCCGCGCCATGTCCGCGCGCGGCTTGGCTCAAGGCACCTCCGGCAACCTCTCCTGCCGCACGGAGCAAGGCATTCTCATCACCCCTTCGGCCATCCCCTATGATCAGCTCACGCCGGAAATGCTCCCCCTGATCAAGCTGGATGGTGACTACGGCGCTTATGACGGCGATTACCGCCCCTCCTCGGAATGGCGGTTTCATTTGGATATTTATCTCGCCCGGCCGCAGACCGGCGCCGTGGTGCATCATCACGCGCCTTACTGCACCGCGCTCTCCATGGCCCGGCGAGAGATCCCCGCCTGCCATTACATGATCGCCCGTTTCGGCGGCGCGCCGGTGTATTGCGCGCCCTATGCCCTGTTTGGCACGGCGGAGCTTTCAGCCCATGTGCTGCGCGCCCTGAAAGAACGTACCGCCTGCCTGATGGCAAACCACGGCGCCA
This sequence comes from Acidocella sp., assembly GCF_013044125.1. Classification (GTDB taxonomy): domain Bacteria; phylum Pseudomonadota; class Alphaproteobacteria; order Acetobacterales; family Acetobacteraceae; genus Acidocella. The sequence continues at coordinate 371 of NZ_JABEVC010000114.1, read as the reverse complement.
TCGCCACGGGCAGAACCATCGAGGCCGCGTTGGCCGCCGCCGCCGAGTTGGAGACCCTGGCGCAACAATATCTGCTCTCGCTTGCCGCCGGCGGGCCGGTGCTGCTCACCGATGCGCAAGTGGCCGCCGCGCTCAGGCAATTTTCCGAAGTCTACGGACCCAACATTAAAAAAATCTAATCCACCGGCGCCAGCCGCCGCCGCGCCGCCGCCGGGTTGTGACCGCCCGGCGGGTTTGCCCGTCCACGGTTGATCTTGAATGAGGAAATCGAACGGCTTATACCAGCAGCCCTAAAGATTGACGCATGCCCAGTCTCTGGTTCCGATTGAGGTAATTCGAGCTGCGTCATTGGCGATGAAATTCCAGGCTTC
>NZ_JABEVC010000113.1 GCF_013044125.1 Acidocella sp. | reverse complement strand
CATCAACGGCGGTCTCAGGCCTCTCAGAAACCCTACATCCGCATGGGACTTTTGAATAGGCTTATGCCGGTTTTTTGTTCCGCTCAGCCGAACAGGCCATATTGAGCGCGAGATCAACGGCAAGTGTGCCACCGGGCGCCTCGAAGTACGGCAGCAATCGAGCGCGCCGCTGGTCGCGGCACTGGCCGACTGGATGACGGCAGCAAAGTCCCGGCTCTCGGCCCATGACGATACCGCCAAGGCCATGAACTACATGCTCAAACGTTGGCCAGCGTTTACCCGGTTCCTTGACGACGGCCAGATCTGCCTGACCAATAACGCGGCCGAGCGCGCCCTTCGTGGCATTGCCCTTGGCCGCAAGGCGTGGTTGTTCGCTGGTTCCGACCGCGGTGGCCAAAGAGCGGCGAAAATATATAGCCTCATTGTCACTGCAAAAATGAACGATATCGATCCCCAGGCATGGCTCGCCGATGTCCTTGCCCGCATCGCCGATCACCCCATGCATCGGCTCGAAGAATTTTTGCCCTGGAATTGGAAAACGCGGGCTGTCAAAATGGCGGCATGACGGTCGCCACCATTGCACGCCTCAAAATCACCCTCGACGATGTCAAACCTGCCGTGCAGCGTCGGGTCGAGGTGCCGCTCAACATCCGGCTTGACCGGTTGCACCTGGTCCTCCAGGCGGCAATGGGGTGGACCAACTCGCATTTGTATGAAATCCGGGCCGGCGGGGTGGGCTGGGGCATGGCCAATCCCGATTGGAGCGACGGCCCGATGGATGCATCCAAATCCCGGCTGATCGATGTGCTGGAGGATATGGGCGTGAAGACGCTGAAATATCTCTACGACTTCGGTGACGGCTGGGAGCACACCGTCAAAATCGAGCGCATTGCAGATGCGCTGCCAGGCGTCTCCTATCCCTGGTTAATCGACGCCAAAGGTAAATGCCCGCCCGAGGATGTCGGCGGTCCGCCAGGTTACGAGGACTTGCTCAACATATTGGCCAGCCCGACACACGAACGATATGCCGAAATGAGCCAATGGCTCGGCGCTGCCTTCGATCCCCGAGATAACGGAACACAAAACCTCGCAGATGCCGTCGATGCCCTCGCACGCAAATGGTCCCACAAACCAAAAGTCGTGCCAAAGATCAAACCCGAGATAGCAAGCTGAACCCGCCGTTACCCGCGGCGCTCACCGGAGGGTTACGGAGGATGCGGCCGATGATCCGCAGAAACTCGCGCCCTGCCTGCGTTGGCGACACGCCTCCAGACGAACGGTCAAACAGCGAGACCCCGATCTGCTCCTCAAGCTGGTGGATACGCCGGCTGAGCGTCGATTGCCTGACATTCAGCATGACGGCAGCACGCCTCACGCTTCTCTGGTCTGCAGCCATCAGGGCGTACCACATTTGCCGGAGATCCACCCTCCGGGCCGTGACATATCCTTCAGGCAAGCGCTCCGGGTCGTCGTCTATCACGGTCCGTCTGCTCGATGCCCCCCTAGACATCTCCCAGAAGTCCACCGGAACGATCTTGAGAGCAATTCATCGTGACTTTCCTAATTTGGTTGACAATCGGCTCACGACGGCGAGACGAATTGATTTCGGGAACTAAGACCAGGAGCGGCCACGGGATGAAGCGACCTTGTAGTATCGTTATCAATGCACGCGTCAGACCTGCTCGCGCGATATCATACGGCAGATGCGCCACCGTGAGGTGCAGTCCCATCACATCGGAAGCACAGAAGCGGTGCTCCTGCTCAAGCTGGGTCGATGGTTTCCTGATAGAAGGTGGACCAATTTGATAGAATTAGTCCACCTTCGAAAAGGCTTGTAAACGGTGTTACGTTCCAGATGGTAGACCGAAAACTTTTGCAACATCAACGTTGAATTGCAAGCCAACCACCAGAGCGGACTTCTCATTCTCCACTGGAATACCTGCTCCCCCTTGTCCGTCCGGATTAATAACATATTGAAGATTCGGCATTAGGTTCAACCATGAATTAAGCTGCGCCGAATAGTTCAGCTCAAGCATGACCAGGTTCGAGGCAGGAAATTCTGTACCACCTTCCAACTGCCTAGTCGCAAAAATCGAACCGAGAAAACTATTATTATAATGGGCATCGGCGGCCATAAAACCAACGTAGTCGTTTGGCCTGCTAGAAAATGGCCCCTGAAATACCGCACCACCTTCAACAGAATAATTTGCGACCTGTTTTTCACCGTCCGGGCTATACATTGCAGTTCCAAAAACGTAGAGCCCACGTGGGGAATTTGGCTTGACTTGGTAAATCATCTGCTGCGCCTGAGCATAGAGGAGGGTGCGACCATATTGTTCCGTTGCCGCAGCATTGTAGTAGGAGGCAGAAAAGTTAACTCGATCGAAGACTACCCCAACGTCATATTTGTTCTGCTGCGTTGCCCCTGGGGTTGTATCGACATAACCAAGCTCGATAGGCAATTCAAAGCCGGCTGAATTATTCATGCTCCAATCAAAACCATGATTACGTGGCGGATTAATCGCTGGGTACGACTGATACAAGCCAACCCGGAAATACGTATTTGGCGTCGGTGTAATGCCAATGCGGCCGCCCCATACTGCAGCCGGATTAAATTGCATTGATGTGTCATAACCCATAAGCCCGGTGTTGCCGCAGCTCGCGTTACTTTGGAAGTCGCACAGAAAATCGTAACCAATAAAATTATTGTCGAGATCATCCCGCCCAACAACTATATCGAGCCATTTTCCGATTTTCTGCTCATAGGTCAGCAAACTGAGCTGATAGGTTTGCCCGTAGCCGTAAATCTGTTGGACAGAGCGGCTATTGTTAAGAGCCTTGGCGGCAAGATTATTACCGGCGCGCTGGACAAAATTGATATGGAATTCACCGCCGGGAATGTCAAAGAGTCTGTACAAATCAGCATCTGCACCTACATTGAGCTGACCGGTATACTCTGCTCCACTGTGCAAGCCGCCGTATGGATTTGCCGCCGCCTCGCCCGTGTACTGACTGTTGAATATAATTCCACGTTGCGCTGCAGCCTCACCAAATTCTTGTATCGGTGATGCGGCTAGGTTCACCGACGACTCTGCGGATTGAGCGTATGCAAAACCCGACATTGTTGCCACAATAGACGCCGAAATGGCGATCGTATGTATCGTCGTACCTAATATCGGTAGTTTATTTTTCATGAGTCTCCAACCTCCGTTATGTCGTTGTTGTTTGAGCCTGATAATTCCGAGACGCGCGTGTACCTTGATGTTCATCTGCTGATGACGGCATCGTTAGCTGCGCTCAATCTTGATGTTTTGACGCAATACGTCGTTCACTTGATACGAATTGACGTCTTCACAGATTTTCTTTGCGTTCTTGGCGGATTCAGGTATCCGCACACGCAGTATCTTTTATTATATGCCCTATTCCGTTTGCATGTTTCTGTAATCCCTTCAGTTTAAGGTGCTCCGCAATGCTGCGGAATTCTTGAGGCTGCTCGGGAAGTCGATAAAGACTCTGGCTTGATTACGAATTTTCTGAATCGTATCGATCTCCTCGACGTTGAGAGCGTCGGACCGCTAGCCTTTAGATTCGAGCTTAACCGTCTCCTTTACCGTCCAAAATGGGGCTTCAACCAACAGTCTGTTTTCTTGGGCCACGAGATACCCAGCTTCCGCACTTCTCGCGAGATAGGCGGTCCATTCCGGATCGGCTTGCAATGCGCTCCGTGCCCGCTCTCTTTCCGCGGCGTCTTTGTAGGCCCAAACATGAACATAGGAGTTTAGTGGGCCGCTCTCGGTTACCAAAAACAGCACAGGCTCGCCTGCATGTCGTCGTTGAATGGCAAAACCAAACTCATGATAGAGCGCGAGTTGCTTCTTAAGCTGACCTGGCCGTGTCGTATAGGTTCTATGATCGAAAAGCATGAGACAAAATGTGCCCTTTTCTGTTTATGATTTAGCCATTAAATTCTGCGATATAGAGGCCCGCGTTGAAGTCCGTCGCATATACCAACCCGTTTGCATCGACGAAAACATCCGCTGAATGCAGAACATTCGCCCTGGCCGGCCTCGGATCGACGAGCTTGGCTGGCGGCGGAGGAACCAGAGCGCCAACTTCAACGGGATGGAACGCATCCCGAATATCATATACGCGGATGCCCGCATTCTGGTATGTCGCGAAGATCAGCGTTTCACTGACAAAGCTTCCTGGGCGATTCTCGTGGATGTTGTGCGGCCCGAAATGACCACCAACTTTCAAATAATCCGTGTCATTTGGCTCTGGCATCGTTGAAATGCTGATCGGGTTAGTTTTGATCCGGTTATCAAATACCCAAATTGGCTTCTCACCGTCTGCCTTGTTATCGAGTACAGCTTCATCGACAACGACCAGAAGATCGCGATCCGGAAGCGGCAAAGCATTGTGCGTCCCTCCACCAAGCGGTGGCGACCAGGTCTTATGTGCGATCAGCTTCGGGTTCACCTTGTCAGCGACGTCAACCACGACAAGGCAGGCATCACGCCAGCTGCAATAAGCAATGTCTTCCTGGATGATAGGATGATGCAGACCATAGCGACCGAAATCTGACGGCCATTGTGAAACTTCACCCTGCGCCGCGTTCATGCCAGGCAACCAGAACTTGCCTACCAGCACCGGATGCGCCGGATCTGCCATGTCGATCGTGATGAGGATATAATCGGTGAAGCCATCCAACAGTGCTGAGGCATACGCCCAACGGCCACCGGTGTACCAGATGCGGTGCAGCCCGCCACCATTCACAGGCATAAAGCCTATCTGACGAGGTGCTTCCGGGGAGGAGATGTCATAGACGGCCATGCCGGCAGACCAATCTTTCTCCTCCTCATGTGCCAGTGAATGGAAATTCGCTGCCCCCTTATAGTAATTTTTTTCATCCTCAAGTTCGGGTTGAGCGAACATATCCTTGGCATGAACGACAAGAAGAAGATCGCCATGAGCTTGAAGATGCAAATTCCACGTATTCCCCGGCGCCGGAAAATAGCCCACCGGCTTAGGATTCTTCGGGTCCCGGACGTCAACCACGCTAAATCCCTTGGAAAAAATATGCCCGATATACGCGAAGCCTCGATGGACCATGATCTGTACGCCATCGGGCCTTCCGCCCTGATCGCTGTAGCCAATAATACGCATATTCTTCGAGTACACAGGAGAAATTGGATAGCTCATTTTCAGACCATTATTAGAGTTGCGGGGCCCCGGTACCGAGAGTGGCGTCGGGGGTATGAACGTCGTCCTCGCAGGATCAGTGCTTAACTCCCCAAATTTTTTCATATGCAGCCTGATAGCCGTCAGCTGGATCGTAAATATCCTTCTGACCTCCATCCGAGTCGATGTCATTTCGGGTGAAGATATGTACCGGCGTGTGGTAGCCACTGGGCGGCTGTCCGGCGAAATCACGGTTCAGTTCATCGATCAACTGCCAACCATCCAGGTAAAGTGGTTCTGCAACGGTCGCGATCTGATAATGCTGGTTACGAATTCGATTGAACGCCGCCTCCGAGCCATCGCCAGCAGAAATATTGTGTGGATCACCGTTCCCGGGAATTCCGGCCGCCGCAAGCGACGGCGCCATGAAATCAAAATATAGATCATTGATGCCGATAGAATATGTCCATTTTGAACCATATTTTTCAATGAGAGCTGTGGTCAGCTGTGGCATACGTTCCGATACTGCACCAAGTGGAGTGTCCTCAACTGCCAATACCGAACACCCCGCACACCCTTCTATGGCTGCTTTTTCAGCGTCAGTCTTGGTAGTTGCAATTGCATATATGCTATCTGTAAACAGAATTACATTAGCGTGGCCATTTGAAGCAGCAACCGCATACAGGCCAGCAGCCTTACCGATCTCGGCAGGGTCGGTAGTCACGTTTGTGAAGATCGGAGATCCCGCGATCTTGCCCGGGGTGGGGCCAGCATGCCAAGAGACAATCTTGATTCCAGCAGCGGCAGCTTGCGCAATCAAACTGGCCTGCTCTTTTGCATCGACGGAGCCGAGGATGATCGCGTCCGGCTTCGAGGCAATCGCCTGGGTTAAAGCACTGGCACGGCCAGAGACGGTACCTTGCCCGTCAATAATGCGCAGATCCCAGCCAATGATCTTCGAGGCCTGCTCCGCACCTTCCGAGACACCGAGAAGTCCACCGTTTCTCTGGTCCGCTGAGACGAATATCACGACCTTATGACCAACGGCCTTTGGGCCAGTTGTTGGACCATCCCACACGGTCACTGGTGCCGTCGCCTTAGCCACATAGGCCTTTGCCATTGTCACATAGGCATCGTCGGCTGCGGCTGGTTTTGCGAAGCTTGTTGCCAGCACCGCACTCATGACCATGCCCATTTTCAACATAGAACGTTTCGACATAAGTAATGTTCCTCTTTTGATATTTGTTATGTGTCTGCCTTGCACGCAATTTGACGTTTATGGTCGTTCCTTTCTCTTATTTCCTCCGGTATTTTTCTAGTGCCCTAGTTGCGCTTCGCTGTTAGACGCCGGCGCTGTGTGTAGCCTGCTATGCCGATGGCAATGATGAGCGTAACGCCATTGAACAGCGGCTCGATATAAAAGGCACCACCAAGCTGCTGGATTCCTGAGATGCCGACAGCAAGAATGAGAACCCCAAAAATGGTGCCCAGAACATTGACGCGGCCAGGACGGATGGTTGTCGAACCCAAAAACGCACCAACAAGCGCCGGCAACAAATACTCAAGGCCCACAGTTGCTTGGCCGATTTGCAGCTTAGATGCGAGAACTGTACCTGCAAACGCGGTGATCACACCCGACGCCACAAAGACGCCGATAACATAGAAGCGAACGCGGATGCCGTTGAGCGCCGCTGCACGCGGGTTGGCACCTATAGCATAGAGATACCGGCCGATCGGCAGTCGTTCAGTCACAATCCACAACAGCACGGCCAGACCCAAAACATAGAAAGCCGTAATGGGAATGCCAAATATCGACAGACCATTTAAATTAAGGAATGCCTGAGGCAGATTGCCCATCACCTGCTGCCCCCCAGTATACCACAAGGCCAAAGCGTATAGAATTGTGCCCGTACCGAGGCTGGCGATGAAGCTATCAATCTGCGCGATTTCCACCAGCAGGCCGTTGAGCAGACCTACACAGGCACCCGCGACAATCACCAGGGCGCAGGCAGCCAGCCAGTTCATACCATAATCCGTCTGCAGGCTGATCGCGAGAATATGCCAGAGCACGATCCCGTAACCAACTGTAAGGTCTATACGGCCAGCCATCATCGGCAGCATCGCCGCCAGTGACAGCATCACGATGATCGCCTTGTCGCTCAGGATCGAACGGGCATTCAACGCTGTCGGGAACGTATCCGGCAGCAATATTGAAAAGAGCACGATCAAAGCAAGAGTTAGGATCGGCAGACCATAAACCGGTAGCTGACGAATAAATTTTTCCCAAAAGGACAGACCTTTGAGCTCCGACTTCGTCGGTTCCAGCGCGTTGGATTGAAGCGATTGCATTTCGTTATCCGTTTGTAATAAAAGTTAGTGTTTTTTCTGTCTGAATACGTGCAGAGGCGGCAGCGAGCAGCGAACCTACCGACAGATCATCGCCATGAATTTCCGCCACAACTTTCTTGCGGTCGAACACAATGGCGCGGTGGCAAATATTCGCGATCTCTTCGAAATCGGTCGATATGACGATGATACAGCCCCCCATCTCAATCACCTCATTGAAGAGGTTGTAGATTTCGGCTTTTGCACCAACATCGACTCCCGCGGTCGGGTCCTCGAACAGATAGACCTTGCCCTTGAGATTCAGCCAGCGCCCGACAACAACCTTCTGCTGATTGCCGCCGGAGAGCGATTCAATGGGCGCCACCGGATTGTTTGGCCGCAGATGCAGCCTTGTCCCTAATTTCTTTGCCTCCAGCGCCTCACCGCCTGGCGACAGGTACGACCACGGCTTGGCGCCCTTTGCACCTGGATTGAGGTAGAGATTCTCTCTGATCGACAGAGTGGGAACCACGGAACCCGCAATGCGGTCGCCACAAACCAGCATCATGCCAGCCTCAATCGCCTCCTGGGGATTGCGGACACTCAGTGCGGTGCCATCTAGAAGGGCTTCGCCATCATACGCCCCTTCAAGGCCGAAGAGGCCGCGCCCAACCGTCTCCTGGCCCGCCCCGCGCAGCCCAACAAGTCCGACCACCTCACCGCGGAAGAACTCGGCATTCACCGGCCCCACATCGCCAATGCTGAAATCCCGCAAAACCAGCCGGGGCTCCCCTAGCCGTTCAACCGGCCGGGTGAATATCTGCGAGGGCTCTTGGCCAACAATCATAATAATCGCTTCGGAGGGCGTGGTATCCGCCACCAGCCGGTCGCCGACAACCTGGCCATCACGCATCACCACCATGCGATCGGCCAGTTCGAACACCTCATCCAGGCGGTGCGAGACATAGATCATCGCCACACCACGCGCCTTCAGACGGCGCAGACAAACAAAAAGGCGCGCCACATCGTCGGCTGGCAGGCTGGCCGTCGGTTCGTCCAGCACAATCAGCGAAGCGTTCGCCGCCAGCGCGCGGCTAATCGCCACCAACGATTTTTCTGTGCGGTCGAGCGTTTGCACCCGTGCGTCAGGGTCTATCTCAACACCCATTTCCTGCAACACCTGCGCGGCCCGCTCGCGGGCTTTGGCGCCGTCGATAAGGCCGAACCGGCGCGGATAGCCTAGCGAAAGACAAATATTCTCCGCCACGGTCATCCATTGGATTAAGCCCAGATCCTGATGGATGAAGGCAATAGGATGTGCATGCGACGAACCGAGCAACTCGGTCCCCGCAAACAACGCACTTCCCGAATCGGCGAAGAAAATCCGCGCTAAAACCTTAATAAGAGTGGATTTTCCGGCCCCGTTCTCGCCGAGAAGTGCGACAATCTCGCCTTGCGCGATGGCAAAAGAAACGTTCTTGAGCGCCCGCGTGGCACCAAAACTCTTCGAGATGTTTTTGACCTGAAGCAAGGGGCTGTTGCCTCCGGCCCCTCCGTCGGCTGGTATCAGCATGACGTATCCTCCTATATTTTGGCTGTGTGATCCAGCCCACATGTTTTACAAACTTGCACACAAGCGGAAAATCTGTCAAGCTACTTTACACAAAATGCCAATTAGTACTAAAAACGCTACAAGTCCAAGGATGCCAGATATGTTGCCTGACCAATTAGACTCCGAGTCTTGCGAACCGGCCGGTACGCGCATCCCACCTGGTAAGCGGTTAGGTGAGCATCTGTACGAAGCAATTTTGACAATGATCACCCGCCAGAAACTGACGGAAGGTGCGCGTTTGCCGCCGGAAAATGAGCTGGCAACCTTATTTGGCGTCTCCCGTCCCATCGTCCGTGAGACACTCGCGCGCCTGCGCGAGGAGGGTATTATCGTCTCCCGCCGCGGCTCTGGCAGCTATGTCAGCCGCCGGGCAACACCCGCTGACGGGCTGTCCGAAGCCAAGTTTGACCACATTGACAGCTTTGAACAAATTCAAAAATGTTACGAGTTCCGTAAGGCCATCGAGGGTGAAGCGGCGTTTCTGGCCGCCTCGAACCACACGCCCGAGTCGCTGGAGAGCATCCGCGAGGCCTGCGCCTCTCTGGGCCGCGACGTCGCCGCCGGTGAACTTGGCGGCAACACAGATTTCGAATTCCATCTGGCCGTCGCCAAATCCTCAGGCAACGAATGGTTCGCTTCTGCCCTTCTGGCCATGCGTAGCCAGATTGAGCTGACCATCGATATCGCCCGGAGCCTGTCGCTCAACAGGTCTACTGAACACCTCGACACGGTTCAGGCGGAGCATGTCGCCGTTGTGGAGGCCATAGCGGGGGGCGACCCCGTGAAATCGCGCAACGCCATGCGTGAGCATCTCACAAAAACCTGCTCCCGGATCTTCCGGGGGCCGCAGCATGGCGCAAGCCAGGATAAGCCTGGCTCCGACTGACTAATTCTTACAACTTTTATAACTAATTTTGCAGGAGACACCCAAAATGGCACCTAGTGGCGTCAACCATCCCACCGTGCTCGCGTTTGAGCGCTATGACCCCACCGATGAGTCGATCAAGTGGCTCGAGGAAAAGGGGGTAAGCGTGCTCAAGGGGCACGCTTTGTGGGAGATGCCATTCCAGCGCTTCACCGAAGATGAATTGATCGCCAAGGCCCAAGGTTGTGTCGCTCTTATGGGCGCGAGCGGCACCCGGATTTCCCGCCGGGTTATGGAGGCGCTGCCCGACCTGCGGTTTATTTCCAAATACGGCATCGGGTTTGACAGCATCGACATCACGGCCGCCACGGAGCTTGGGGTGCTGGTTAGCAACACCCCCAACGAATCGCAAATTTTTACCGTGTGCGAGCATGCCGTGGCTCTGTTGCTTGCGGTTGCCAAGCAACTTGGCACCTGGACACCCACCTTCATGCAAAAGGGTGGTTGGCGCGGGCTGACCCATTCCGCGACTTTGCGCGGTGCTACAGTCGGCATTATTGGCCTGGGGCGCATAGGGCGTGGCGTGGCGCAGCGCCTGACAGGCTGGGAAGCGCGGATCATCGCTTATGACCCGTTCCTCACCGAGGCGCCTGCTGGCGTGAAGCTGGTCGGCCTGACTGAACTGCTGACAAAGTCGGACTTCATCACGCTCCATGCCTCCCCGAGCCCGGAGAACTATCACATCCTCAATGCTGCTGCGTTCAAGCAAATGAAGCAATCGGCATATGTGATCAACACCGGCCGTGGCTCTCTCATCAACTATCCAGACTTGCGCGCGGCCCTCGACAACGGCGAGATCGCTGGTGCTGCACTGGATGTCTTCGACAAGGAGCCGCCCAGCCCAAACGACGATCTATTCACCCGGCCAAACGTGATCTGCACGCCACATGTCGGGGCCTGGACCACCGATGGTACCCAGGCGATCGGCTGGCACGCGGCACGTAATCTTTGGGGGATGATCAGCGGTGAGGGACATGTGGATGAGGTCAACCCCGAGGCGCGGGAACATGCTGAGCCGCGTCGCGTGTCGGGCGAGTTTTATCTCGAGCCGAGCAGTGCAACCGGAGACAGGCGAGTGAAGGTCAAATGACAATTTCCCCAGATAAAGACGCGATTGGCGCGGCCGCAGCACTGCTGTACGAGGCTGCTGCCACGGGTAAACCCACCGCGCCGATCCGCACTTTGCTGCCGGAAAGCGATATTGACGCGGCCTACCGTGTTCAGGCGTTGAACACGGAGAATGCGCTGGCGGCGGGGCGGCGGCTTGCGGGGCGCAAGATCGGGCTGACGTCTTTGGCCGTGCAGAAGCAGCTTGGCGTGAACCAGCCGGATTACGGCATGCTGTTTGCGGACATGGCCCGCGGCGATGCCGAGGAGATCGCGCTCGCCGACGTTTTGCAGCCGAAGGTGGAGGCGGAGGTCGCCTTCGTGCTGGGGTGCGATCTGACGGATGAGCGGCTGACCGTGGCGGATCTGTTCCGCGCCATCGCCTTCGCCGTGCCGGCGATCGAGATCGTCGGCTCGCGGGTGGCCAACTGGGACATCCGCATCACCGACACGATCGCCGACAACGCTTCCTCGGGGCTTTATGTTCTCGGTTCGCGCCCGGTGAAGCTTGCCGACTTCGATCCTCGCATGTGCGGCATGGTGATGGAGAAATCCGGCGAGCCGGTCTCGGTCGGAGCCGGCGCGGCCTGCCTGGGTTCGCCGCTGAATGCGGCGCTGTGGCTGGCGAAAGTCATGGCCAAGCTCGGCCGCCCGCTGCTGGCGGGCGACACCATCCTCTCCGGCGCGCTCGGCCCCATGGTGGGTGTGGCGCCGGGCGACGTGTTCGACGTGCGCATCGAAGGTCTCGGCGCTGTGCGCGCCAGTTTTTCCAAGGAGTAGGCAATGGCCAAGATACAAGCCGCCATCATCGGGTCGGGCAATATCGGCACCGATCTGATGATCAAGATCATGCGCACCTCCAAGAATTTGGAAATGGGCGCGATAGTTGGCATCGATCCGAATTCCGACGGCCTGGCCCGCGCCGCGAGGCTTGGCGTACCGGTGACACATGAGGGCATCGAGGGCCTGCGCAAGCTTCCCAATTACAGGGATATCAAGGTGGTGTTCGACGCTACCTCCGCCGGCGCGCATGTGAAGAACAATGCGATCTTGCAAGCCGACGGCAAGAAGGTCATCGACTTGACCCCCGCCGCTATCGGCCCCTTCACCATTCCGGCGATCAATGGCGACGCCAATATCGACGAGCCGAACGTGAACATGGTGACGTGCGGCGGCCAGGCGACGATCCCGATGGTCTATGCCGTGAAGCGCGCCAGCAAGCGCGTCCTCTACGGCGAAATCGTCGCCTCGATCTCGTCCAAATCCGCAGGCCCCGGCACGCGCGCGAATATCGACGAGTTCACCGAGACCACCTCAAAAGCGATCGAAGTCCTGGGCGGCGCCGAACGCGGCAAGGCGATCATCATCCTCAACCCCGCCGACCCACCGCTGATCATGCGCGACACGGTATTCACCCTCTCCCAGGGCGGCGACCGCGACGCGATCGAAGCCTCGATCCTGGAAATGGAACAGGCGGTGCGCAAATACGTCCACGGCTACCGCCTCAAGCAAAAAGTCCAGTTCGAAGTCATCGGCGACAACGCCCCGGTGCGTATCCCCGGCATCGGCTACGCCACCGGGCTGAAGACGACGATCCTGCTCGAAGTCGAAGGTGCGGCGCACTACCTCCCGGCCTACGCGGGCAATCTCGACATCATGACCTCCGCCGCCCTCGTCACCGCCGACCACTGGGCGGCAAAAATCCTCAACAAGGAGCTTGCATAAATGGCCCGCCCGAACCCCAACAAGCTCTACGTCCAGGACGTCACCCTGCGTGACGGCATGCACTCGGTCCGCCATCAGTATAACCTGGAGAGCGTGACCGAAATCGCCCGCGCCCTCGACGAAGCCAAAGTGGACGCGATCGAGATCACCCACGGCGATGGCATCACCGGCTCCACCTTCAACTACGGCTTTGGCGCGCATGACGATGCCGAATGGGTCGCCGCCGTTGCCGCCGTCTGCAAACACGCCGTGGTCACGGTGCTGCTGCTGCCCGGCATCGGCACGGTCCACGACCTGAAAGTGGTGCATGAGGCCGGTGCGCGTTCCGTGCGCGTCGCCACCCATTGCACCGAGGCCGACGTCTCGCGCCAGCACATCGAAGCGGCGCGCAAACTCGGCATGGACACGGTCGGCTTCCTGATGATGGCGCACATGGCCCCGGTCGAAAAACTGATCGAACAGGGCAAGCTGATGGAATCTTACGGCGCGGAATGTGTCTATGTGACCGACTCCGCAGGCGCGATGCTGCCCGAGCAATACGCCGAGAAGGTAAAGGCGATGCGCGACGCGCTGAAGCCAGAGACCGAAATCGGCGTGCACACCCACCACAACCTGACGCTCGGCGTCGCCAACGCCGTCGCGGGCATCAAGGCTGGGGCGGTGCGGGTGGATGCGAGCCTTGCCGGCATGGGGGCGGGGGCGGGCAACGCCCCGCTGGAGGCGCTGATCGCCGTGCTTGACCGTGAAGGTATCGAGACCGGCTGCGACCTGTTCAAACTGATGGACGCCGCCGACGACCTCGTACGGCCGCTACAGGACCGCCCGGTGCGCGTCGACCGCGAGAGCCTCTCGCTGGGCTATGCGGGCGTGTACTCGTCCTTCCTGCGCCATGCCGAGAACGCCTCCAAAACCTACGGCGTCGACACACGCGAGATCCTCACCGAGCTTGGCAAGCGCCGCATGGTCGGCGGCCAGGAAGACATGATCATCGACGTCGCTCTCGATATCCTCAAATCCCATGAGACAGCACAATGAGTTCCCTGGACACCTTTGCCGCTACGTTGGACGATGCGGCACTCACCGCGAGTGCTACGCCGCAGATTACCGCTACTTATCCGGATTTATCCGTGGACGAGGCCTATGAGGTGCAGCTTAAGCTGCTGCAGCTCCGTTGGGCGCGTGGCGAGTGCCGGGTTGGCTACAAGATGGGCCTGACATCGCGCGCCAAGATGATCCAGGTTGGCGTCTCCGAAATCATCTGGGGCCGCCTCACCGATGCCATGCGCCAGGAGGAAGGCGGTGTGCTCAAGCGCTCGCGCTTCGTGCATCCGCGCGTGGAACCGGAAATCGCCTACATCATCGGCAAACCACTCGCTGGCAATGTCTCCGCGGCGGAAGCTCTGGCCGCCATCGAGGCGATCGCTCCGGCCATGGAGATCATCGATAGCCGCTACCAGAATTTCAAATTCGCTCTGCCCGACGTCATTGCCGACAATTCCTCCTCCTCGGGATTCTATGTTGGGTCCTGGGCGCCGAAGAGCACGGATGTCACCAATCTCGGCATCATCATGGAAGTGAATGGCCGCCCGGTACAGATCGGCTCCTCAGCAGCCATCCTCGGCAATCCAATCCGCTCGTTGGTCTCGGCAGCGCGTCTGGTCGCAGGCGTGGGCGAGAGCCTTCAGCCTGGCGACATCGTCCTGGCAGGCGCCGCCACCGCGGCGCACGCACTTACGCCAGGTGAGTATATCCGTACCAGCTTCCAAAGACTGGGCCACGTCGCATTCAGTGTTGGAGCGTAACCTTATATCCATGAATAGTTCCACAATACACTCATTGCGAAGCGGAGGACACGTTTTGGTGGGCGCCCTCCATCTGTATGGCATGGACAGCATTTTCTGCGTCCCTGGTGAGAGCTCTCTGGACATGCTGGATGCGCTGGTCGACACATCCAAATTGATACCGTCGTCGCCAAGCATCAAGGTGCAGCGGCAAACATGGCTGCTACCGATGACAATCCGCAGGCGACGGTGAAGAATAACGAGCTATTGCCGTTGGAAGGCTACCGTTTCCCGATGGCAGCCCCCCCCCCGCGGTCCTATGGCATCGCCAGCAAAGGGCGGGAGATGGCTGGCCATTGAGCCAGCTTGCCACTAAATAATAAAGGAAACAGCATGAACGGCGCGGAAACCCTGATCTCCACACTCGCCGACCAAGGCGTCAAGATCTGCTTCGCCAATCCTGGCACCTCGGAAATGCATTTTCTCGCAGCACTGGATACGCCTCGCGTGCGCAGCGTGTTGTGCCTCTTCGAGGGGGTCGCGACCGGTGCGGCGGATGGCTGGTATCGCATGCGTGACGAACCGGCTTCCACCTTGCTGCATCTAGGGCCGGGTCTGGCTAACGGCCTTGCCAACATCCATAATGCCAGGCGAGCCAGTTCCGGCATGGTGAATATCGTCGGCGAGCATTCGCTGTCGCATTTGAAATACGATCCACCGCTGAACTCGGATATCGAGGGGCTAGCGCGCCCATTGAGCCACTGGGTGCGCAAGATAGAATCCGCCGACGCCATCGCGTGGGACACAGCGAATGCAGTGCGGCAGGCCCAGGCGCATCCTGGGCGCATCGCCACACTGATCCTGCCGGGCGACGCCTCCTGGCAGGATGCTGGCACCCCCTACCCGGTGCAGCCCAGCAAGACCGCCGAACCCAAGGCGCCGAGCGCCGACCGCATCGAAGCGATCGCGAAGCTCCTGCGCAGCGGTGAGAAGGTGATGCTGGTGCTGGCCAACAAGGCGACGCGCGGTCGTGCGTTGGAGCTGGCAGGGCGGATCGCAGCTGGCACTGGCTGCCGTTTGGGCACGCAATTCTTCACGGCACGGATCGAACGCGGCGCCGGTCGCACGCCACTGGAGCGCATCCCCTATGCCGTAGTGCAAGCGGCTGAGTTCCTTAAAGACATCCGCCACATCGTCACCGTGGAAACGCGAGAGCCGGTGGCGTTCTTCGCCTATCCCGGCAAGCCGAGCCTGCTAAAACCCGAAACGACGCTGGTGCACAACCTGGTGGAGACGGATGAGGACAGTGAACTCGCCTTCGAGATGCTGGCCGAGGCGTTGGGCCTGCGCGAAACAGCACCTCTGCGCCAGATGCGGGTTGAAACACCTGCTCCCCGCGGCGCTCTGACGCCGTTCAGCATCGCCCATGCGCTTGCCGCGGCAATCCCCGAGGATTGCATCGTGGTTGATGAATCCCTGACGACCGGCCGCGAATCGATGGGCTACACCATGGGCGCCAGGCCACATGATCTCATCAACAATCTCGGCGGCTCCATCGGCTACGCCACGCCGGTCGCCACCGGTGCTGCGATCGCCTGCCCTGGCCGGCGTGTGTTCTGCATGGTCGGCGATGGCAGCGCCATGTACACCATCCAGTCGCTTTGGACGCAGGCGCGTGAAAATCTCAATATCACCACCATCATTTTCGCCAACAACCAATACGCGATCTTGAAGGCGGAATACGCGAACATGGGTGCCGGCACGCCGGGCAAGCAGGCGATGGCAATGATCGATATCGACCGTCCTAGCATCGACTGGGTGGCAATGGCGCGGAGCATGGGCGTGCCGGGCAGAAGTGTGGCCACCGCCGAGGATCTTTGCGCCGCCCTGCAGCGTTCGTGCAAGGAGCCTGGCCCGCAGCTGATCGAAGTCAATCTTTCCTGAAGCGCAAATTCCGGAAAGAAAGTCGCGACCACCGCCTCTACCACACTGAAAACGAAACTGGCTGAATATACTGATCCACCAAACTGCGCGCACCTGCCGTATCCCTCCGGCGGCGGCCACCTCCTCGGATTTGGAGATTTGTGTGAGGATCCTGGCATCGTAACTTAAGGGTGGAAAGTGTCCACAACTGAGATAATGGACACAAGTTTGCGGGCGAAGCGCCGGCACAAAGTGTGGCCTGAATCGCTGAAGCGGGAGATCGTGGTGGCCTGCCTGGTGCCGGGAGCGTCGGTATCGGTGGTCGCGCGGCAATACGACGTGAACACCAACATGGTTTTCACCTGGCGCAAGCTTTATGGCGGCGTGCCGAACACGGTAGCGCCTCAGCTGTTGCCAGTGGTGGTGACGCCGGACCCGCCGGCAGTTGCTACACCGGCGCCGTCAGCCGGCCTGCATTCGGCCGGCCTGATAGAGATTGAGCTGCCGGGCGGCTACCGTGTGCGGATCGGCAGCAACATCAAGGCTGCGGCGTTACGTGTTGTGCTGGATGCGTTGGAGCGGCGATGATCGCCTTTCCCTCGAGTGTGCGCGTATGGTTGGCGGTCGGGCGGACTGATATGCGTCGCGGTATGACGGGCCTTGCTTTACAAGTTCAGCAATCGCTCGGGCGGGACCCGCACGCGGGCGACCTCTACGTGTTCAGAGGCGCGCGCGGGGACCTGATAAAAATCATCTGGCACGACGGCATCGGGATGTCGTTATATGCAAACTAACTCGTTTCATACTACAGCCCTTTCGTTGACATCTCTGCATTTAGAGGCGTTGAGCAGACGGATGGTCTCAGCCCGGTGGCTAAGTTGATTCCATCGGCTGCACTTCTTGGCTGGGACGTGCGGCCCAGGCGGCTCATAGAGGCCGATATAGCCGTTGGAGGCATGCCGTTTCACAATGCCGTATTTTGCCCACCTAACCAATGTGCACTCGGTGATGCCTAGCTTTGCGCAAGCCTCCGCTTTTGTCAGCATTCCCCGCTCACGCAGCCGGTCGTAGCGAGGACGTAGGCCATATTGTTTGACAAGATAAATGACGCGCATGTCGGTGAACTGGGCGCCGGCCTGACCACGCCGCGCTGATCCGCCGGGGCGGATTCCTTTGGCATTCAGGATATCTGCGATTTCGGCGCAGATATGATCGTCGAGAAGCTTGTCGACCAGTTCTACCACCTCGGGCCGGGTCTTCACCTGCTGCGCGGAGGATTTAGGGTTCTGGGTGGTCAATGTCTCGGTCCTCCCGCCTCTGAAGCGGATGTGGATCCGGGTCTCTCCTTCAGTAGGGAATTTGAGCAGGGTGACGTCATCAACAAGATAGGCAAGAAGTCGCTTGCGTTCGCGGTTCGGCAGGGTCGGATCACACCAGACCGTTTTGAAGTCCGCCGTCATGGCGATCAACCGATCGTGCATGGCATCGTTCAGTGCAATCCGGTCTTCGCGCGAAGCGCGCTCTCTTTCTTCATGCATATCAGCCAGCACGCGCAGTTTGTCGTTCCATTCACGTTCAAGAGTGTCGGCGACCAGGCGGTTGTTCGGATCGACCAGCATGAATCGCCGCTGCGCAAGATCAGCATCGATCTGTGCGCGTTGGACAGCGCGGAGCCGGAGTTGATCCGCGTCATCATGGCGGGCTTCAATTTCTTTCCTGACCTCCAATGCCAACTCCACCGCGGTGGGCGTCATTTCCGCAGCGATCAATTCGCCGATTGCCTCGTCGACCGGCCACCCAGCTATCGTTTGACATTGAGGTTCACCGCGAGAGGCGTAAGCGCGGCTGCAGATATACCATGTATCCACCTGACCGCGTCGGGCGGCATAGCGAGCACTCATATGACTGCCGCAACGTCCGCATACAGCGCGCCCTTGCAATAGGGCCGCACCCTCGCGCGGCGGCGAGGCGCGCACGGCCTGATAGCCGGCGCCATTGTCCTCAAGAACCTTGAGGTTATGCTGGAACTTGTCCCAGCTGATATAGCCGGGATGGGCGTCCGGGATACATGCATGCCAGTCCTTCGGGTCGCGCTTGCGGAGCTGTTTCTTGCCATCGACGGTCCGGCGATAAAGGCGCTGGCCAAAAGCATAGACTCCAGCATAGCGCGGATTATGCAGCGTGCGCATTGCGGTCGATGCGGTCAGCGGTTGGAAGACCACCTGTTTCCCGTTGCGCAGGCGGGAGGGGAAGAGCAGACCTTCCCTGGCGAACGCCTTGACAGTCTGCGTAGCTGACCCGACCCGGGAGAACGTCTCGAAAAAATGGTTGATCATGTCCCTGATTTGGGCGTCAGGATCGAGGACCACATCGCCAAGTTCATCATAGATGAAGCCCGTTGGCAGAGGACAACGATATTCGCCGCGTCGCACCTTGTTGAGGATACCCCCGCGTAATCGGGCTTTGATGACATGCAACTCGGCTTCGCTCATGGTGCCCTTGAGCCCGAGCAGCAGGCGATCATTGAAGTTGGCGGGATCGTACACGCCATCTTCGTCGAGGATGAGGGTGTCGGCCAAGGCGCAGATTTCCAGCAGTCGATGCCAGTCCGCATTGTTTCTGGCGAGCCGAGATACCTCCAAGCCCATGACGATCCCCGCGCGCCCCATGCCGACATCGGACACCAGGCGCTGGAAGCCTTCACGCCACGATGCTGAAGCGCCGGACTCGCCTTGGTCGCTGTCGATGACAACGATCTGGTCATCATGCCACCCAAGCCCGATCGCGCGGCCACGAAGGTCGTATTGACGCTTGGTGCTTTCGACATTCTCCATGACCTGCCGCATCGATGATTGCCGGATGTACAGATAGGCACCCCGTTCGAGGTGATGTGATTGAACCTTGAGCTTTTCGTTCATGCTGTCCTCCGTTCAGGGACCGCCATCACCATGGCGGCGAGTAGGCAGATAATTTTGCGTTGTTCGGACGTTTTTTCTGCGATTGACAGGTCAACTACCGGCGGCACGGAAGCGGCCGGACACTGGCCGGGCGTCCGCACGATCGCGCGAATCCAGGCCCACATTCCGCGATGAAGAAGAATGGTAAGACCGCTGCGTGCCTCTGGCGGCAGCGCGGTACCGAGAGCGGCGGCCCGCAATATTTCGTATCGCTCTGTGGCGCGCAACTGCATCGCGGAATGCAGTTGCGCGCCAATGCTGGTCACACCGTTTTTTTTTGACCAAGCGCGCGCTCGATCGTTCTGGGGTGGACATCGAGGCCGAACTTTATCCGGAGACGCTCCGTCAGTTCGCGCGCCCGGATGGGCTCGCCTGGGTCCACCTGTGCAATGAGGAACGCCAGCACTTCGCCCTGGAGCTTGTGCGGTCCGCGCGGCCCGCGCTTCCTCGGTACCAGACCGGCCAGGCCCGCGCCTCCGAAGTCCGCCTTCGCCTGATAAAACGTCGGCCGGGACACACCATATTCGTCGGATGCTTCCGTCACTGAAACCCTGTCGACGGCTACGCGCCGCAGCATCTCGTACTTCACTTGCACGATGTCTCGTGGATCGAAGAAACCGCCTTCCTGGAACTTCGGGTCTCCGACTTTCTCCGGAGCGGGATTGAGTGCCCCATCCTCCGCCAAAGCGTTGGCCTTTGATCGCTCGTGGTTGGCGCTGCTCGACACCTGGAACCTCAGCTATTTTCTCAGTAAGTGTAATATATAATATGCCGTCTTTAGTTGTGGGGTCAAGATGGTCGGTGCCACTCAGTCGCCAATTACCAAAGTTAATGATTACCATTCACCGGAGTCCCCAGGGGCTTTGCGGCGTCTTTTGCCTTACAGACGCGGCATATTTATCATTACATATTTTTGGTCCATCAACCCGCCTTTGCAGCATGAGGTGCGCCACAAGCTCACCGAGCTCCAAAAGATCGCCAAGGCTGCAAAGTGCGCGGCGGCCTCCCGCCGACATCTCAGGATCAGGGGTTGCCGCATCGGTCCATTGCGGCGGAACGGAGCAAATTCGGCCATCGGCAAAGCGAAGCAGCCAACGCTTGCCAGCTCGGTTGCCGCGCTTTGCAATGCATACCCCGCCCTGCCCGGAATACGGATGAAAGGGGTGGGTCACGGTAACAAGGTGCGGCGAGGCCGGCGAAATACCTGCATTTCTGACTGAGGTACAAACGGCTGGAGAAATCTCGCTTCATCTGGCCATCGCCGAGTGACGGTGTGGTGGCGATTTCCGCGGCGCAGATGGGCTATCTTCTCGATCATGCATGTTGATGCCCCTCCTAATGAGGCTGACAGATTCTGAGGTCGATGTGGTCGATGGCATGGTTTCGT
>NZ_JABEVC010000112.1 GCF_013044125.1 Acidocella sp. | reverse complement strand
TCCGCCAGCTTGATCATCAGGAACTCGCTGATACGGTTGTTCAGCACCCCCTTGCCGGTGATGGTGCCCTTTTTCTGGGCATTGAACGCCGTGGCGTCATCCTTGAAATATTGCACGAGGGTTCCCGGTTCGGGACCTTCGAACAGGATTTTTGCTTTGCCTTCATAGAGCTGCCGGCGGCGTGCCATAGGGAATACCTTCAGAGTTTTAACAGGAGCGGTCTATACCAACCAACCGCGGCGAGCGCCATGGCTACTCCCGCATGGATGATGCGCCGGCGTGATTGTTGTCCGCTCTTTAAGTTTTTCATGGGAATATCCGGCTCAACCCCATGACAGAACTGATCCATACCGTCGCTGACCTGACCGACCTGCGGAATAAGGATGTTCTGGAAGCCGCTCTTGCGCGGGTGATTTTTGAGCTGGCCGAGGTTCAACGGCTTTCGATCTGGCGGGTGGTGGCCGAGGGGCACGGGGTCAGGTTGCGCGAGCGGCTGTCTCTGCCGGCGCATTATCGTCCCGAGCAGGAAATAAGCCTTGAGGATGCGCGCAAGGAGTGGCGCGATTGTTACGCCAAACGGTGCTACATCTACGGCTCGCGTGATGAGGCCGGGCTGTGCTGCCATGTTTTCCCGCTTTGGAACGAGCGTGAGATCATCGCGGTGATGGAGCTTTTGCGTCCCTCAAAGCTGGAGGGCGATCAGGCGCATACAGTCCACGGCCTGCTGCGCGTGTATCGCAACCATCTGGGATTGCTCGACTATGGTGACCGCGATGAGCTGACCGGCCTGCTCAACCGGCGGACTTTCGGCAGTTATTTCAAGCAGATCGCGGCGGAAGCAGCCATACATGCCGTCATCGCCGTGGTGGATGTCGATTTTTTCAAGCGGGTGAACGATCAGTTTGGACATCCCTATGGCGATGAGGTGCTGATCCTGCTGGCGCGGCTGATGAGTGAAGCTTTTTCCGGCGTTGAGGGGATTTTTCGCTTCGGCGGCGAGGAATTCCTGTTGATTCTGCCCGAGACGACACGGGAGGAAGCCTGGGCGGCGCTGGATGATTTCCGGGCCGCCGTGGCGCAGGCTTCGTTTCCGCAGGTCGGACGGGTGACGGTGAGCATCGGCTTCAGCATGATCCAGCCAGACGACAACGGCGCAGCGGCTTTCGGCCGTGCCGATGAGGCCCTGTATTTAGCCAAGCATAGCGGCCGTAACCGTGTAAAATGCTATGAGGAACTTGTGCAGGAAGGATACCTCGCCGGAACCAAGCATTCCGGCGGCGATATCGAACTGTTTTAGAGAGTGCGATCGTTTGAGGTTCGCTCAACCGAGCGAGCCGAAAGCGTGAATCGCCCTCGGAAAAATGGCTCGAGTGCGATCGTTTGAGGCTCGCTCAACCGAGCGAGCCGAAAGCGTGAATCGCCCTCGGAAAAATGGCTCGAGCGCGATCGTTTGAGGTTCGCTCAACCGAGCGAGCCGAATGGCACTTAAAGCGATCAGGCTAAAGCGTGGTCGCCCCGGCGCCTTACGCGAGCGCCTCTTCCAACGCGCGGTAGTCCGTGTAGCCATGCGGGCCGGGCGCATAAAGTGTTGCCGCATCCAACTCGTTAAGCAGTGCACCGCGCTTGAAGCGCTCCACCAGATCGGGATTGGCGATAAAGAGCTTGCCCCAGGCGATGGCATCGGCCGTACCCGCGGCAAGGGCCGCCTGCGCGCTCTCCAGTGTGAAGTTCTCATTGGCGATATAGACGCCGCCAAACATCTTCTTCAGTTGCGGCCCGAGTGAATCCGCCCCCTGGTGCTCGCGCGCGCAGATGAAGGCAAGCCCGCGTTCGCCCAGCTCCGCCGCGACATAGCCGAACGTCGCCAGAGGATCTGAATCGCCGACATCGTGAGAGTCCATGCGCGGGGCGAGGTGCATGCCAACCTGGTCGGCCTCCCACACGGAGGTGACCGCATCGGTGACCTCCAGCAGCAGCCGCGCGCGATTCTTGACCGAGCCGCCGTAGTCGTCGGTGCGCTGGTTCGAGCTGTCCTGCAAAAACTGGTCAAGCAGATAGCCATTGGCGCCGTGGATTTCCACACCGTCGAACCCAGCCATCTGCGCGTTCATCGCCGCCTTGCGGTAGGCCTCCACGATGCCGGGGATCTCCTCAATATCCAGCGCGCGCGGGGTGACATATTCTTGCTGCGGACGCACCAGGCTCACATGGCCCTTGGGCGCGATGGCGCTGGGGGCAACGGGGCGTTCGCCGTTGAGGAACAGCGGCGCGGAGATGCGCCCGACATGCCAAAGCTGCGCGAAAATGCGCCCGCCGGCCTGATGCACCGCATTGGTGACGAGTTTCCAGCCCTGCACCTGCTCATCGGACCACAGGCCCGGCGTATCGGCATAGCCGACGCCGTGCGGCATGACCGAGGTTGCCTCCGAGATAATGAGCCCGGCCCCGGCGCGCTGCGCATAGTACGTGGCCATGAGCGCATTGGGCACCCGGCTGGCGCCGGCGCGCGCGCGGGTGAGCGGCGCCATGATGATGCGGTTGGGCAGGGTGAGGCTGCCAAGGTTCAACGGGTCGAACAATGAGGGCATGGTTAGGTCCTGTTACGGTTGTGTGGGGCTATATGTAGTTGGCCGTGTGCGTTGCACAATGAGCAGGGCAGGGGGCCGGCATTAAACTCAACTGATTTTCGGCGTGCTCCGCCCGGAGCGGGTGATCACCACGACGCCATCGCCCGCTTCAACGATGGTGGCGGGGGCCGGGCGGGTAAGCGTCTCGCCGTTCCGGCGGTTGATGGCGATGACGAACAGGCTGCCAATCGCATCCTGCTCGATCTTCTCGATGCTGGTGCCCGCCAGCGGGCTATCGGGCGATACGGCCATCACCTCCAGCTCCAGCCCCAGCGTGCGCAGCCCCGCGCCCAGCGCGCGCATCCGCCGGGTATCGTCGGTGAAGCGCGAGGTCTGCGGAAACAGGATCAGCTGCGCGATGCGCTCGGCGCCGATATGGGTGGGTTCCACCACCGAACTCGCCCCCGCATGCAGCAGTTTGCCCTTGGTATTGGGCGAAACCCCGCGCGCGATGATCTCCAGCTCCTTGTTCAGGCTGCGCGCAGTGAGGGTGATGAACACGTTTACCGCATCATTGGGCACCACCGTGGCCAGGGCGCGCGCGCGGAGCACGCCGGCATCCTCCAGCACGCTCTCCATCGTTGCATCGCCCTGCCAGGTGCGGAAGCCCTGCGCCGATGCCTGCGCCAGCCGGGCTTCGTCAAGGTCAACAATAACAAACGCCGCCCCGCCCGCCTGCAACTCTTCCGCCAGCGCCTCGCCGATCCGCCCGTAGCCGCAGATGATCACATGGCCGGACATTTTCTCGATCTGCGTTTTCATCCGCTTGGTTCCGAACAATTGCTGAATTTGCGTATAGGTGAAGGCTTGCACCAGCGCGCCGGTGAGGAAGATGACGCCGGTGCTGCCCAGCACGATGGTGCCGATGGTGATGGCGCGCAGCTCGGGCGAATGGATCGGGTGGACCTCTTCATAACCCACTGTAAAAACGGTGATGATGACGAAATAAAAGGCATCCGCCAGGTTCCAGCCCGCCAGCACATAGGCGAGCGTGGCCAGCGCCGTGATGGTGAGCATATAGAACAGCCCGGCGATCAGGTTGCGCCAGGGGCCGGAGGGCAGGCGGTTCAACAAAAAAAGACCAAGGGAGTCGCCCCCCTTGGCCTTCCGGCGTTCGTGAATCCGGGCATTAACCCCGTTGGTCGAGGGGGGTGTAGTCGCGGGTGGCGGCGCCGGTATAAATCTGGCGCGGCCGGCCGATACGCTGCTGCGGGTCCTCGATCATTTCCATCCACTGGCTGATCCAGCCAACCGTGCGCGCCAGCGCGAAGATGGGCGTGAACATGGTGGTGGGGAAGCCCATGGCTTTCAGGATGATGCCCGAATAGAAATCCACATTCGGGTAGAGCTTGCGCGAGACGAAGTATTCATCCTCCAGCGCGATCCTTTCCAGCTCCATCGCGAGGTCGAGCATCGGCTCGTCCTTGATGCCCAGGGCCTCGAGCACTTCGTAGCAGGTTTGCTGCATGATCTTGGCGCGCGGGTCGAAGTTCTTGTAAACCCGGTGGCCAAAGCCCATCAGCTTCACATGGCTGTTCTTGTCCTTCACCTGCGCGATGAAGGCCGGGATGTTGTCCTTATGGCCGATCTCGGCAAGCATCTTCAGCACGGCCTCGTTGGCGCCGCCATGCGCGGGGCCCCAGAGCGAGGCGATGCCGGCGGCGATGCAGGCAAACGGGTTGGCGCCGGTGGAGCCGGCCAGGCGCACCGTGGAGGTGGAGGCATTCTGCTCATGGTCGGCGTGCAGGATCAAAATCCGGTCCATCGCGCGGGTCAGGATCGGGTTCTGCACATAGGGCTCGGCCGGCACGGCATGGAACATATGCAGGAAGTTTTCCGAGTAATTCAGGTCGTTGCGCGGATAAACGAACGGCTGTCCGGCGTTGTACTTATGCGCCCAGGCCGTGATGGTCGGGATTTTCGCGATCATCCGGTACGCGCTGATCTCGCGCTGGCGCGGGTCCTGGGTGTCGATGCTGTCGGGGTAGAAGGCGGACATCGCGCCGACCACGGAGCAGAGCATGGCCATCGGGTGCGCGTCGCGGCGGAAACCATCCCAGAAGCGGCGGATTTGCTCATGCAGCATGGTATGGCGGGTGACGCCGTTGGTGAACACGCCGAGCTCGGCCTTATTCGGCAAGTTGCCGAACAGCAGCAGATAGGCGACTTCAAGGAAGGTGGATTTTTCAGCCAGCTGCTCGATCGGGTAGCCGCGATATAGCAGAATACCCGCATCGCCATCGATATAGGTGATGGAGCTTTCGCAAGAGGCCGTGGCGCCGTAGCTGGGGTCAAAGGTGAAAACGCCGAGTTCGTTCTGCAGCTTGCGGATGTCGACGCAGGCGGGGCCAAGCGAGCCTGTCAGTACGGGCAGGGGCGCTGTTTTTCCGTCATAGCTCAGCGTTGCGGTACCGACCTGCTTACTGGTTGCGGATGGAGACATGCGGATTCACCTTCTGATTGGTTCGAGGGGAGGTTCGAATAAATAGTCTGGCATGGCGCGGACGAGGAGAGCGTTATTAAATCACGGGTCATATGTAAAGCCGGGCGCGCGCGGCCTCAGCACACCCCCTTCTCGGCATCGGGGCTTCAAATTAGTGCGTTTTTGGGTTCAAACGATGTCAGCTGGCTTGATAAAGCGTTGCAGGGTTGCGCCATGCGCGCCCAGCCGCCGCCAGGGGGTGGTGACCAGAAATTCAGCCATGGCGGCGGTGGGGAAGCCATCGTTCAGGCGCACCAGGTCCGGCTGGGAGCTGGCGGGGCCG
The DNA here is from genome assembly GCF_013044125.1 of Acidocella sp. Taxonomy (GTDB): domain Bacteria; phylum Pseudomonadota; class Alphaproteobacteria; order Acetobacterales; family Acetobacteraceae; genus Acidocella. The sequence continues at coordinate 15,800 of NZ_JABEVC010000112.1, read as the reverse complement.
GAAATTGCCAGCGCCAGATCATGCAATCCCGGATTATGCCCGACCACCAGCGCGCTGCGCACCGTTTCCGGCAATTCGCGCAGCAGGTCGCGTATCCGGTTGGGCGAGGCCATGTACAAAACGGGCAGGGAGTCGATGTTGGGCCATTCATCCCACACCCCGGCGGTCTCCAGCTCGGCGAAAGTCTGCTGTGTGCGCAATGCCGTGGAGACCAGCACGACATCAGGCGCCAGCCCGGCCTTGCGCATGGCGGTGGCGATGGCGGCGGCCGCCTGTCTCCCGGCGTCGGTCAACGGCCGGTCATGGTCTGAGGGGGCGGCGTTTGCTGGGGCCGCTTTGGCGTGACGGAGTAGAATCAGCTGATGCATGAAAGCACTCTGCCACGGCACGTTATGGATGTCGCCCCTCCCGGCGACTGATCCAGGCTCGATGATTCATCGTATAATAACTTAGGCTGAACCACTCAGCCGCTAGATCAGATCCATTCACGGCATGGGAATCAGCGATGCAAAGGCGGCGGTTTTTAGCGGGGACAGCGGCATTGGCCGTGGCGGGGCCGGCACTGGCGGATGAGCTTCCGGTGCCCGCGGGCAACCAGATGTCCTTCCGGGTGCTGCGAAACGGCACGCCGATCGGCGAGCACCACCTGAATTTCACCCGCGGCAGCGATGGTCTGGTGGTGGACATCAACATAGCCCTGCTCGTCACCTTTGCGGGCATTCCCCTGTTTCGCTACGGCGCCACGGCGCGCGAGCGCTGGTCGGGCGGTGTGTTCCAGAGCCTGGAGAGCCAGGTGAACGACAACGGCGCCCGGCTGGCGGTGCACGCCCATAAAACCGCCGCGGGCTACAGCGTGGCGGGAATTAACCACGGCAACCCGGCCAGGAGTTATCCCGAATACACCGCCCCGGCCGATACCATGCCGTTAACCTACTGGAACAAGGCGATGCTGAACGGCACGCTCCTCAATATCCAGACCGCGCATACCTATGCGGCGGTTGTGAAGCCGCAGGGCTGGAACAGCCTGCCAACGGCGGAAGGCGGGGCGATAACGGCGCAGCGCTTTGATCTCAGAGGCAAGCTGCACTTAAACGTCTGGTACGACAGGTTTTCCCAATGGTCCGGTCTGGCGTTCCATGTGAGCGGCAACGAGAGCTATGAGAAAATAACCACCTGAGAAGGGCTTCGGGCTTAGCCCGCATGCTTCTCCGGATGGCGCAGATGCCATAGCCGTTCGTGTGCAGCGACAAGACTTTCAATGGTTTTGCGCCGGTTGGAGTCCGGCGGAACGCTCCGGCGGTTCAGCATCGTCTCCAGAATCCGCAACAACTGTTCAGCGATTTCATAATCGCTCTGGTCACAAGCATGATGAAAGGCTATCAGAATTTTATCTGACAACCTGCGGCTGTATCGCGGAACCGCCGCGTTCGGTTTAATCTGGGACTTTATTTCTTCCTCGGGTACACTTGCCATGATGCGTTTAGTCCACTGTAAATCCGCCACTACCCAATATTTCGCTGCACGATCTGCTGGTCAGGCGGGCCGAAAGCGTTAATCTCCGGGGATACGCCGCTGTTATAGTATACGAAGGTATTAAGCTACGCAAAGAATGGACAACTCTTCGCGATTGAACGCCTGGGTTGTTTTTGGCAGCCAATGCTCACAACTTACAGTGATCCCATCAGTGTTTATTGCACCGGCAGGCCATCGGCCGCGGGGCTGAATTCGGCGAAGGCGTCCTCCCAGCTCCCGGTGGTCGAAGCCTTGCTGTACTCGGTGGAGCGGTTCTCAAAGAAGTTCGCATGTTCCACCGCGTTCAGCATCTCGTCCAGCCAGGGCAGGGGGTTCTTGTCGACATGGAACAGCGCGTTGAGGCCAAGCTGCGTCAGCCGGCGGTCGGCGATGTAGCGGATATAGCGCTTCACCTCTTCAGCCGTCAGCCCTTCCACCGCGCCCAGCTCAAAGGCGAGGTCGATGAAGGCGTCCTCGTGGTCCACGATGGTGGCGCAGGTAAGGTAGAGTTCCCGGCGCAACTCCTCGGTCCAGATCTCCGGGTTTTCCTGCACGAAGGTGCGGAACAGCTTGATGATCGACTCGCAATGCAGTGACTCATCGCGCACCGACCAGGTGATGATCTGCCCCATGCCCTTCATTTTGTTGAAGCGCGGGAAGTTGAGCAAAATCGCGAACGAGGCGAACAACTGCAGCCCCTCGGTGAAGGCGCCGAACGCCGCCAGGGTTTTCGCGATGTTGTGCTTATCGGAGACCGAGAAGCCGTGCATGAAGTCGTATTTGTCCTTCATCTCCTTATACTTAAGGAACGCGGTGTATTCGACCTCTGGCATCCCCACGGTATCGAGCAGATGCGAATACGCGGCGATATGGATGGTCTCGATGTTCGAGAACGCCGAGAGCATCATCAGCACTTCAGTGGGTTTGAACACCTGGGAATACTGCTTCATGTAGCAGTTGTTCACCTCGACATCCGCCTGCGTGAAAAAGCGGAAAATCTGCGTCAGCAGATTGCGCTCGGCCAGGGTCAGGTTCTTGTGCCAGTCCTTCACATCATCGGCGAGCGGCACTTCCTCGGGTAGCCAATGCACGCGCTGCTGCGTCAGCCAGGCGTCATAGGCCCAGGGGTAGCGGAACGGCTTGTAGACCGGATTCTCGGTCAGCAGGTCGATCTTCAGGGGCAGGTTCTCGCTCATAATTTAGGCCTTTAATCTCTATTTGTGCTGCCAAGGGGCTCGGCCCCTTGGATACCAGCCAGGGCGCCGCCCTGGACCCGCTGGGGCCACGGACCCCAGACCCCGATCATGTTTTCGCTACTGGCAGGCCAGGCATTCCTCATAATTGGTCGAGGCGGGTGCCTGCACCCCAGGCGCCGCCTCCACTGGAATGCCGGTGAACTCATCCGGGCGCACGGCTTTCTCAGAGACCGTATCCGCCCGCTGGATCGACAGCGACCGGCAGTAATACAATGATTTCACACCTTTTTTCCAGGCCTGATAGTGGTACTGATGCAGGTCGCGCTTGTTCACATTCGCCGGCACGAAAATATTGATCGACTGGCTCTGGCAGATATAGGGCGTGCGGTCAGCCGCATGTTCGATAATCCAGCGCTGATCCAGCTCGAACGCGGTCTTGTACACGTCCTTCTCGTGCTGGGTGAGGAAGTCCAGATGCTGCACGCTGCCCTTGGTGGTGGTGATGGAAGACCACGTCTCATCATCATCACGCCCGTATTTTTCCAGCAGCTTCTGCAACGGCCGGTTACGTACTGTAAAGCTGCCAGAGAGCGTCTTCTGCAAGAACACATTGGCGGCGATCGGCTCAATCCCCGGCGAGGTATTGCCGGTGATGATCGAGATAGAGGCGGTCGGCGCAATCGCGATCTTGTGCGAGAAGCGCTCCTGTATACCGTATTCCTCGGCATCCGGGCAGGCGCCGCGCTCTTGCGCCAGCTTCTTCGATGCCGCATCAGCACCGGCGCGCAAGTGCTTGAACATCTTCACATTCCACACTTTCGCCATCACACTTTCCCAAGGCACGTTCTGGTCCTGCAGGAAGGAGTGGAACCCCATCACGCCAAGCCCCACCGAGCGCTCGCGCATGGCGGCGTATTTCGCCTTCTCCATCAGGTCCGGCGCCTTGTCGATGAAATCCTGCAGCACATTATCCAGGAAGCGCATGATGTCCTCGATGAACATCTCCTCCTTGTGCCACTCGAACCAGGTTTCCAGGTTCACCGAGGAGAGGCAGCACACCGCCGTGCGTTGCTTGCCGTGCTGGTCAAGCCCGGTAGGCAGGGTGATCTCGGCGCAGAGGTTGGAGGTTTTAACCTCCAGCCCGGCCAGCTTGTGGTGCTCGGGGCGCGCGTTGTTCACATGGTCGGAGAACACCAGATACGGCTCGCCGGTCTCAATGCGCGCGGTGAGAATCCGCACCCACAGCGCGCGGGCGGAAATGCTGCGCACATGCGCGCGGTCCTTCGGCGAGGTGAGCACCCATTCGGAATCGGTTTCCACCGCGCGCATGAACGCGTCCGAGATCAGAATGCCGTGATGCAGGTTGAGCGCCTTGCGGTTGGGGTCGCCCCCGGTCGGGCGGCGGATTTCGATGAACTCCTCGATCTCCGGGTGCCATACGGGCAGATACACTGCGGCCGAGCCGCGCCGCAGCGAGCCCTGGGAGATGGCCAGCGTGAGGCTGTCCATCACGCGGATGAACGGCACAACGCCCGAGGTTTTGCCGTTCTGGCCAACCTTCTCGCCAATCGAGCGCAGATTGCCCCAGTAGGAGCCGATGCCCCCGCCCTTGGAGGCGAGCCACACGTTCTCATTCCAAAGCCCGACGATACCCTCCAGCGAGTCCGAGGCCTCGTTGAGGAAGCATGAAATCGGCAAGCCCCGCTCCGTTCCGCCGTTGGAGAGCACGGGGGTAGCCGGCATGAACCACATTTTGCTGATGTAGTCGTAAAGCCGCTGCGCATGCGCGGCATTGTCGCCGTAATAGGAGGCAACGCGCGCGAACAGATCCTGGTAGCCTTCGCCGGGCAGCAGATAACGGTCATCCAGCGTGGCGCGGCCAAAATCGGTCAGCAGCGCATCGCGGGAGCGGTCGATATGTACCTGGTGCCGCCCGCGCATCTGGATGCCGTCGTCGAGCAGCACAGCCTCAGGCTTCGTCATCATGTTCATTTCGTCAAACCCCGATGTTCTACTCTGGAACGTTTTACCACAGGACGCTAAACTACATCTTGTGGCGCATAAAGCAATCTATAACTACATATGACCGTCACGGATTATTTTTAAGACTCGTTTTTCCGCCGAGTCCCGGCGGCGCGCCAAAGCCCCTCCAGGGTATCCGCAATCTGGGTGCGCCGTGCCGCCATGTCCAGCAACAAAGCGATACATTGCGGCGACTCCGCATGGAGAGGGTATCTCCAAAACATGACAGCGGCGAAAACCTACACACATGAGGAAATTCTCCCCGTCATCCGCGGCGTGGCCTTGTGCATCCTGCTCGCGGCGCTGGACCAGACCATCATCGTCCCCGCCGTGCCGCGCATGGCGCGTGATCTGGGTGGCGGTTCCCACATCGCCTGGATCATCTCCGCCTATCTGCTCACCGGCACCGCCGCCACGCCGATCTTCGGGCGGCTGTCGGACATCTACGGGCGCCGGCGGCTGATGCAGCCGGCGATCCTCGTGTTCGCCGCCGCCTCGCTGGGCTGCGCGGCGGCAACGCATTTCTGGGAAATCGCGCTCTGGCGGGCGGTGCAGGGCATCGGCGGGGCGGGCCTCATGGTCATCGCCCAGACCGCCATTGCCGATGTCGCGCCGCCGCGCGAGCGTGGCCGCTACCAGATATATATGAGCGGCATGTGGGGCATCGCCAGCATCGCCGGGCCGATGCTCGGCGGCGCGCTGACCGATAGCCTCTCCTGGCGCGGAATCTTCTGGGTCAACCTGCCCCTCTGCGCCCTGGCCTGGGTGTTCAGCGGCCGGGCGTTGCGCCGCCTGCCGCCGCATGCCGGCGCCGGCCAGCGCATAGATTTCCTTGGCGCCGCCGTGCTGGTTTGCGCCATCACCGCCTGGCTGGTGCTCGCGGCTTCCGGCGGGCGCGATTTCCCCTGGGACTCGCGCGCAACGCTGATCCTGGTGGTATCCGGGGTGGCTTTTACCGGGTTGACCGCCTGGGTGGAACACCACGCCCCAGCGCCGATGCTCCCGCTGCGCCTGTTCCGCAACGCCACGGTGCTGGGCGGGCTGCTGCTTTCGGCCACCAACTCGCTATGCACCTTCGGCGGCTCGCTGCTGCTGCCGCTGTTCTTTCAGTACATTAAACACACCAACGCCGCCGCTTCGGGCCTCTACACCACGCCCTTCCTGCTGGCCTTTGTTCTCCTCTCTTATATAGGAGGCAGAATCTCGCGCAGCTTGGGCCGCACCAAGCCCACCATGCTGGCGGCCCTTGCGTTGTGCGCGCTGGGCCTCGGCCTGCTGGCGACCATGGGGGCATCAACGCCGCTGTTACTGTGCGAGGCATACAGCGTGCTGCTCGGCGGCGGCATCGGCCTGGTGCAACCCAACATCACTGTGGCCATCCAGAACGCGGCGCAGCGTGGCGATGTCGGCGTCGCCACCGGCTGCATGTTGCTCTTTCGCGCCATCGGCGGCGCATTCGGCGCCACGCTGGCGGCGGGCATGCTGCTGGCACATGGTTTTGGCGCGGGGTTTGGCGCCTGCGCGCTGGTGGCGCTGCTGGCGGTGGGCATCGCCGCGGTGATGCGCGATGCGCTGCTCCGCTCGTAGTGTCCTGATCTCTTTCGTCCGCTGCATCTCGCAGCGGACTTCAGGGGCGGGAAACTAGCTGGGCATTGTCCGCCCTCCGCGAATATAGTTAAGCTTGCGTGTATCAAGAGGAGCAGGCGCGTGGGCATTTTGGGCACGATCAACAAAATTTTCGGCCGCCAGAGCGCGGCGGCGCCCATCGCGCCGCTTGCCCCGATGCCGCCGCCACCCGTCATCCACTTCGCAGATCTCGCCGAATACCCGGATGAGACGCTGATCCCCTACCTTGACCGGCGCGAGGTCGACGAGGCCAGCCTCACCCCCGCGCAAGCCGAGTGGCGGCGCGATGGCGTGTTGCATCTTCCCGGTTTCATCCCCGATGCGGTGAGCGAGCCCTACCTGCAACGCCGCATCGCGCATAAAAAGAAGCACGGCTGGTTAATCGCCTCACCCTATATGTATGTGCCCGAAATGCGCGACCTGGCCCTCTACCCGCCGCTGATGGCGAAGATGAAAGAGGTCATCGGCGAGGACATGATGCTGCACCTCTGCCTCACCGGCTGGATGAGCTCCCAGCGCGGCTGGCACCAGGATGATTACCTGAACCCGCCTTTCGTCAACTCCTGGTACGCGGCGGTGTGGATCGCCCTGGGCGACATCCACCCCGCCAGCGGACCGTTTCAATATATCCCCGGCTCGCACCGCTGGCCCCTGTTGCGCGGCGAGAAGGTGCGCCAGTTTCTCACCGGGGAGGAACTTGCCCACAAGGCGCCCGGCACGGGCATCAACCATTGGGAGAAATTCGCCGAGCGGTTTCTCTCCCCGGCCATCGAGCATGAGATAAAGGCGTTCGGCCGCCCGCCGGTCAGCCTGCTGGCCAAACGGGGCGATGTGCTGATCTGGCACGGGCGGCTGATCCACCAGGGGTCGCTGCCTGAAGTGCCGGGCATGGAGCGGCGCTCGCTCATCGCGCATTACTCCGGCGTGAACCACCGGCCCGACATGCCCGAGCGCGCCCAGGACCAGAACAGCGAAACCTACGCCGTGTTCCACACCCCGATGGTGGATTGAGCCTCGCCCTCTATCCTTAATAAGTCAGAGACGGATTCAGGCATGCGATATGATCGCGCAGCGATTCCATCTCATGCCATCCGGCTCTAAAACCGCTTGCGCCGCCGCGGTTATCCCCGCCGCGTCATGCAGCACCAGCCCCGGCAGCACGCGGTCCGGGCTTTTGGCGCCCCGGCGCGCCGTGATGATGATAATCTTCGCCGGTGCGCCCGCCCGCGGCCAGAGCGGAAACAAGCTGATCGCGCCGCACCCCGCCCCGCGCAGCGCCGCCCCGGCTGCGGTGAGGGAGGCGGCGGGCAAAATCAGCGTGATGCTGCCGCGCGGGCGCAAAACGCGGGTGAGCGAGTTGATCCAGCCTCCAAGCAACCCCGGCCCGGCCTGATGCGCCAGCGCGCGCCGCGCATCCGGCGAGGCGGTGTTATGCGCGGCGAACCAGGGCGGGTTGGCCATCACATGGTCGAACGCATGGCTGGGGAAGGGCAGGTGCATGGCATCGCCCTGGATGCAGGCGGTCCCGGTAAACCCGTTCGCCCGGAAATTCTCATTGGCCAGGCGGGTGAGGGCAGGTTCGGCCTCGATGCCCACGCCCCGCATCCCCGGCACCCGCGCGGCAAGGCACAGCAGAGCCGCCCCCGCGCCGGTTCCAGCCTCCAATACCAGCTCCCCCGCCCGCGCCGGCACGGCGGCGGCCATCAGCACCGGCTCAAACCCCGTTCGGTGGCCCGTGGCAAGTTGCCGGTAAGCCACGCGCCCGCCCAATAATCCGCCGGATGTGATCTCATTCATGCCGCGCGCCTTGACCCTTTTTTCCGTCCGCCCGATATGGAGGTATCGTAATTGAAGCTCTCTGGTTAGGCCTAAAAATTTGGATGGTGCGACGCCTTTGACGACCAACGCTTTAGGCCGGCTCACAGCCATGCTGGAGCCTGAACTGCTGGCCACCAACCAGGCGATCGTCGCCCGGATGGACAGCCCCGTTGCCCTAATCCCCCAGCTTGCCGCGCATCTCGTCGCGGCGGGCGGCAAGCGGCTGCGCCCGCTGCTCACCCTGGCGGCCGCCAAGCTCTGCGGCTACGAGGGCGCGCGCCAGATCAAGCTCGCCGCCTGCGTCGAGTTCATCCATACCGCCACCCTGCTGCATGACGATGTGGTGGACGAATCCGTGCTGCGGCGAGGCTTTGCCAGCGCCAACGCGGTGTTTGGCAACAAGGCCTCGGTGCTGGTGGGAGATTTCCTCTTCGCCCGTGCTTTTGAGCTGATGGTCGAGGACGGCTCGCTGGAGGTGTTGCGCATTCTGTGCAGCGCGTCCGCCACCATCGCCGAGGGCGAGGTGCTGCAACTAACCACGCAGAACGACATCTCCACCACCGAGCAGAAATATTTTGACGTGATCCGCGGCAAGACTGCGGCGCTTTTCGCGGCGGCTTGCGAGGTTGGCGGCGTGATCGCGCAGCGCCCGGCCGCGCAAACGGCCGCCCTGGCGCAATTTGGCATGGACCTGGGCATGGCCTTCCAGCTGGTGGATGACGCGCTGGACTACGCCGCCGACGAGGCCGAGCTTGGCAAAACCGTGGGTGACGACTTCCGCGAAGGCAAGCTCACCTATCCGGTGCTGCTGGCCATCGCGGGGGCGGATGCCCAGGAGCTGGAATTCTGGACCCGCACCATCGGCGAGGGCGAACAATCCGAGACCGACCTTGCCACCGCCCTGGCCTTCATGCAGCGCCACAACGCCACCCAGCGCAGCATCGCCCGGGCCGATGCCTTCGTGGAATCTGCCTGCGCGGCGCTGGCGGCCTTCCCCGAAAGCCCGATGCGCACCGCGCTGGAAGATGTCGCCCGCTACACCACCGCGCGGCGGTTCTGAGGCGCTAGCGATTTTTCTGAGGGTAATTCACGCGTTCGGCTAGTACCCTGCGTCATTCATGACGCAAGGTACTGCGCGCGGGTTGGTGGGCGGCGCGCGCTAAATATGATGCGCGCGGGTTGGTGGGCGGCGCGCGCTAAATATGACGCGCTTTAGCTCTTGTCGTTCGCCGCCACGGGCGCCAGCACCGATGTAATGGTCGAGCGCACGATGCTCACGGTGACATTGGGGGCAATTTCCACTTCCACCTGATCGGCGCCGTCAACCGCCTTTTTCACCAGCCCGACAATCCCCCCCGCGGTAACAACCTTATCCCCGCGCTTGATCGTGGCCAGCCGCGCCTTCAGCTGCTTCTGCTGCTTTTGCGAGGGCATGATCAGCAAAACATAAAAAACGCCGAACATCAGCACCAGCGGGGCATACTGGATGATGCTGCTGTAGCTGCTGGCCGCGCCAGAGGCGGTCTGTGCGAAGGCCGGGGTAATAAACATGTCTGCTCCTGGTTGCCGTGAGTTGCGGCGGACCATAGGTTGCGGCGCGATACAGTCAACTGGCGCGCCAAAACAACGAGGAGACTACCAAATGGACGACACGCTGCTCCGCCGCATCGCCGAGGCGCTGGAGCGTCTTGCGCCGCCCGTGCAGGTCCCGCCAAACCTGGCCGCCGCCGGGGCCTTCGTATGGCACCCTGAGCGGTTGACGCTGGCTCCAGTGCCCCGGGTTGCCCGGGTGGAGCTGGCGCTGCTGCAAGGCATTGGCCAGCAGAAGGGCATATTGCTGGAGAACACCCAGCGATTCGCAGCCGGCCTGCCGGCCAACAACGCCATGCTCTGGGGTGCGCGCGGCATGGGCAAATCCTCGCTGGTGAAGGCCGTGCACGCCCAGGTGAACAAGGAACAGCCCGATTCGCTGGCGCTGATCGAGATCCACCGCGAGGACATCCGCACCCTGCCGGTATTGCTGAACGTGCTGCGCGGGCAGCCCCGTCGCTGCATCATCCTGTGCGACGATCTCTCCTTCGAGCGTGAGGACGCCGACTACAAGGCGCTGAAATCGGTGCTGGATGGGGGAATCGAAGGGCGGCCGGAGAATGTCCTGTTCTATGCCACATCGAACCGGCGGCACCTGATGCCGCGCGACATGACGGAGAACGAACGCGCCGTGGCGATCCACCCCGGCGAAGCCGTGGAGGAGAAAGTCTCCCTCTCTGACCGCTTCGGCCTGTGGCTGGGCTTCCACAACGGCGACCAGGACACCTTCTTCGCCATGGTTGAGGGTTACGCCGCCGCCTACAACCTGCCGGTCACCACCCAGGCGCTGCGCGCGGCGGCGCTTGAATGGTCCGTGACGCGGGGAGGGCGCTCCGGCCGGGTCGCCTGGCAGTTTATCCAGGACATCGCAGGCCGCCTGGGCGTCCACCTGGAAAGCGGGAGCAACACCCCATGAATTTCATAAGGGTTTCTGCTCATGGCGTTTTTGAAGGGGGCTGGCTCCCGGCGGCTTTCCGCCCTGCCAACTGGGGAGCCCGGCTCAGCCAGCCGCCCTCGCGCCTGGCCGCCGGGGAGTTACGGCAAATTAAATGTTACGTTAATTTAAATTGACGGAAACTATTTCTTTCTAACCCGTGCAGGCAAGGACAGCAGCAATCTGCTGCCGAGGCTTTTCTGGGATCGACAATGAAAATCATACGGGTGTTATACGTGGCGCTTGCGGCCTCGGCTGGCATGTTCTGCGCGTTTGGCGGGTCCGCCAGGGCGCAGGATCTTGTCAGTTTTCAGGCTTCCGACCCGTTCACATCAAGCCAGGTCATGCTCACCGCGCAGATGGACAAGCCGCTCGGCAATGGCCCGTTTCCGGCCGTGGTGCTCATGCATGGCTGCGGCGGCTGGCAGCCCGCCGTGCAATACTCGCTCGAGATGCTCTCGGAATATCTCAATGAACACGGCTATGTGGTCCTCAACCTCGACAGTTTCGGCCCCCGCAACCTCTCAGGTAATGCGATGTGCGCGAGCAACGCCGAACTTCAGCAGGCCCTGGTTTATCGTGCGCACGATGCCGTCGACGCCATGCGCTATCTGCGCGCCCAGCCCTTCGTGCAGCCGCAAGACATATTCCTGGTGGGCCAGAGCAATGGCGGCAGCGTGGCCATGGAAGCCGCCGATGCCGGCGACATGAAATCCCTTGACGCCCCGGCGCCGTTCCGCGGCGTCGTCGCCTATTACCCGTGGTGCGGCGTGTATCCGCACCACCCGGTCAATCTCTCCGCGCCGCTGCTGATCTTCAATGGCGGCGAGGATAATTGGGTCTCCGCCCGTCAATGCGATGGCATCAAGGCCACGGGCGCCGATATCGCCGAAGTCACCTACCCTGATGCCGTGCATTCCTTCGACATCGACATTCCCAAACAACTCTATCAAGGCCACTGGGTGGGCTACGACCCCCACGCCGCGCAAGACAGCCAGACGCGGATGCTCGCCTTTTTCAATGACCGCCTCACCCCCGACATCCGCCCGGACTGAGCAGCCTCAAAACGGCAGGCCGGGCTCGAAGGAAAGCTGTGTGCAGCTGATGCTGCCCGTCTCGAACACCGCCTCCACCCTCACCGGCCCGCGCAAGCGCCGGAAACTGCAGGTGATCTTGGAGGGCAGCCAGATCGAGGGCCGGACCGGCGTGCTCTCCACCACCAGCAGGCCGGTCTCTGTTTTGGGGGCCTCCAGGCACAGGCAGCGCATTTCAGGCAACGGCAGCCGCCGGTAGGGCCAGAGTGAGAGGCTGAAGCTGCCGGCCGTGCAGGCCAGGGCCAGCGCCGGCTCGCGCCATTCCAGCAAATCGCGGGCGGCATAGGGAATGGCCGGCACCGCCAGCGCCAGCAGCCGCAGCAGGGGGGTGTGCAGGCGGTGGATCTCGCGTATCCGCCAGGCGTCCGGGTCGAGATGGAGCACCAGCTCATCGCCGCGGCTGGAGGCGAGGATATGCTGGCCCTCGGCATCCATCCGGGTGGTGATATGCTCGATTTTCCCGCGCTCCCGCGGCTGGCGGAAGCGCCAGGGCATCTGGCCGGTCATCTCCACCGTCCACACGCCCAGGCCGGGCGCCAGGCTGGTCAGCACCCAGTACGAGGCCGCTTCCGGCCGCGACGCCGCGAGCAGGTTTTGCTCCCGCGGCACGCCGGCTTCACGCCACAACATGCCAGGCCCGCCCTGGGCGGTTTGGGTCTCGTAATTGGCCAGCCGGAACGGGCTGGTCGGCGCCCCCAGGCGCGGCGAATTTTGCACCTGCAAATGCAGATGCGGCACTGGCGAGCGGCCGGAATTGCCTACCTGGCCCAGATAGGCCCCAAGCTCCACATGCGCCCCCGCGGTCACCGCCACGCTGGCCTGCTTGAGATGGGCCAGCAGCGCCCAGCCGCCCTGCTCCATGCGCAGCAGCACATAATTGCCCCAGCTTTCGGCATAGTTGCAGACGCCGAGCTGGTTATCGGGCACATCGTCGCGCACCTGCTCGATGGTGCCGGCGGCGGGCGCGGTCACCGGCGCTTCCCAGATCGTCCCGCCCGGCGGGAGCTGAAAATCCAGCGCATGCCGCCATTCACCCGCATGGCTCAGCCGCCCGTCAAACCCTTGGGTGATCTGCACCAGCCCCGCTAATGGCACCACCAGCAGCGGCTCCTGGTGGCCAAACCGGCGGGTGCGGTCCACCTCATACATCCACACACGCTCGGGCGGCATATCGTGGCGCGTATTGCGCCGCGGCAGCTTCTTATCCCCGCTCAGCGTGAACGCGGCCAGAAAAATCCAGATAATCCCGATCGCGGACAGGGGCAAAAACGCCCAATCGGGCTGGACATGCTGGATCAGCGCCGCCAGCACCGCCGCCCCCGAGCCGCCCGCCACCGCAAGCCCCAGGCTCGGCCAGCCGGGCAAAAAATACGCCGCGCCCAGCGCCATGCCCGCGATGAAGAAATTATAGGATGCCGGCTGCCAGTAAAACGGCACAGAGAGCCCTTGCAGCTCTATGGCCGTGAGGGCCCCGGCCACCCAGCCGGCGACGCCGGTGAAAAATATCACCCGCGACCAAAGCAACACCGCCACCCCGATGATTGCGCCCACCTCCATGGTCGGTGAAAACACCAGCGACCCCAGCGAGCGGATGAAAATCTGCGTATCCGGCCAGATGCCCGAGGGGGCCGGCCAGACCAGCAAGGTGTTGGATGCGCTGGCCACCCACACCGGAAACAACGTGAACAACGTGCCGGCGACCAGGCTGAACCCCAGCACCATGGGCGGAAACAACGCCCCCGCCAGGCTTCGCATCAGCGCCGCGGTGATGAGCGCGGCGGCACTTGCCGCCAGGGTGGTGAGCGCGATCTCGGTTTCCACCCGGAGATAGGCGCCCGAGGTCAGCCACGCCACGGCAATGGCCGCGAGTATGGCATTGGCCCGCACCCCGCCGCCGAGGGCTGGCTTGTCCAAAACCCCGATCAGCCGCCCGATGACATCGCCAACCCACAGCCCGAACAGCCCGAAAATCAGCCCGCGCACATGCCCCACCGTCACCGCCAGCCAGAGCAGCAGCCCAATTTTTGGGTCGCCAATCAAAAACGCCGATCCCAACGCCGCCCCCACCCGGGCCAGCACTTGGTCGCCCGCGCGGCGCAGGGGCCGGGTCGAAAACCTCAAACGCTCTCCCGCCAGGCTGTCGAATTTCATGGGCTCGGACATCATGGCTCCAGATGTTTGGGTATCCGTTCGGGGGTGATTACATCCGCCAGCGTTTCGCGCGCGCGGATGATGTCGGGCCGCCCGTCATTGCCGATCAACACCACCGCCGGGCGGTATTGGATGAACTGCATCCATTGCGTGACATTGTAAGCCCCCACGGGATGGATGGCGAGAACATCGCCGGTCTCGAGCGCCGGCAGATCGACATGGTCGCGGATCACGTCGATGGCCATGCACAGCGAGCCGTAAATGCGCGAGGGCACGGGCGGCGCCTCGATCGCGCGGGCGGGCAAAATCTCGAACTGATACCAGGCGCTGGTGTAGAGCAGGTTGATGCCGGCATCGATGACATAGCCGATGCGCGAATCCTCGTTGAGGATCATGCGCTCCTTGTAGGCGCGGGCCGAGAGGCCGCCATCGGTCATCACCGGGCGGTTCACCCCCTTCACGGCAATCACGCTGCTCAGTAGATACCCCGCCTCATCGACCAGATACCGCCCCGATTCCAGCCGCAGGAGCGGCTGCTCCTCTGGCGGCAGGGCGCGCAGTACATCGGTAATCGCGGTGGCGAACGCCTCGATCGGCGGCACCACCTGCTCCACCGGCCCGAGATAGCCGTGCAGCAGGCTGTGCGAGGGAAACCCGCCGCCCAAATTCAGGCACGGCACCAGATGGTGATATTTGTGCCGCAGTTCCTCGCGCAGCTGCAGCAGTTTCTTCGCGGCCACCGCATAGGCGTCGGGGCTCAAAATATAAGTGCCAATATGGCAATGCAGCGTGTGCAGCCGCAGCTTGGGGTTTTCCAGGACCCGCGCCGCCGCGCGCCCCGCCTCGCCATTATCCAGTGCGAAGCCGAATTTCGACCAGACCGGCTTGATGCCCGCATCGAGCCACACACGCAGCCCCACCTCCACAATCTTGCCCTGCCCGGCCACCAGCTCCTCGATCGCGCTGAACTCGTCCCAATTATCGATCTGGACCAGCGCCCCATCCTCGATCGCCGCGCGCAGCGCCGCGTGTGGCTTGTAGGGGCCGTTGAACACGATGTCCTGGCCGGCGAACCCGGTCAGGCGGGCTTTTTCATACTCGAATTGCGAGACCACCTCCGCGATCCAGCCCTCGCTTTGCAAAATCTTGCAAACCGCGCCGAGATAATTGGTTTTCAACGACCACGCGAAGCTGGTTTTCGGATAGCGGCTCCTGAACGCCTCGCGCATCCGCTTGGCCTTGGCGCGGATGTCATATTCAGAAAACACGAAGAGCGGCGAACCGAACTCCTCGATCAGCCCGGACACCGGCAGGCCGTCGATCTGGAACAAAGAGGGTGCCCGCGGCCCGCGCGCGTAAAAATTGCGGTCCTCGGCCACGCGCGGGGCGGTGCGCCCCAGTTCCCCGCTGATAACGGGTGGAACATAGCTGCGGTCCATCACGGCCTCCTGGAAAAAGTGAGCAACGGCGCCTCGGTACGCTCCCCCGTGCTGGCCAGCTCCGCAAGATCGGCGATATCGCCCAGCACATCGACGGAATGGCGGATGAACATCCGCCCCGCCTCGCACGGCGCCAGCTTGTCCGGCGTTCCCCCCAGCAACTGCTCCAGCAGGCTGGCGGGCAGGTTGCAGCCCAGCTGCGAGGGAAAATCCACCCAGGCCGGAAACCGGGGGTTCATCTCGAACAGCAAATGCGGCCGGCCTGGCGTCTTGATGAATTCGAGCTCGAAGGGCCCCGCCCAGCGCAAGGCCCGGATCAACCGGCGCACCAGGGCGTCGATCCGCGGATCTTCCACCACCACCCCGGCAAACCCCTTGCCCGCCGAGGTCCGCAGCATTTTGCGGATGGAACAGCTGC
>NZ_JABEVC010000111.1 GCF_013044125.1 Acidocella sp. | reverse complement strand
GTCTACACCAGCTCCGTCGCCGCCCTGGGGCTGGACCCCTGCGGCGCCCCGGCCGGTGAGACCACCCCCATCCGGCCCGAACACCACCTCGGCGCCTATAAAAAATCGAAATACGACGCCGAGCAGGCGGTGCGCGCCCTGGCCGCCGCCGGGCAGAACATCGTCATCGTCAACCCCTCCACCCCCATCGGCCCTGGGGACATCAAACCCACCCCCACCGGCCAGATGGTGCGCGACGCCGCCAATGGCCGCATGCCAGCCTATGTCGATACCGGGCTGAACATCGTGCATGTCGACGATGTGGCGCAGGGCCATCTGCTGGCGCTGGAAAAGGGCAGCAGCGGCGAGGCCTATATCCTCGGCGGCGAAAACCTGATGCTGTGCGAGCTGCTCGCCCTCATCGCCGCGCAAACCGGCCGCAAGCCCCCCACCCTGCGCCTGCCCATCACCCCGCTCATGCCCATCGCCTGGGTGATGGAGCGCATCGCCAATATCACCGGCAAAACCCCGCTCATGACCCCTGAAATCCTCGCCATGGCGCGCAAAAAAATGTTCTTCACCTCCGCCAAGGCGCAGGCCAGACTCGGCTACCAGCCGCGCCCCGCCGCCGCCGCCGTGGCCGATGCGCTCACCTGGCTGCGCGCCCAGGGCCTGCTGGCATGATCGCCACCCTCGCCCTGCTCATCTGGCTCTACCTGTTTTTCCTGCACGGAAAATTCTGGGCATCCGCGCCCGAACTCCCCGCCGCCACGCCGGCTGAGCTCCCGGATGTGGACATCATCATCCCCGCGCGCGACGAGGCGCAGACCATCGCCCCGGTCATCGCCTCCCTGCTGGCGCAGGATTACCCGGGCAAATTCCGCGTCATCCTGGTGGATGACAACTCCACCGACGGCACCGCCGCCCTGGCCGGCACGCACCCAAGGCTCACCATCATCACCGGCAAAGCCAAGGCCCCCGGCTGGTCGGGCAAGCTGTGGGCGCTGCAACAGGGGGTGGAGGCCAGCACCGCGCCCATATTGCTGTTCGCCGATGCCGACATCACGCACGACCCTCGCCATCTCTCCTCGCTGGTCACCCGCCTGCCCACCCCGCACGCTGACATGGTCTCCGAAATGGTGCGGCTCAACTGCGCCTCGCTGCCCGAGCGTTTCCTGATCCCCGCTTTCGTGTATTTCTTCCAGATGCTCTATCCCTTCGCCCTGGTGAACGACCCGCTGAAATCCACCGCCGCCGCCGCCGGCGGCACGGTGCTGATCCGCCGTGAAGCCCTGACGCGCATCGGCGGGCTGGAGAAAATCAAATCCACCCTCATCGACGATGTCTCCCTGGCGCGAGAGGTGAAGAAATCCGGTCCCATCTTCCTCGGCCACTCGGGCCTGGCCACCTCCATCCGCCCCTATCCGCACATGGCCGACATCTGGAACATGATCACCCGCACCGCCTTCACCCAGCTCAACTACTCCGGCTTTATCCTGGCCGGAACCATCCTGGGCCTCACACTCGTCTGGCTGGTGGCGCCCTATGAGGTCATCTTCGGCCATGGCTGGCGTTTCCTGGCCGGGCTGGCGGCCTCGGCGCTGGCCGTGGCCAGCTATTTGCCCACGCTGAAACGCTACCACCAGCCGAAACTCCTCGCCCTGGCGCTGCCCTTCATCGCGCTGTTCTACATGGCCGCCACCATCGCCTCGGCGGTTAACCACTGGCGCGGCACCGGCGCCAAGTGGAAAAGCCGCGCCTATGGGGAGCACGGCGCATGAGCGCGAACGACAACGCCCAGGCCACTCACGCCGCCAGCGCCGCCGTGCCGCAAACCAGTGTTGAAGCGTGGTCCGGCAAGGACAAGGCTGACGA
This sequence comes from Acidocella sp., assembly GCF_013044125.1. Classification (GTDB taxonomy): domain Bacteria; phylum Pseudomonadota; class Alphaproteobacteria; order Acetobacterales; family Acetobacteraceae; genus Acidocella. The sequence continues at coordinate 7,053 of NZ_JABEVC010000111.1, read as the reverse complement.
AAACTTCCCCGTCGGCTCGCTGCTCATCCGCCGGGAGCTGCGCGAGCATGTGCATGCCTATTACGCCTTTGCCCGCAATGCCGATGACATCGCCGATTCTGCCACGCTGCCGTCCGCCGGCAAAATCGCCCGGCTGAATATCATGGAAGAGGTTTTGCTGGGCACCCGTGCCGAGGGCGCCCCCAGCGCCACGCGGCTGCGCGCCTCGCTGGCGCAATCGGGGGTAAGCGCCATCCATGCGCGCGAGCTGCTGGTCGCCTTCCGCCAGGACGCGGTGCAGAACCGCTATGCCGACTGGGCCGCGCTGATGGATTATTGCCGCTATTCCGCCGCGCCGGTCGGCCGGTATGTGCTGGAGCTGCACGGCGAGGACAAAGCCACCTGGCCCGCCTCCGATGCGCTCTGCGCCTCGCTCCAGGTGCTCAACCACCTGCAGGATTGCGCGGGCGACCTGCGCAGCCTGGACCGCTGCTACATCCCGCAGGACATGCTGGCAAAGGCCGGCTGCAAAACCGACGATCTGGCCCGCGGCGAGACCACCCCGGCCCTGCGCGCCGTGTTCGACCAGATGCTCGGCCTCACCGAGGCGCTGAACGAAGCCGCCGCCGCGCTGCCCGGCCTGGTGCGCGCGCGCCGCCTGCGGGTGGAGACCGCCATCATCACCCGGCTCGCCCGGCGCCTGACCGCGCGGCTGCGCCATGGTGACCCGCTGGCCAGCCGGGTGAAACTCGGCAAGGTAGATTTCATCGCCGCCACCATCCTCTCGCTGGGCCGCTTCGCATGACCGATTCCGCCTGCACCGCCGCCGATATCGCCTATGTCACCGCGCTGGTGAAAGCCTCCGGCACCTCATTCTACCATGGCATGAAAATCCTCCCGCCCGCGCGGCGGGATGCGATGTATGCCATCTACGCCTTCTGCCGCGTGGTGGACGACATCGCCGACGATGACGATGTTCCCTTCGCGCACAAGCGCGCGGCGCTGGATGAGTGGCGCGCGCGCCTCGCCGCCCTCTACCGCGGCGAGGCGGACGGCCCGATCCCCCGCGCGCTGCTCGATGCCGTCCGGAAATTTGATTTGCAGGCAGCGGACTTTGGCGACATCGTCGATGGCATGGAGATGGATGCGGGAGACCCCATCGTGGCGCCGACACTTGCGGCGCTGGACCTGTATTGCGACCGTGTGGCCTCCGCCGTGGGGCGGCTTTCCGTGCATGTGTTCGGCGATTCCTCGGGCGCGGCGCGCGATGTGGCCCATGCGCTGGGGCGCGGCCTGCAACTCACCAACATCCTGCGCGATGTCGGGGAGGACGCGGCGCGCGGGCGTTTGTATCTGCCCATGGAGTTTCTGGAGGAAGCGGGAATTGCACCGGAGCCGCAGGCCGCGCTGGCCGCGTCCGCGCTGCCCGTGGTCTGCGCCCGGCTCGCCGCCATGGCGGAACAAAAATTCGCCGAGGCGGAGGCCGCGATGGCGCGCTGCAACCAGAAGGCCATGCGCCCGGCCCGGCTGATGCAAGCCAGCTACCGCCCGCTGCTCGGCATCCTGCGGCGGCGGAACTTCAATTACGCAGGCCCGCGCGCGAAACTTCCGGCCTGGCGCAAGCTCGTGCTGGCCGTACGCCTGCTGGCCGCGTGAGGGCGCGATGAGTGTGCATGTCATCGGCGCGGGGGTCGCCGGCCTCGCCGCCGCCTGCCAGCTCACCGAGGCGGGGCACCATGTCGTGCTGTTCGAGGCCGCGAAAACCGCCGGCGGGCGCGCGCGCTCGCATTATGACAACGTGCTCGGCTGCCGCATCGATAACGGCAACCACCTGCTGCTCTCCGGCAATATCGCGACACTCGCCTACCTACAGCGGATCGGCGCGAAACGCTCCCTCACCGGACCGGCCGAGCCGATTTTTCCATTTCATGACCTGCGCACCGGAAAGAGCTGGACGCTGCGGCTCAACCAGGGAGGCTTTCCCTGGTGGATATTTTCCCGCAGGCGCCGCGTGCCGGGCACAAGGCTGCACCATTATCTGGGGTTGCTGAAAATCCGCAGGGCAAAACCCTCTGATCTGGTCGCCCCGCTGCTGGCCGGAACCGGGCCGCTCTATCCCCAGTTGCTGGAGCTGCTGGCCGTCTCCGCGCTCAACACCAGCCCGCAGGTGGCTGCGGCGGCGGCGCTGCGCAGCGTGTTCGCCGAGAGCCTGGACCTGGGCGGCTATGCCACCATCCCCCGCTATGCGCGCGCCGGCCTCTCGGAGACCTTTGTTGACCCGGCGCTGAACTGGCTGCGCGAGCGCGGCGCGGAGATCCGCCTGGGCGAACGGGTGAGCGAGCTCAACCCGGCGCAGGCCACCATCCTCGCGGTGCCCCCCTGGGCCGCGGCCGAGCTGGTGCCGGGGCTGACCGTGCCGAATGAGTTCGAGTCGATCTATAATCTGCATTTCAAATATTCACTGCCCCCCGGCGAGGCCGGTTTCTGGGGCTTCATCGGCGGCATGACGGAATGGGTGTTCGCGCACAGCAGCGTGGTCTCGGTCACCATCTCCGCCGCCAGCCGCTATGCGGACATGAGCGCGGAGGACATCGCCGCCAAGGTATGGAGCGAAATCGCCAGCGCCTTCTCGCTTCCACCCGAAATCCCGGTTTACCGCGCCGTATGGGAAAAACGCGCCACCATGCAGGCCACCCCGGCGCAAATGGCCCGGCGGCCGAAAACCAGAACCAGCAACCCGAATCTGATGTTGGCCGGCGACTGGACCGACACCGGCCTGCCCGCGACCATCGAGGGAGCAATCCGCTCCGGCAACGCCGCCGCGCAGGCGCTGATGTCAAATCTGAATAGTTAACACAATCGCCGCCCCCTGAGTCGCACCAGCGATTCAGGGAGCAACACTAAGCGCTCAAAGTTTACAGCTCGCTCGCGACGGTGCTGAAGGTATTGGAAACACCCGTGCCCAACGCCGTCACGGCGCTGATGATCACGACCGCGATCAATGCCGCGATCAGCGCGTATTCGATCGCGGTGACAGCCCGGTTATCAGCCTTGAACCGCAATGCCATCCGCAGAAAATCTGTAATCATTCGCAAGCCCTTCCCATCATTCGTTAATATGCTGAGCAACTCAGTAAACAAGGCATTTTTATCACACAAAGTTTACCAAAAATAAACAAAATATTAATTGCCGCCATCTGCCCGCCATGTCCCGGCCATATCCGCCCGGCCTCTTGGCGCGGCCGCCCGGGTTCACTAAACACAGGGCACAATGTCAGACACTGAAACCACGCGCTACGATTTCACCACCGCCGAGCCGCACTGGCAGGCCGCCTGGGAGGCTGCCGGACTGTTCAAGGCCGCGGACACCCCCACCACCGGCAAACCCAAGTATTATGTGCTGGAGATGTTCCCCTACCCCTCCGGCAAAATCCACATGGGGCATGTGCGCAACTACACGCTGGGCGATGTCGTCGCCCGCTACAAGCGCGCCGGCGGGTATGATGTGCTGCACCCGATGGGCTGGGACGCCTTTGGCCTGCCGGCCGAAAACGCCGCCCGCCAGCGCAAGACCGACCCCGCGAGCTGGACCTATGCCAACATCGCCACCATGCGCGGCGAGCTCAAGCGCATGGGCCTTTCGCTCGACTGGTCGCGCGAGTTCGCCACCTGCGACCCTGAATATTACGGCCAGCAGCAGAAAATCTTCCTGGATTTCTGGGCAAAAGGCCTGGTCGAGCGGCGCATGAGCGCCGTGAACTGGGACCCGGTAGACCACACCGTGCTCGCCAACGAACAGGTGATCGACGGGCGCGGCTGGCTCTCGGGCGCCCCGGTCGAGAAAAAGAACCTCTCGCAATGGTTCCTCAAAATCACCGATTACGCCGAGGATCTGCTGGAGGGATTGAAAGACCTGCCCCGCTGGCCCGAGCGGGTGAAACTGATGCAGGAAAACTGGATCGGCCACTCTCAAGGTGCGGACGTCACCTTCGCGCTCACCGCGCCGGCTGGCGGCATTGCTTCGGTTACAGTCTATACCACGCGGCCGGACACGCTCTTTGGCATGTCCTTCCTCGCCATCGCACCCGAGCACCCCATCGCCCAGGTGGTTGCGGAGTCCAGCGCGCAGGCCGCCGCTTTCCTGGCTGAATGCGCCGCCCAGGGCACCTCGGAGGCCGCCATCGAGCAGGCGGAGAAAAAAGGTTTTGATACCGGGCTGCGCGTGACCAACCCGCTGAACGGCGAGATCTACCCGGTCTGGATCGCCAATTTCGTCCTCATGGACTACGGCACCGGCGCGATTTTCGGCTGCCCCTGCGGCGATGAGCGCGATTTCGAGTTCGCAACCAAATATGCCCTGCCCATCCCCATCGTCGTCGCGCCCAGCCTCGACTCCATCCCTGAAAAACTGACCAAGGCGCTGGATGGCGCTGGCGTTATCGTCAACTCCGGCTTCCTCACCGGCCTGTCCACCGCCCAGGCCAAGCCCGCCGCCATCGCCGCGCTGGAAAGACTGGGTGCCGGCAAAGCGGTGCAGAACTGGCGCTTGCGCGACTGGGGGATTTCCCGCCAGCGCTACTGGGGCTGCCCGATCCCGGTGATCCACTGCGCCACCTGCGGCCCGCAGCCGGTCCCGGCGGCGCAGCTCCCCGTCATCCTGCCGAAAGACGTCACGTTCGATCGCCCCGGCAACCCGCTGGACCACCACCCCAGCTGGAAGCATGTGCCCTGCCCCCAATGCGGCGCGCCCGCCACCCGCGAGACCGACACGTTCGACACCTTTGTAGACAGCTCCTGGTATTTTGCCCGCTTCACCGCGCCGCATGCGGCCACGCCGACCCATCTGGCGGCGGTGAACCACTGGTTGCCGGTGGACCAATACGTCGGCGGCATCGAGCACGCGATTTTGCACCTGCTCTATGCCCGCTTCTTCACCCGCGCGATGCAAAAAACCGGGCATGTGGCGCTGAAGGAGCCCTTCGCCGGGCTGTTCACGCAAGGCATGGTGACGCATGAATCCTACAAGGATACGCAAGGCAACTGGCTCTACCCCGAAGAGGTCGTCAAAACCCCCGAGGGTGCCAAACATGCCGGAACCGGCGAGCCCGTCACCGTCGGCCGCATCGAGAAAATGTCAAAATCCAAGCGCAACACGGTGGACCCCGGCGTTATCATCGACCGTTTCGGCGCCGACACCGCGCGCTGGTTCGTCCTCTCCGACAATCCGCCGGAGCGCGACGTTGAATGGACCGAGTCCGGCATTCTGGGCGCCAACCGCTTTGTCCACCGGCTCTACCGCCTGGCCCTGGCCATCGCCGCCGAGCCGCGCGCCGAAACACCCGAAACCTTCACCGGCGAGACCAAAAAGCTCCGCCAACTCACCCACCGCACCATCGCCGCGGTGAGCGAGGCGCTGGATAATTTCACCTTCAACCTCGCCGTCGCGCGGATTTACGAACTTTCCGGCGCGCTGGCCGGGGCCGCGCCCACCGATCCCGGATTACTTTGGGCACGGTTCGAGGCGATCGAGACCATCGCGCATCTGATCGCACCGATGATGCCGCATCTGGCCGAGGAGATTTTCGCGGCGCTACGCCCAGGCGCCGGGCTGGTGGCGGCCAACCCCTGGCCGAAGGCCGATCCGGCCTATCTCACGGTTGATGAAGTCACCGTCGCGGTGCAGGTGAACGGCAAGCTGCGCGGCACCGTGCTGCTGCCTGCCGGCGCCAAGGCCGATGTGGCGTTGCCGATTGCCAAGCAGGCTGTCGCGGGCGCATTACAGGGGCAGCTCATCGTGAAAGAAATCTGCGTGCCGGACAGGATCGTGAACTTTGTCGTCAAACCCGCGTAGGCTGCTGCCCCTCCTGGGCATGCTCGCCCTTGCCGGGTGCGGCTTCACGCCGCTGTACGGCCAGGATGGGCGCGCGGGCGTGGCGCAACGGCTCGATACCGTGGCGGTCGGCAACATCCCCGAGCGCCCCGGCCAGATGCTGCGCGAGAGCCTGGAAACCCAGTTGCACACCGCCGGCGCGCCAGACCGCGAACTCTACAGCCTCACCGTGAACTATACCATCGCCACCGCCGGCATCGGCGTGCAGCAGGACACCGCAACCACCCGCAACCGCCTGACCGCAACCGCCAACTGGGTGCTCAGCCCCATCGGCGGCGGCGCGCCGCTCGCGACCGGCACCGCCACCACCGAGAACGCAGCCAACGTCGTCGACCAGCAATATTTCGCCCTCACCCTGGAGACCGGCACGGTGGACAAGCAGTTGGCCAGCACCATCGCCGCGCAGATCACCAGCCAGGTTGCCGCGTATTTCAAAACCCATCCGGGCGCATGAAGCTTGAGGCCGGGCGCACCGAAGCCTTCCTGAAAAACCCGGGCACGCCGGTTGTGCTCATCTACGGCCCGGATTCCGGCCTTGCCGCTGAGCGCGGGCTGGCGCTGGTGCGCGCCTTCCCCGGCGCCATGGAAGACCCGTTCCGCTTCACCGAACTGCACAACCCGGACGCGGCCACGCTGCTGGCGGAAGCCACCGCCGCCTCGCTCACCGGCGGCAAGCGCGTGGTGCGCGTGCGCGACGCGCACGAAACCCTGGTGAAGCCACTGGAGGCGCTGCTGAAAGCGCCGCCGGACGCGCTCATCATCCTGGAGGCCGGCGAGCTGACCGGCAAATCCAAACTGCGCGCGCTGGTGGAGAAATCCCCCGCCGCTACCGCCATCGCCTGCTACGCAATCGACTCCGCCCGGCTGCCCGGCGTGATCACCGCGCGGCTGCGGGCGCAGAACATCACCATCGACCAGGACGCCGCCACCTGGGTAGCCAACAACGTCTCCGGCGAGGAAGGCCTGCTGCGCCAGGCGCTGGAGGTGCTCGTGCTCTACGCCGGGGCGGAGCCACGCCTCAGCCTCTCCGATGTTTGCGCCGCCCTGGCCGATGGCGGCGATACCTCGGTGCAGGAGGCGATCGACGCGACCATCTCCGGCGACCCCGCCGCCACTGACCGCGCCCTGGCCCTGGCCTATGACGAGGGGCAGTCGCCGGTCGGCATCTTGCGCATGCTGCTGGGC
>NZ_JABEVC010000110.1 GCF_013044125.1 Acidocella sp. | reverse complement strand
GCCTGGGTGGGCTTCACCCTGCCATCGGCCGCGTTGATGCTGGCTCTAGCCTATTGGATGAACATGTTTCAGAGCATGCCCATGGCGCGCGGCGCGCTGCATGGGTTGCAGCTGGCGGCCGTCGCGGTGGTGGCGCAGGCTTTGTATGTGATGGCGCGCAGCTTGTGCCCGGATACGCCGCGCCGGGCGCTCGCGCTGCTGGCAGCGGCGATTTTGGGGCTGCAACCAGGTACGTCCGGGCAGATTCTGGTCCTGGTGATCGGCGCGGTGATCGGCGGCCTGGCCTTGGAGCAGGAAGGGACCGTGGGCGCCGCCACGCGGGGTGCGGGCCTGTCCATGCGGGCGCATCGCGCCGCGGTTGCGTGCATGCTGGTGTTTCTGCTGCTCCTGCTGCTGGCGTTTCTGGTGCCCCAACACGGCGCGCTGGCGCTGTTCGGTGCGTTTTACCAGACCGGGGCGCTGGTGTTCGGTGGTGGGCATGTGGTGCTGCCGCTATTGCGCGACTCAGTGGTGATGCCGGGGTGGATTTCGCCGCAATGGTTCCTCGCCGGCTATGGCGCGGCGCAAGCCGTGCCGGGGCCATTGTTCACCGTGGCGGCGTTTTTGGGCGCGCTGGCCAGCGGCGGCCCCGGCGGCATATGGGGGGCGGCGATTGCCACCCTGGCGATTTTTCTGCCGGGCCTGCTGATTGTGGCGGCCACCCTGCCCTATTGGGAGGTTTTACGCCACCGCCGGGGGCTGGCTACGGCGATGATGGGGGTGAATGCCGCCGTGGTCGGGCTGCTGGGGGCGGCGTTCATCAACCTGCTGACCCTGAGCACGGTACATAGCCCCTGGGATTTGCCGATTGCCGGTGCGGCTCTGCTGTTGCTGGTGGTTGGGCGCGCAAGGCCGCTGCTGGTGGTCATTTTCTGCGCCGCCGCCGGGGCCGCAATTTAGATCGTTTTGTTTTCAGTGGCCTACCCCTAAAGTCCGCTGCGAGATGCCGCAGACTTCAGGGACCAAACAACTAGACACTGAACTCGATGACTTCGCGGACCAAGGGGTAGATCTCGTTCTGCCAGCGCTTGCCCGAGAAAACGCCATAATGACCGACGCCGGTCTGCATATGATGGCGCTTGAGCAGCGGGCGCAGATTTGTACAAAGATCCAGCGCCGCCGAGGTCTGGCCAAGGCCGCAGATATCATCGCGTTCACCTTCCACGGTGAACACGAAGGTCTTTTTGATCGCGCCGGGATCAACCAGCCGGCCCTTGTAGCGCAGCTCGCCCTTGGGCAGGTCATGATCCATGAAAATACGTTGCACGGTTTCAAGGTAGAACTCGGCCGGCAGATCCATGACGGCGAGGTATTCATCATAGAATTCGCGGTGGCTGGCGGCGGCCTCCTTGTCCTCGGCGGCCAGGGAGCGGAACTGGCGGATCTGCGCGCCGATATGCTTGTCCAGGTTCATGGAGACAAAGGCGGTGAGCTGCATGAAGCCAGGATAAACCCGCCGGCCCGCGCCGCGGTAACGCCACGGGACGACATCCGTCATCTCCTGCTCGAACCATGAGATCGGCTTGGTCTTGGCGAGAATGTTCACCTTGGTCGGGTTGCGGCGCGTGTCGATCGGTCCGGCCATGAGGGTCATGCTGCGCGGAGTCGCGGGGTTGGAGTCTTCCGCCATGACGGAGACCGCGGTGAGCACCGCCACCGTGGGCTGGCAGACGCCGACCACATGGCAGCGCGGGCCGAGATATTCCAGGAATTTGATGACATGCTCGACGTATTCGTCAAAGCCGAAGCGCCCGGCATCGACCGGGATGTCCCGCGCGTTATGCCAATCGGTGATATACACGTCATGGTCCTGGAGCAGGACTTCGGCCGTGTTGCGCAGCAGCGTGGCAAAATGCCCGGACAGCGGGGCGACCAGCAGGACTTTCGGCTGTTTGCGGCCGGTATCCTTTTTAAAATGCACCAGACTGGCAAACGGCGTGGCGTAAACCACCTCGTCTTCAACTTTAACGATACTGTTTCCTATTTGCACATCGTCAATCGCGTAATCAGGCCGTTTATGCGTGGTTCCGGAATGGCCGAAAACATCAAGAGCGGCGGTGACGTGCCGCAAGGCAATACCATAAGGCTGACCGGGGGTGACACTGCGAAGCAACGCACTGCTATTACGCGCGAACCTGCGGAACGGGTCCATGATATCGGCTTGCGCCTGATACATCTGGTAGATCATAGTTTAATCCTAGACAGAATAAATTACCGGCATGTTACTGAATACTTCTAGTACGGCATTGTACGGTTGACTCGCGTTTGATAATAATGTGTCTATTTTTACAAAAAGGACAAGGGTAAATATGACCGAGGCCACCCTGCTGATCAGTAGCAAAAATTATTCCTCCTGGTCGCTGCGGGGTTACCTCCTCGCGAAACTCTCCGGAATTGACTTCGCGGAGGAGCGAGTCTCGCCCGATGACCCGCGCGCCAAGGAAGAACTGCTGATGCGCACATCCTCGATTTTGGTGCCCTGCCTGATTCATGGCGAGGTGACGGTGTGGGATACGCTGGCCATCGCCGAATATCTGAACGAGTTGTTCCCCGAGGCGCAGATGCTGCCCGCGGAGAAAATCGCGCGGGCACGCTGCCGCTCCATCTCGGGGGAGATGCATTCCGGCTTCGCGGCGCTGCGCTCCTCGCTGCCGATGAATCTGCGCTTCCGCAAGCCAGGCTTTACCGTCTGGTCCTCGGCGCAGGCCGATATAGACCGGGTGACCACCGTTTGGACCGATTGCCTGACGGCCTGGAAAGGTCCGTTCCTGTTCGGCCGCCGCCCAACCATCGCGGATGCGATGTATGCGCCGGTGGTGACGCGGTTTTTGAGCTATGACGTGACGGTTGGCCCGGTCTGCCAGGATTACTGCGATACGATCATGAAATGGGGGCCGATGAAGGAGTGGGTCGCGGACTCGCGCGAGGAGCCACAGGAAATCATTGAACTGGATCTGGATTTCTGAACAGCTCATTCGGCATCCCCGCGAAGGGCCGGCGCAATCCGGCCCTTTTTTCATTGTCACCCGGCGGGCCAGGGTGTGGGAGGCGGAACCGGGCATGGGCCTGCCACCTCAACCGTACCGAAATCTGCAGGAGAGGTGATTTCCAGGTATTCCATGTCGGGCGCGTAATCGAATAAATAATGCGTGATGCCAGGCTGCTGGTGCACACAATCTCCAGCCTGGACGAGGTGCTCCTGCGCGCCGTACATGAAGCGGGCCCAGCCCTTGGTCATGATGACGATATGGAAATCCGCGGTATGCCGGTGCCAGCCGGTGCCATGCTCGGGCGGGCGGGCG
>NZ_JABEVC010000109.1 GCF_013044125.1 Acidocella sp. | reverse complement strand
GTGTATTATGCGCCCCCGCCGCCGCCGCCGCCGGTTTATTATGCACCGCCTCCGGTCTATTATCCGCCGCCCGGCTATTATTACGGCGGTGAGCGTCATCATCATGAAGACGATGACGACGACAATTAAACCATAGAGCCTGATTGGTTTAAGTGAGGTCAGGCTCTGGCCATTTTTCTGAGGGCGATTCACGCTTTCGGCTCGCTCAGGCGAGCGAGCCTCAAACGATCGCACTCTAACCGGCTGCGGGGTTTATCTGCCCGTCTGGCCCCGGTGGCGCAGCAAATGGTCGGCCAGCACGCAAGCCACCATGGCTTCCCCCACCGGCACGGCGCGGATGCCGACACAGGGGTCGTGGCGCCCCTTGGTGAACACATCGGCATCTTCTCCAGCGGCGGTCACGCTGCGCATCGGCGTGAGGATCGAGCTGGTCGGCTTCACCGCGAACCGCGCCACGATATCCTGCCCGGTGGCGATACCGCCCAAAATACCCCCGGCATGGTTGGCGAGGAAGGTGATCTTATCGCCCTCCATGCGCATCTCATCGGCGTTTTCCTCGCCGCGCAATGCGGCGGCGGCAAAACCATCGCCGATTTCCACACCTTTGACGGCGTTGATGCTCATGAGCGCGGCAGCGATATCAGCGTCCAGCTTGCCGTAAATCGGCGCGCCCAACCCTGGCGGCACGCCCTGGGCCACCACCTCCAGCACCGCGCCGATGGACGACCCCGCCTTGCGGATGCCGTCCAGAATACCTTCCCATTGAGTGGCGGCCAGCGGGTCCGGGCAGAAAAACGGGTTCTCCTCCACCGCTTCCCAGTTCCAGCGCGCGCGCTCGATCTCATGCGCCCCCAGCGCCACCATCGCGCCGCGGATCACCACCTGAGGCCCCAGCACCTTGCGCGCCACGGCCCCGGCCGCCACGCGCATCGCCGTCTCGCGCGCCGAGGACCGCCCGCCGCCGCGCGGGTCGCGATGGCCGTATTTCATGTCATAGGCCACATCGGCATGGCCCGGCCGGTAGCGCGCCGCGATGTTGGCATAATCTTTCGAGCGCTGGTCGGTATTCTCGATGAGCAGCGAAATCGGCGTGCCGGTGGTGCGTCCCTCATACACGCCCGAGAGGATTTTCACCTGGTCCGGCTCCTGGCGCTGGGTGGTGAAGCGTGACTGCCCCGGCCGGCGCCTGTCCAGAAACGGCTGAATATCAGCCTCTGTCAGTTCAATCCCCGGCGGACATCCGTCCACCACGCAGCCAATCGCCGGCCCGTGGCTCTCGCCCCAGGTGGTGACCCGGAAAAGCTGCCCGAAACTGTTGAACGACACGTTTCAGCCGAAATCGTTGGCGATGGCCAGGTCCGGCGCGGTTGGATTCTTCATGCCCACGATATGGTAGCCGCAATCCACATGGTGCACCTCGCCGGTCACACCTTTGGAAAGGTCGGAGAGCATGTACAGCCCCGCGCCGCCGACTTCCTCCAGCTCGATATTACGCTCCAGCGGCGAGTTATACTTGTTCCATTTCATGATGTAGCTGAAATCGCCGATGCCCGAGGCGGCGAGCGTCTTGATCGGCCCGGCCGAGATCGCGTTTACGCGGATCTGCCGCGCGCCGAGGTCAGCCGCCATATAGCGCACCGATGCCTCCAGCGCCGCCTTGGCGACGCCCATCACGTTATAATGCGGCACCACGCGCTCAGCACCCAGGTAGGAGAGGGTCAGCAGGGAGCCGCCATCCTTCATCAAAGCCGCGGCGCGCTGCCCGGCGGCGGCGAAGGAATAGCAGGAAATGTCCATTGCCTGCTGGAACACGGCGCGGGGGGTATCAATATAACGCCCGCGCAGAAAGTTTTTGTCCGCGAAGCCGATGGCATGCACCAGAAAATCGATCTTGCCCCATTTCTCGCCCAAAGCGTCGAAGGCGGTGTCCATTGCGCCGTCATCGCTCACATCGCAGGGCAGCAGAAAATCCGCCCCGATGGAATTGGCCAGCGGGCGTACCCGCTTTTCCAGCGCCTCACCCTGATAGGTGAAGGCAACCTCGCCCCCCTGCGCGGCCACCGCCTGCGCGATGGCCCAGGCGATCGAGCGGTTATTGGCCACCCCCATGATCAACCCTCGCTTGCCCTGCATGAGCGTACCCTTGGGCGGCGAAATCTGGGACTCGGTATCGGGCATGGGCGCTATCTCCGTCTGGGCATTCGTATCGGTGCCGGTGGTGGCATTACAATGTGACCGTTTTAGGTTGACGCACCCTGACGTCAACCTCAATCGTAAATTGCTCGCTAACTATCTGATATTTTGGTGGTTTCTGTTTGCGATTGTAACGCAACCGCGATTCGACGGCGGCCGTCCAGGCTCTTAAACTGTCCGGCGCTTCACAAGCGCGTAATTTTGGAGATTCTGCATGAACCAAGACCCGTTTACCAAATTTGGCACCTGGCTGGCCGAGGCCGAGGCCAGCGAGCCGAACGACCCGAATGCGATGGTCGTGGCCACGGCTTCCGCCACTGGCCGCCCGGCGGCGCGGGTGTTGCTGCTGAAGGGGTGGGACCGTGCGGGCTTTGTGTTCTATTCCAATCTGGAGTCGCGCAAGGCTGATGAAATGCGTGCGAACGCTCAGGTCTCGCTCTTGTTCCACTGGAAGAGCCTGCGCCGGCAAATCCGCATCGAAGGGCTGGTAACCCAGGTGAGCGCGGCGGAGGCCGATGAATATTTCGCCTCGCGCCCCCGGGTTTCCAAACTGGGCGCATGGGCCTCGGCGCAATCGCGCCCCTTGCCCTCGCGTGAGGTTTTCGAGGCCAGGCTGGCCGAGGTGGAGGCGCGCTTCCCCGGCGAGGACGTCCCCCGTCCTGAACACTGGTCCGGCTGGCGCCTTGTCCCCGACTACGTCGAGTTTTGGCAGGACCGTGAATTTCGCCTGCATGACCGTGAGGTGTTCATCCGCCAGGGCGGCACTTGGCAAACCGGGTTGCTCTACCCTTAAGAGAGCTAGTCCCGCTTCATCTCCAGCGCCCGGGCATAAACCTGCTTCTTTGCCAGCCCGGTCGCGGCGGCCACGGCGTTCACCGCATCCTTCAGGCTCATCTGCGCTAGCGCTGCCGCCAGGGCGCCGTCCAGCGTCTCGGCGGAGGTGGGCTCATCGGGCGCCGGGCCGATCACCACGGTGATTTCTCCGCGTGCCGCCTGGGTTTGGTAGTGTGCCGTCAACTCCGGCAGAGGGCCGCGCCGTACCTCCTCGTAATGCTTGGAAAGCTCGCGGCACACCGCCGCCTGGCGCGGGCCGAATACCTGCGCGGCATCGGCCAGGAACTCCGCCAGCCGGTGTGGGGCCTCGTAGAAAATCAGTGTGGCGCTCAGCCCGGCGGCCTCGGCATTGCGCAGCCGGGTGAGGGCGGCCGTGCGCGCGCCGGACTTCACCGGCATAAACCCAGAGAACAAAAACGGGTGCGGCGGCAGGCCCGAGAGGGTGAGCGCCAGCACCGCCGCGTTCGGCCCGGGAATCCCGCCCACGAGCAACCCCGCCTCAATCGCCGCGCGCACCAGCCGGTAGCCGGGGTCGGAGACCAGCGGTGTGCCCGCATCCGAGATCAGCGCATAGCGCGCGCCGTTACGCATGGCTTCAACCAGCCCTGGCACCCGCGACTCCTCGTTATGCTCATGCAGCGCGATCAACCGAGTCTTGATATCCCAGGCACGCAGCAGAACCGCGCTGGTCCGGGTATCCTCGCACAGAATCGCATCGACTCCTGCCAGGGTATCGCGCGCGCGCGGTGAAAAATCTTTAAGGTTGCCGATCGGGGTGGAAACCAGCACAAGAGCGGCGGCTGACGCGTGTTGCGGCGCCATAGAGAGAGGTTCGGTCCTTGGTTCGCAAGTCCTTGGTTCAAAAATATCCGGTTCGCCGTTCGCATCTGCTGTCATCTGGGGCCCTCCTGGCCACGCTGGCGCTCCTAGGTTGCGCCGGTCAAGCACCGAATTCGCCATATGGCTATAGCCCCTCCTTTCTGGGCGCAGGCCCCGCGCCCGCGCCGCTTGCCGCGGCCGGGCCAAGCATCGGCAAAACCAGCGGCAATGTATTGCTGCTGCTGCCGCTCAGCGGTCCGCTCGCGCCCGTTGGCCAGGCCATGGAAAACGCCGCCAAACTGGTGTTCCCGCAGGGCAGCGCCCCCAGCCTGGACATCCGCGATACCGCCGGCACGCCCGATGGCGCCGCGGCCGCCGCGCAAGCCGGCATCGCAGCGGGTGACGGCATCATCTTGGGACCGCTGACGGCGGTGGAAACCCGCGCCGTCGCCCCGCTGGCGCAAAAATCTGGCGTTAACATGCTCAGCTTCAGCAACGACGCCACGCTGGCGCAGCCGGGTATCTGGCCGCTGGGCATCACGCCCGGCCAGCAGGTGCGGCGCGTGGTGCAGGCTGCGGCGGATTCCGGCCGCACGCAGCTTGCCGCGCTGCTGCCCGATTCTGATTTCGGCCACAGCCTGGCCAGCGCCATTAGCGCCGCAACCGCCTCCCTTAGCGAGCCCGCTCCGCAAATCACCTTCTATCCGCAGGATTTCAACGGCCTGAACCGGGCGGTGAACCAGATGTCGGACTTCGCTGATCGTGGCCAGGGGCTTGAGGACCAGATCAAGGCCGCGCAGGATCTCGGCACGCCGGCCGGCCGGCTGAAGGCGCACGAGTTGCAGCACCAGCAGATACCGCCGCCCAGCTTCAACGCCTTGTTCATCGGCGCCACGGACGGCAACACCCTGGCGGAGCTGGCGAATTTCCTTCCGTATTACGATGTCAACCCGCCGCAGGTGCAATATCTAGGGCCTGAGATCTGGTCCACCCTCGCGCCGCAGATGGCGCATCAATCCGTATTCCTCGGCGCGCTGTACGCCGCGCCGGACCCGGCGGCGGCGGCGGCGTTCGATGCCAAATACCAAACGGCTTATGGCAGCGCGCCACCGGCCATCGCGGATGTCGCCTTCGATGCTGCGGCGCTGGCCAAGATGGCGGCGTCCTCGGGCGGGTACACCAGCACGGTCCTGACCGCGCCGGCCGGCTTCACCGGCACTGACGGCGTGCTGCTCCTGCAGCCGGACGGCCAGGTGCGGCGCGGGCTGGCGGTATTCAAGATCGCCCCTGGCGTGCCGGTCATCGCCTCCGCGGCCCCCACGCAGCTCAGCCAGCCGGGCAATTGATGTCCGCACAGCCGCTGGACCGGGCGTGGCCGGCCGCGCTTGCGGTTTTTTTGGCGCTGGCGGCTTTGCCGAGCGTGGCATTTGGCCTGCTTGTGGTTGTCGGCGCCCTGCACGCGCTGCCTGCCTTTCTGGCCTGGGCAGCCTGCGCGGGCGTGGCGGCCGGCTTTGGCGTGCTGCTGGGGCGCGATATCATGGTGATGACCTCGCTGGTCCGCGCCCTGCAAACCCGCCCGGAGGACATGCCGCGCAATACCTCCTTGCTGGTGCCGGGCATGCGCCTGCTTGGCCAGGAGGCGATCCGCCTGATCCACGCCGAGCGCCTCTCGCGCGCCCGCCTGGTCGCCAGCGCGACCGAGGACCGCGCCCTGGTGGAGCGCCTGCCGGACCCGCTGATGAAGCTGGACACCGCGGGCAATCCGGTTTGGCGTAACGCGAGCGCGGTGGCGGCCTTCGGCACAGAGACCGCCGCCCTGCTACGCCACCCCATGCTGCGCACCGCCCTGGCGGATGCCGGGCAGACCAACGCCCCCGTGCGCAGCCGGCTGACCCTGGCGGTGCCGGTCCCGCGTGACCTTGACGTGACCGTGATCCCCGTGAACGGCCCGGTATATGTGCTGGTGACGGACCGTACCCATGAGCGCGCGTTGGAGAAGATGCGAGCTGATTTCGTCGCGAATTCCAGCCATGAGCTGCGCACGCCGCTTGCCAGCCTGATCGGCTTCATCGAGACCCTGCGCGGCTCGGCGGCCGATGACCCGGAGGCGCAGAAGCGTTTCCTTGGCATCATGGCCGAACAGGCGGCGCGCATGCAGCGCGTTATCGGCGACCTGCTCAGCCTCTCGCGGATCGAAATTTCCGAGCACCAGCCGCCGGAGGAGTTGCTCGATATCCGCCCGCTGCTGGAGCGCATCATCGCCGGGATGGAGCCCATGCTGCATGAAAATGAGACGCGCCTGGAAGTGGCGATCCCGCCGGACCTGCCTGTCGTCCCCGCTGATGCCGACCAATTGGCTCAGGTATTCACCAACCTGCTCGACAATGCGATTAAATACGGCAAGCGTGGCGGCTGCATAAAACTGGTGGCGGCGCGCGCCGGCACGGATGCGCGTTTTGCCGCCAATGGCGTGCTGGTGAGCGTTGCGGACGACGGCACCGGGATACCCCGCGAGCATATCCCCCGGTTGACGGAGCGTTTCTACCGTGTGGATAAAGGGCGTTCGCGCGCCGTGGGCGGAACCGGGCTTGGCCTGGCCATCGTCAAGCACGTCATCAACCGTCATCGCGGCCGGCTGGTAATCGACTCGACAGAAGGCCGCGGCACAGTCTTTACCGTCTGGCTGCCAGCGCGAATCGTATGCATCCGGTGAATGACGCGGGCCTTACTTTTTTAGGTGTCGTCGTTCTCTGATGATATCCTCGAGGTTTTCGACGCCGAAGTCGGAGAAGGCTGCG
>NZ_JABEVC010000108.1 GCF_013044125.1 Acidocella sp. | reverse complement strand
GTCATTGAAAATGCCGTGTCCCACTAGCGTCATATTTAGCGCGCGCCGCCCACCAACCCGCGCGCAGTACCCTGCGTCATGAATGACGCAGGGTACTAGTGGCCTGCTTGTCCCTTCCGTCCGCTGCATCTCCCAGCGGACTTCAGGGGCAGGAACTAGATTTTTCTTTTGGCGCGCCAAGGGGTGGCCATTATGGCTGGAGGCCCCAAAAGAACTGTACCGGCGTGGTCAGGCCGGTGAGATTTTTGCGAAAGGCGATCGGCTCGAAGAACTGCCCGAGTATCCCCACGGTCGCGTCGTTCAGCACATCTTCCTGCACTTGCGCGGCCGCGGCCTGCTGACCTGCCAAGGTGGTGGCGTCCATGAACGTCATGCGGTCAGCCTCGAGCTTCGGATCATTCGGCCAGCCGGCCCAGCCGGTCTTGGGATCGCCGGAATAGGCAATGGCCTGGGGCGTGGCGATGTCATCGGCGATCCACCAGGTATCGAACACATTCCAGCCATTCACCGCGCTCCGGTTGGTGCGGCGTTGCAGCATCTCATCCCAGGTCATGCGCTCGACCTTCACCTTCATGCCGAGATTGGTCAGCATGTTGGCGGTAACATTGGTAAAGGCGGCGAGCACCGGGATATCGACGGGGTCGAGCACCACCACCGGCGTACCCTTATAGCCTGCTTTTTCGAGCGCATAACGCGCGGCCTGGGGGTTGTTGAGTTTCAATATCCAGTTGCCCGCGTCGGTCGCGTAGGTGGTGCCGCAGGGGTAGATGGAATAGCAGGTCCGCCACCAGCGCGGGTCGTTGCCGAAGGCGGCTTCCATATAGGCGCTCTGGTTGACGGCCTCGAGTACCGCCCGGCGGATAGCGGGATTGTTGAACGGCGGAATGGCCGCGTTGAAGCGCAGCATGCCAACCGAACCCGGCGGGGCAGTGGGCTCGACGGTTATATTCTGATCGGCCTCGAGCATCGGCACCACGCTCATCGGCGGAGATTCATCATACTGCACATAGCCGTCCATTAACGCCTTGGCCGCAGCCTTGGGGTCGGCGTAATGGATCAACTCGATCTCATGGGCCGCCGCAATTTTGGCGCCAGCGGCGAGAGAGGGCGGATCCGAGCGCGGCTTGTAATAGGGGTTCTTGACATATACCGCCTTCTCCCCCGGCACCCAATCCTTCATCACCATCATGTAAGGGCCGGAGCCTGTGGGGTCGGTGATGGATTTAAAGGCGCTGGTGCGGGCAATGCGCGCGGGCATCATGAACGGCACGTTCGACGACAGCTTCGCCAGCGAGGCCAGCACCATATCGTCAGGCGCCTTGAGCTGCATCACGATGGTCTTGTCGCCGGGCGCGGTCAGGCTGGCGATATCGGCGAATAAGAGCTGGCCCATGCCGTCACGCTTGCCCCAGCGCACCAGCGAGGCCACGCAATCGGCAGCGGTGACATTGGTGCCGTCGCTCCATTTCAGCCCGTCGCGCAGCACGAAAGTCCAAGTTTTCTGGTCTGGCGAGACCGTCCAGTGATCGACCATTTGCGGTTCGGGCTGGAAGTTATTGTTCATCGCAAAAAGCGTGTCGTACACTAGATAACCGTGCGTGCGGTCAATATAGGCGGTGGAGGCTATGGGGTCGAGCGTCTCCAGCCCCACATGCACCGCGACGCGCAAAATGGACGGCCCTGGCTTTGGTTGCGGGCCTGCATAGGCGGCGGATGCGATGAAACTTCCGGCAAGGATGGGCGCCAGAATGGTTGCAGATAAAGCCAGCTTGCGCAGTTTTCCAATAGGCATGGCAATGCCTCCTTAAATTACTTAATTCTTAGCTTTCACCTGAACTTGTCAGCCGCCAAACCGGCAAGATGAGCACACCGGCTTAACCTTGTGTCTTATCTACTGTCTTATCTACGTTCATATATTATTTTTAGTAATTGTTGTCGTCATTGACAGAAATCAATGCACCCGCGTATTTTTTAAAGATTATTTTTGCGCGCATCGTACAAAAAAAGCAAAATTGCTGAGTTGATTATTTGTCCGGCCGGGCTTAAGGTAAATAATTCTTAATACTTTTCGTTGTTGCCCACCCATCAAAAATGACAACAACTCCATAAGTAAGCAGGAGGGGCACAGATGGACGCCCACCTTATCGCCAAGGCCAGCGGCCCGGTTGTGACGGCCGATGGCGGACCTGATTTTCACCAAGGCGCGCCCACCGCCGCCGGATTGCGATTTTATGGCGATGAATTTGTCTTCGATATTCGCTCGGGGATGTTTTTCCGGCTGAGCGCCACGGCAAGTTTCATTCTCCGTGCGCTCGCCGGGGGCGCGGCGATCGCTGACCTGCCGGCCGCGATGGAGCGGCAATATGGCATCGACCATGCCAGCGCGTTACGCGACATCCAGCTGTTTCTCAACGAACTGGCCGCTCTCGAACCTTTGGACCGGGTTGCTCATGACCAAGCCAATGACCACGCCAATGCTGATTAACGCGACGGCTGTTGCGGTCACCGGACTGCACCGGGGCGACAATCCGCAACCAGGCGCGGCGGTGATTGCGAGTTTGCGGCGGCGCTTTCCCGGCATCCGCATCATCGGGCTGTCTTATGACCCGATGGAGAGCACGATTTATTGCCAGGACGGCTGCCGGCTGGATGGCGTGTATCTGCTGCCTTACCCCAGAACCGGCCCCAAGGCGCTGATGGAGCGGCTGGAAGGAATTTTGGAACGGGAGGCGATCGAGGTCATCATCCCCTGCCTCGATTCAGAGCTGATGAATTTTATCGAGCTGCAGGACAGGCTGGCACAACGCGGTGTGAAGATGATGCTGCCCGCCAAGGCGGCGTTTTTGCGCCGGAGCAAGGATGCCCTCCCCCTGCTCTGCCGGCGGATCGAGATTCCCACCCCCGAAACCAGAATTGCGTATGACGTGGCCGATCTGGCCAAATTCGCGGCGCAGATCGGGTATCCGGTCTATGTCAAAGGCATATATTACGAAGCGCACCTGGCCACCACGGAAGCGGAACTTTACGAGGCCTTCAAGGAACTCGCCGAAATGTGGGGTCTGCCGGTGATGGTGCAGGAGATGGTCGCCGGTGAGGAATATGATGTCGTGGGGCTGGGGGATGGGC
>NZ_JABEVC010000107.1 GCF_013044125.1 Acidocella sp. | reverse complement strand
GCAGATACCGAAGATGGGCACGCCAGCCTCCATGACGCCCTGGATGGCGGGGACGGCGTAGGCGGCGGTGGCGGCCGGGTCACCGGGGCCGTTGGAGAGAAACACGCCGTCCGGCTCGTGGCGCAAGATTTCAGCCGCGGTGGAGGCGGCGGGGACGACGATGACACGGCAGCCGGCGGAGGCGAGCGAGCGCAGGATGTTGCGCTTGGCGCCGTAATCCACAGCGACGATGGTGTGCCGTGTCTCGGGGGTGGCGAAGCCGTGCGCCCAGCTCCAGGTGCCGCCGGTCCATTCGTAGGGCTGGGTGCAGGAGACCTCGGCGGCGAGGTCCAGCCCGTTCAGCCCGCTCCAGGCGGCGGCGGTGGCGGCCAGGGATGCGAGGTCGAACTTGCCGTCAGCCGGGAAGGACAGCACGGCGGAGGGGGCGCCAAGGTCGCGGATGCGCAGGGTGAGCGCACGGGTATCCACCCCGGAGATGCCGGGGGTGTTCATGCGCTTGAGCCAGATGTCCAGATCGGTTGTGGCGCGGTAGTTGGAGGGGGCGGTGATGTCCTCCTTGAGGACAAGGCCGCGGGCGAACACCTGGGCCGCTTCGCAGTCTTCCTCATTGGCGCCGGTATTGCCGATATGGGGGAAGGTGAAGGTGATGATCTGCCCGGCGTAGGAGGGGTCGGTCAGGGTTTCCTGATAGCCGGTCATGCCGGTGTTGAAGCAAAGCTCGGCGGGCGCGCTGGTGCCGTGCGCGCCAAGGCCGCGGCCCCAGAAGACGGAGCCGTCAGCCAGCACCAAAGCGGCGGTGGCGCCGGGCGGTATGTCGCTCTCCACGGCGGAGCGGGGCAGATCGCCCATGTTCAGGCCCGTGGCGGCGCAGATGGCCGGCCAATGGCGGGAGGGGATGGCGCCGGAGGTGCGCCATTTCCTGATGGCGTCGGGCGAGACGCCTGTTAGCGTGGCGGCGGCATCCGCGCCGCCCAGAAGGTCGATGAGGTCTGCGATGGAAATTGACATGAAAATCTGCTACCGGATTTTTTGTCCAGCTTCAACGTATATCGAATGGGCTGGAAATTTTTTCCGAAGGGGATGAGCATGAGTTTGCGTGAAGATATTACAGCCGCCGTGAAGACCGCCATGCTGGCGCGCGATGCCGAGCGGACCTCGACCCTGCGGATGATCCAGGCGAAGTTGAAGGATACCGATATCGCCGCCCGCCCGAAGGGGATTACCGCCATACCGGATGACGAGATTTTTGCGATGCTGCGTTCGATGATCAAATCGCGCCGGGATTCCGTGACGTTGTACCGCCAGGGCGGGCGCGAGGAGCTGGCCGCGAAGGAAGAGGCGGAGATTGCTGTTATTGAAGAATTTTTGCCGCAGACGCTGGCCGGTGAGGCGCTGAGGGAGGCGATTGCCGCCGCGATCGCCGAGACCGGGGCGGCCAGTGCCAAGGATATGGGCAAGGTGATCGGCGCGCTGAAGGCCAAACACGGCGCGGCGCTGGACATGGGTGTGGCCTCCGCCGCGGTGAAGGCGGCGCTGGGCTGAAACCATGGCGCTGCCCGCCAACTTTCTCGACGAGTTACGGGCGCGCACGCCGATTGCCGGGGTGATCGGGCGGTCGGTGAAGCTCACGCGCGCGGGGCGGGATATTAAGGGGTGCTGCCCGTTCCATGGCGAGAAAACGCCGTCGTTTTATGTGTATGACGACCATTATCACTGTTTTGGCTGCGGCGAGCATGGGGATGTCATCACGTTTGTGATGAAGACCACGGGCGCTGGGTTCATGGAGGCGGTGGAGAGCCTAAGCGCTGAAGCGGGGCTGGAGGTGCCCAAGGCGAGCCCGCAGGCCGCGCAGGCCGAGCAGCGGCGGGCTGGGATTTCCGAGGTGCTGGCGGCCGCGGGCAAGGTGTACCAGAGGTTTTTGCATGAGCCGCAGGGCAAGCCCGCGTTGGATTATCTGCGCGGGCGGGGTTTGACGGATGCGGCCATACGGCGGTTTGGCTTGGGGTGGTCGGGCGAGGGCAGGGGCGTGCTGGCGGCGGCGTTGCGCGGGGAGAATATAAAGCCGGAGCAACTGATTGAGGCCGGGTTGATGAAGCAGGGCGAGCATGGCCCGGTGGATATGTATTTCTCGCGGGTGATGTTCCCGATTACCGACCGGCGGGGCAGCGTGATCAGCTTTGGCGGGCGGATTATGGGTGATGGCCAGCCCAAATATGTGAACGGGCCGGAGACGGCGGTGTTCTCCAAGCGGCGCGCGCTCTACGGGCTGAATCTGGCGCGCGAGGCGGTGCGCAAGGGCGCGGCGCTGATTGTCGCCGAGGGGTATATGGATGTGATCGCCCTGGCGCAGGCCGGGTTCGCCGGGGCGGTGGCACCGCTGGGGACGGCGCTGACGGAGGAGCATCTGGCGGAGATCTGGCGGCTTTCACCCGAGCCGGTGATATGCTTCGACGGCGATGCCGCGGGGCGGCGGGCGGCGCTGAAGACGGCGGATATGGCGCTGGGGGCGCTGGGGGCTGACAAATCCCTCAGATTCCTGAATTTGCCGGAAAAGGATGACCCGGACAGCCTGATCAGGCGCGAGGGGGCGGCGGCGTTTAAGGCCAGGCTGGAGAGCGCGAAGCCGATTTCCGCCGCTTTGTATGATATGCTGGCCGAAGGCGGGGCGCGCACCACGCCGGAGGCGCGCGCGGCATTCCGGCAGCGCTTGATAGAGGTTGCGGGCCGGATACCGGATAAAAACCTGGCCGGAGAGTATCGCGCGATGCTGCTGGATCGGTTTTTTGCTGAGCGGCGGGCGGGCAAGCCGGGGGCGCCGAAGAAGCCGGCGGCGTTTGTGCGCGATGCGGCACCGCCGGATGCTGCGGGGGCGCAGGAGAAGCGGGCGCGGCTGATGCTGGCGGTGCTGCTGGCGTATCCGGCGTTGATCCCTGATGTGGAGGAGGCGTTTGCCAGGGTGAGGCTGCCGCCGGCTTGTGAAAGACTCCGCGAGGCGCTTGGGAGCTATGCCGCGCAGGCGAAAAGCCTTGACACGGAAAGCCTGTTCACCCACTTGAGCCACCTTGGTCTGGCCGGTGAGGCGAGGCTGATCGCGGCCGATGCGGCTGGGGATTTCCGCCTCGCGCCTGATGCAAGCCTGTCCCAGGTCGCGGAAATCTGGTGGAGTTGGTATATATTGATGGATTTCAGCATCGAGATGTTGCGTGCCCAGCGTGACGAGCAGGAGCGGTTCTGGAAGGCAAACCAGGACGATGCCGGTGCGTGGAGCCGGCTCATTAAATATAATGAGCTGTTGCGCCAGGCGATGGCCGGAGAGTACGGCGCCGCCGACACATGACTTAAATGGGGCAAGCTTCTTGCCTACATAACGAATAGTAAAATAATACAGCCCCCGTCATTCCCGGAGTACCGCCTGATCATGGCAATCAAGCCCGCGACCACCGCCACCGAGACCCCAGCCCCCGAGGCCGAAGCTGACGCCAATGTGCTCGATACGCAGTCGGCATCCGTCAAGCGGCTGATCGCCAAGGGCAAGGAGCGCGGCTACATCACTTTCGATGAGCTGAATGCCGTCCTGCCGGCGGAGCAGAACTCCTCCGAGCAGATTGAGGACATCATGGCGATGCTCTCGGAGATGGGCATTCAGGTGGTGGAGAGCGAGGAAGGCGAGGATGCCGAGGCCGCCGCCGCGCCCAAGGAAGAGGCCGCTGAGGACGATGAAAGCCCGGCGGGCAATATCTCGGAAAGCTCGGTCAGCCGTACCGATGATCCGGTGCGTATGTATCTGCGCGAGATGGGAACCGTGGAGCTGCTCTCGCGCGAGGGTGAGATCGCCATCGCCAAGCGGATAGAAGCCGGGCGGGATATGATGATCCGGGGCTTGTGCGAGAGCCCGCTGACGTTCCGCGCCATTATCGCCTGGCATGAGGCGCTGAACAACGGCCGAGTGCTGCTGCGCGACGTGATCGACCTGGAGGCGATGCAGGCGGGTAATGAGCCGGGGGCCACGGAGGGGTTTGCGGACGCTGCCGCCGAGGAACTCGATGAGGATGAGGAAGGCGATGGCGGCGGCATGTCGCTGGCGGCGCTGGAAGAGAAGCTGAAGCCGGAAATCTTCACGTATTTCGAGGATATCGAGAAGCTCTACGAAAAGCTGGCGAAAATCCAGCAGAAACGGCTGGATAACCTGACGGCCGGGGGCGATGTGAATTCGCGCTCGGAGAAGGCTTATGAGAAGCTGCGCGATGAGCTGGTGGCCAAGGTGGAGCAGGTGCGGCTGCACAACAACCGTATCGAGGAGCTGGTGGCGCAGCTGAAAGTGCTGAACCAGAGGCTGAACGGGTTGGAGGGGCAGATTCTGCGCCTTGCCGAGGGCGCGAAAGTGACCCGCGAGGAGTTTTTGCAGCATTACCGGGGCCGGGAGATGGACCCCGGCTGGATGAATTATGTGGCGGCGCTGCCGGGCAAGGGGTGGAAGGAGTTCGTGAAGAAATTCACCCCGCAGGTGAGCGAGCTGCGCGCCCAGATTGGCAAGGTGGCATCCGAAGGGGGGCTGCCAATTGAGGAGTTCCGCCGGGTTTATACCACCGTCTCGCGCGGGGAGCGCGATTCCACGCGGGCGAAGAAGGAGATGATCGAGGCCAATCTGCGTCTCGTGATCTCGATTGCGAAGAAGTACACCAACCGCGGTTTGCAGTTTCTGGATCTGATCCAGGAGGGCAATATCGGGCTGATGAAGGCGGTGGATAAGTTCGAGTACCGCCGGGGCTATAAGTTCTCGACCTATGCGACGTGGTGGATCCGTCAGGCGATCACGCGCTCCATCGCCGATCAGGCGCGCACCATCCGCATTCCGGTGCATATGATCGAGACGATCAACAAGCTGGTGCGCACCTCGCGCCAGATGCTGCACGAGATCGGCCGCGAGCCCACACCTGAGGAACTGGCCGAGAAGCTCGGCATGCCGCTGGAAAAAGTGCGCAAGGTGCTGAAGATCGCGAAGGAGCCGATCTCGCTGGAGACACCGATCGGCGATGAGGAAGACAGCCATCTGGGCGACTTCATCGAGGACAAGGGGGCGATTATCCCGCTTGATGCCGCGGTGCAGGCGAATTTACGCGAGGCGGCGACAAGGGTGCTCTCCTCGCTGACGCCGCGCGAGGAGCGTGTGCTGCGCATGCGTTTTGGTATCGGCATGAACACCGATCATACGCTGGAGGAGGTTGGACAGCAGTTCAACGTGACGCGCGAACGTATCCGCCAGATTGAGGCGAAGGCGCTGCGGAAACTCAAGCACCCCTCGCGCTCGCGCAAGCTGCGCAGCTTCCTTGACGACTGATATGCTGGACTATGCGCGCGTGATGCCGGGAGAAGCCTTCGACCGGGTTGAGGTGGAGGTGGTGTTCCTGCGCATGGATCAGGCGCCCAAACGGCCGCTGGCGGTGCTGCCGGCAGGGGCGGAGTTAAGCCGCGAGCGGCTGAGCGTGGCTGAGTACCGGATGCTGTATAATGAGGTTGGCGGCCCGTGGCTGTGGTGGCTGCGCCGGATGATGCCCGATGATATGCTTGCGCGGCATCTGGTGAACTCGGCGGTGGCGTTTCATGTGTTGCGGGTGGATGGGCAGGTGGCGGGGTTTTTTGAGACCGATGCCGGGTATTGGCCCAATGTGAATCTGAACTATTTCGGTCTGATGCCGGCGTTCATCGGCAAGGGGCTGGGCAAGCCGCTGCTGGACGCGGCGGTGGACAGCGTGTTCGCCGGGGGCTCGCCGTTGCGGGGGATGACGGTGAATACCTGTTCGGCGGACCATCCGCGCGCGTTGCCGAACTATGTGGCCGCCGGGTTTAAGGAAGTGCGGCGCATCCGTGAGGAGTGGGACATTCCCCGCCGCCTGGGTTTGAAATTGCCGGAGCATTTGCGCGGGTGACGCCCCCCGGCGTGCTGTACCGGGACCGGCGGTTTATAATTGTTGATAAGCCCGCTGGCTTGCCGGTGCATGCCGGGCGCGCGGGCGGGCCGAGCGTGGAGGATTTTTTCCCCCAATGGCGGCTGGGGCGCGATGGCCCGTGGCTGGCGCACCGGCTGGACCAGGATACGGCGGGTTGTCTGGTGGTCGCGTTGAAAAAATCGGCGTTGCTGGCGGCGCAGGCATGTTTTGCGGGCGGGGGAGCGCAAAAGACCTATTGGGCCGTGGTGCGCGGCGTGCCGGAGGTTATGGAGGGGGTGGTGGAACTGCCCCTGGCCAAGGT
>NZ_JABEVC010000106.1 GCF_013044125.1 Acidocella sp. | reverse complement strand
GTCCAGCCGGATCGGCCCGATGCTCGTGTAATAGCGCAGCCCCAGCCCGGCCCCCACCCGCAACGTGCCTGCAAACGGCCGGCTGCCGGCATTCACCTGCCCGGCATCAATGAACGGCACCACGCCAAAACTCTTGCCCACCCGCTGGCGAAACTCCAGGCTCGCCGCATCCATCGCCAGGCCGCCCTCGGGCGCACCATCGGGAAACAGCGGCCCGATCGTCTGATACGTATAGCCGCGCACCGTACCCGAACCGCCAGCGTAAAACCGTTGGTCCGGCGGCACCTGGAACACCGGCGCCCCTTGAATGCTTCCAACCTGGCCGCGCAGCGCCACCACCCCGCGCCCGGCGGGCTCCACGGGAACATACCCCGCCACTGACGCCTGCGCGATGATGAACGGCTTGCCCGCGCCCGCCGTCGGCAGGGTTGGCGTCACCGTGGCGGCAGCATTCACCCCGCTGGTGGGCTCCAACAGATTATCCGCCGTGGAATAGCTCAGCGTAACAGGCAGCTGCGCCAGCGCGTAATCGCGGTTGACCCCCTGCTGGCGCACCCGCTCGGCTATGAATTGGGGCCCATAGGTGAAGCTGAGATGCGCGCCAAGCGGGCGCGAAAGCGCAACCCCGCCCAGCAGCGCCTTGCGGCTGTAGGCGGTGAGGGATTCATTCAACGCCTCCAGCGAAACGCTGAGCATCTGCCCCCTGGCGGCAAAATCCGGCTTGGCGAAAACGGCTTTCAGGTCGTAGCCCGGCGCCCTGGTGCCGGTGGCGGCCAGCCCGTTCCCGGCGGCGGTGAATTTCAGCCGCTCAGCATGGGTGAACACATCGCGGTCCTCCCAGGAGGTGCCCAGCGTCAGCCCGGTATCAGTGGCGTAGAGCGCGCTCAGCGTCACCGCGTGGCGCTTCTGCGGCACAACCCGGAAGACCACCGGCACCTCGCCATCCGCTGCCGCCTTGCCCGCGGGCACCGGCGTCACCGCGGCAAAAACACCCAGCCCCAGCAGCGAGTCCCGGGCCAGCGCCAGAGACGTATCCGAGAACGGCTGCCCCGGCCGCAGCGCGATATGCCGGCGCAGAAACGCCGCGTTGGTGCGGGTGAGCCCCTCGAAGCTGATCGGCCCGATGCGCACGCGCGGCCCGGGTGTGACGGTATAGGTAACATCCAGCCGGTGCGTGGCAAGCCGCGCCACGGCCCAAGGCTGGCTCACCTCGGCAAAGGCATAGCCCGCATTGCGCAGGGCGGCGCGCAACGCCGGAGCCGCCGCCAGAATCGGCGCGGCCAGCGCGGGTTGGCCGGGTTGCACCATGGGCGGCGCCACAAACCCCGGCGGCAGGCCGGGGGTTTGCACCTTGCCCAGCCGGAATTGCGCCCCCTGATGCGGCGTTACCCGCACCGCCACGCTCCGGCCCTGCGGCAGCGCGTTCAACATATCCAGCAACGCCGGATCACCCAGCGCGTCACCGCCGATGGTAATCTCCACCCTCCCGCCATCATAGCCCAGGCTGTGCAGCACCACGGCGAATTTCCGCGCATCCTCGCGCGCCCGCCCGATGAGCGCGAACGGCCCGGCGGGGAGTTTTTTCTGCACCGCGACAAGTGCTGAGCTCTGCCGTAACAGCCCGTCCAGCGCGCCATCCCCGCTGGGAATAAAATTGACCGTGTAACTCACCGGATCAGCGGCCAGCGCCGCCCGCCCGATAAAAACCGCCATGCCGGCCAACCAAAGAAGTTTGCAGCGCCGCATTGCGGGAGGTTGCCACGTCCAGGCCGATTGGCCAATACGCGGCCTCGCCCCCTCACGCGCAGGCGGAAACAATCAGCGGCGCCAGCGCCCGGTATTCCGCCGCGTGCGGGCTGTTGGGCCGCCAGGCCAGCGCCAGGCTGCGCCAGCCGCCCGCCCCTTCCAGCCGCCGCAGCTCAACATCAGCCCCTTCGGTGATCCCGGCCATCACCGCCAGGCGCGGCACCAGCGTCAGCCCCAGCCCGCCGGCAACCATCTGGATGAGCGTGTGCAGCGAGGTCGCGGCGAACTCGGCGCTGCGCCCAACCCCCGCGCCGCAGGTGTTCAGCACTTGGTCGCGCAGGCAATGGCCTTCCTCCAGCAACAAAAACGGCTCCGCCGCCAGCGCCGCCACGGCCACGCTCTCGCGCGCCGCCAGCGGGTGCCCCTTGGGCAGGGCCACCAGAAACTCATCGCGCTGCACCGCCAGCGTCTCCGCCCCGCCGCAGGGGCAAGGCTCCGCCAGCACCAGCACGTCGAGATGCCCGCCCCCAAGCTGGTCCAGCAGCCGCTCTGTCTGGTCCTCACGCAGGAACAGCTTCAGCCCCGGATAAGCCTCACGCAGCGCGGGCATCAGGCGGGGGAGCAGAAACGGCCCGATGGTGGGGATAATCCCCAGGCGCAGCGGCCCGGTCATCGGCGCGCGCGCGGCATCCGCGGCCTCCGCCAGCGCCGCCAGCACGCCCAGCGCCATGCGGGCCTTGCCCACCAGCTCCAGCCCCAGCGGCGTGAACACCGCATGCTTGGTGGCGCTGCGGTCGAGGATCGCCGCATCCAACTGGCGTTCCAGCGCCAGAATCCCCGCCGAAAGCGTCGACTGCGACACCGCGCACGCCGCCGCCGCGCGGCTGAAATGCCCGGTCTCCGCCAAAGTGACCAGATAGCGCAGCTGCTGCGGCGTCGGCAGATAGACCATCGGTTCCCCCGGTCAGGCTTTCACGCCGCGGGGGCCTGGCGGATAAGATAATCAAACGCCGAAAGCGCCGCCTTCGCCCCATCTCCCGCCGCGATAACTATCTGCTTATACGGCGCCGTTGTGGCATCCCCGGCCGCGAATACCCCCGGCACCGAGGTCTCGCCGCGCGCATCCACCTCGATCTCGCCGCGCGGCGAGAGCGCCACCGCGCCCTTCAGCCATTCGGTGTTGGGAACCAGGCCGATCTGCACGAAAACACCATCCAGATCGAGCCGGTGCATCGCCTCGCTCACCCGGTCCTTATAGCTCAGGCCAACCACCTTGCTGCCATCGCCATGCACCTCGGTGCTGAGCGCGGAGGTGATAACCGTTGTGTTTGGCAGGCTGGCGAGCTTGCGCTGCAACACCGCATCGGCGCGCAGTTGGGCGTCGAACTCGATCAGCGTGACATGAGCCACAATCCCTGCCAGATCAATCGCCGCCTCCACCCCGGAGTTGCCCCCGCCGATCACCGCCACCCGCTTGCCTTTGAACAACGGACCGTCGCAATGCGGGCAATAGGCAACACCTTTGTTGCGGTATTCGTCCTCGCCCGGCACGTTCATCTGCCGCCAGCGCGCCCCCGGCGCGAGGATCAGCGCGCGCGTCCGCAACGCCGCCCCGCCGGCCAATGGCACGCCGATCAACCCGCCGGCCGCCGGCACAATCCCCGTGGCGCGCTGCAGGTTGATGATATCCACCCCATAGCCGCGCACATGCTCCTCCAGCGCGGCGGCGAATTTCGGCCCTTCGGTATGCGGCACCGAGATGAAATTCTCAATCGCCATGGTGTCGAGCACCTGGCCGCCGAAGCGTTCGGCCAGCACCCCGGTGCGGATGCCCTTGCGCGCCGCATAAACCGCCGCCGCCGCACCCGCCGGGCCGCCGCCCACAATCAGCACATCATAAGCCTCGCGCGCCGCAATCGCCGCGGTTTCCCGCTCGGCCGCGCCCGTGTCCAGCTTGGCGAGAATCTCCTCCAGCGTGATCCGCCCTTGGCTGAACTCGCCGCCGTTCAGCAGCACGGTCGGCACCGCCATCACCTTGCGGGCCTCCACCTCGGCCTGGAACAACGCCCCGTCGATCGCCACATGCGTAATGCGCGGATTGATGACGCTGAGCAGGTTGAGCGCCTGCACCACATCCGGGCACAGCTGGCACGATTGCGAAAAATACGTCTCGAAATGATATTCGCCCGGCAGCGCCCGGATCTGCTCGATCACCTCCGGGGTGATTTTGGGCGGATGCCCGCCCACCTGCAGCAGCGCCAGCACCAGCGAGGTGAATTCATGCCCCATTGGCAGCCCGGCGAAACGCACGCCCACATCGCCGCCCACGCGGTTGATCGCAAATGAAGGCACCCGTGCATCCTGCCCGTCGAGCCGCAGCGTGATCTTGTCAGATTGCGCCGCCACATCCCGCAGCAGGCCAAGCAGCTCCTGGGATCTGGCGCCGTCATCAAGCGCCGCCACCAGCTCAATCGGCATCGTGACGCGCTCAAGATAAGCCTTCAACTGGCCTTTAAGGCTGTTGTCCAACATAAAACCGCTCCCGTGGAAAAATTCAGCGCCTCTACCCGCGGGGCCGGCGTATCCGGCGGTGTGGGGAGGCTTGCTTCAGGCTTTCATAGCGTCTCCACCGCCGCGAACCGGCGGTGGAGATGCCGTCATGGCTCAGATCTTGCCAACCAGATCAAGCGAAGGCGCCAGGGTCGCATCGCCCTCATGCCAATGCGCCGGGCAAACCTCGCCAGGGTGCGCGGCGACATACTGCGCGGCCTTCACCTTGCGCAGCAGCTCGCTGGCATCGCGGCCAATGCCCCCGGCATTGATCTCGACAATCTGGATCACGCCCTGCGGATCGACCACGAAGGTGCCGCGATCCGCCAAACCGGCATCCTCGATCAGCACCTCGAAATTGCGGCAGATGGCGTGCGTCGGATCACCAACCATGAAGTAGTCGATCTTCTTCACGGCCTCGGAGGTATCGTGCCAAGCCTTGTGGGCGAAATGCGTGTCGGTGGAAACCGAGAAAATCTCAACGCCCAGCTTCTGGAACTCGGCATAGTTGTTGGCGAGGTCCTCAAGCTCGGTCGGGCAGACGAAGGTGAAATCCGCCGGGTAGAAGAACACCACGGACCACTTGCCCTTCAGGTCGGCATCGCTCACCGGCACGAACTTGCCACTCTTGTAGGCCTGGCCCGAGAACGGTTTAACAGCGGTATTGATCAACGACATATTTTATTCGCTCCTGCGGATTGGTGTTAACGTCCCCTATCTAAGCCCGCTTCCACCATTTAGGAAATTGATTTTATTCGTCACTACAATCGATTTAACCGATAAGCCACAAAACTCCCGGCGGTTTGCGGCCCTGCACTCTTGCCTCTAAGAGCCAGAGCACCGCACCACCACCGAGGACTTCATGATTCGCCTTGACAACATCAGCAAGCAGAACGGCAGCCGCCTCATCTTCATCGAGGCATCAGCCGCCTTGCAGAAAGGCGAGAAGATCGGTCTCGTCGGTCCCAACGGTGCCGGCAAGACCACGCTGTTTCGCATGATCACCGGGCAGGAGGCGCCCGATGAAGGCCTCGTCCTGGTCGATCGCGGCATCACCATCGGCTTCTTCAGCCAGGATGTGGGCGAAATGGCCGGCCGCAGCGCCGTTGCCGAGGTGATGACGGGCGCCGGCCCGGTCAGCGAGATCGGGATGGAACTGGCGGAGCTGGAAGCCGCGATGGCCGATCCCGCTCAGTTTGACCATCTGGACGCCATCATCGAACGCTTCGGCGAGGTCCAGTCGCGTTTTGAGGAGCTGGGCGGCTACGCGCTGGAGGGCCGCGCGCGCGAGGTGCTCGACGGCTTAGGCTTCAGCCAGGAGATGATGGACGGCGATGTCGGCAAGCTCTCCGGCGGCTGGAAGATGCGCGTCGCCCTGGGCCGCATCCTGCTCATGCGCCCCGATGTCATGCTGCTTGACGAACCCTCCAACCATCTCGACCTTGAAAGCCTGATCTGGCTGGAGCAATTCCTCGCCGGCTATGACGGCGCCCTGCTGATGACCTCCCACGACCGCGAATTCATGAACCGCGTCATCAACAAGGTCATCGAAATCGACGCCGGAAACCTCACCAGCTTCTCCGGCGATTATGAATTCTACGCCCGCCAGAGCGCGCTCAACGAAAAGCAGCAGCAGGCCCAGTTCGAGCGCCAGCAGGCGATGCTGGCCAAGGAGGTCGCCTTCATCGAACGCTTCAAGGCCCGCGCCTCGCACGCCGCCCAGGTGCAAAGCCGGGTGAAGAAGCTGGAGAAGATAGACCGCGTCGAGCCGCCCAAACGCCGCCAGACCGTGGCGTTTGACTTCCGCCCCGCCCCGCGCTCCGGCGAGGATGTGGCGAATTTCCGCGGCGTGGATAAGCGTTACGGCAACAAGGTGATCTATGAGGGGCTGGACCTGCTCATCCGGCGCAAGGAGCGCTGTTGCGTTCTCGGCGTGAACGGCGCCGGCAAATCCACGCTGCTCAAGCTGGTGGCGGGCACCACCGCGCCCGATTCCGGCTCCGTCACCCTGGGCGGCAGCGTGAAAATGGGCTATTTCGCCCAGCACGCCATGGATCTGCTGGACGGCGGCGCCACCGTGTTCGAAACACTGGACGCAACGTTCCCCCACGCCGGCCAGGGGAGCTTACGCACGCTCGCGGGCGCCTTCGGCTTCTCGGGCGACGAGGTGGAAAAACGCTGCCGCGTACTCTCGGGCGGCGAGAAGGCGCGGCTGGTGATGGCGCTGATGCTGTTCGACCCGCCGAACTTCCTGGTGCTGGACGAACCCACCAACCATCTGGACCTCGCCACGAAGGAAATGCTCATCACCGCCCTCGCGCAGTATGAGGGCACGATGCTGTTCGTCTCGCATGACCGGCATTTCCTTGCCGCCCTCTCCAACCGGGTGCTGGAACTCACCCCCGAGGGCATCCACCAATATGACGGCGGCTACACGGAATACGTCGCGCGCACCGGCCACGAGGCGCCCGGCCTGCACGTCTGAGCCTACCCCGCCAGGGCTTCCTCCGCATGGGGGTCGCCCGGCGCGGTAGCCCAGGCCAGTTCCACCAGCGTCACAATCCGCCGCCCCGCGCCGTCCAGCTGGCACACAATCAGGCCCTGCTCCTCCATATAGCTCAGCACCCGCCGCGCGCGGCCTAATGAGCGTGTGCCATAGGCGCGCGCAATCGCCAGATCGCCCGGGCAGGCCCCACCCTCCCGCGCCGCGCGGGCGAGCATCATGAAGATGCCCTGCATATCCTCCGGCAAAATGGCGGCGCGCGCCAGCACATCCTGCCAAACATCGTCCTGCGCCACCTCGGCGCTGATCCCGGCGCGCGCGCGCGTCAGCATCCGGCGGAAGGCGCCAAGGTCCGGCGCGCCCGCGCCCAACCCCTCAATGCGGCATCGCACCAGAAAATCCTGGTAGAGCACGCCAATGGCGCGGAACCCCGCCTCCGGGTCCGCCAGCAGCGCGTTCAAAATACGGTCCAGCCGCGCGCGCCGCGCCGCCAGCTCCTCGGGGCTCGGCGGTGCTTCCAAAATATCCGCACCGGCCTCCCGCACGGCGGGCTTGGCCGCCATCAGCTGGCTCAGCAGGTCCGGCGCCGGCGGCGGCGCCATGCGGCGCGGCGGCCGCGCGGCCTCCGGCGGCGGCGCCGCCAGAATCACCGCATGCGCATCCTCCATCGCTTCGGGCAACGGCATCAGCCGCTGGGTGGCATTGCGCGGCTGGGTCTGGGTCGCGCCAATCCGCAAGCCCAGCGGGCGGCGCGAAAGTGCCGGGCCCAGCGCCATGAAATGCCCGCGCTCCAGGTCGCGGAACGCTTCCGCCTGCCGCCGCTCCATCCCCAGCAGGTCGGCGGCGCGCGCCATGTCGATATCCAGGAACGTGCGCCCCATGAGGAAGTTGGACGCCTCCGCGGCAACATTCTTGGCCAGCTTGGCCAGCCGCTGGGTCGCGATCACCCCGGCCAGCCCGCGCTTGCGCCCCCGGCACATCAGGTTCGTCATCGCCCCCAGCGAGAGCTTGCGCGCCTCATCGGACACCTCCCCCGCAATCGCCGGCGCGAACAACTGCGCCTCATCAACCACCACCAGCATCGGGTACCAATGGTCCCGCTCAGCCTCGAACAACCCGCCCAGAAAAGCCGCGGCGCGGCGCAGCTGGTTCTCGGCGTCGAGCCCCTCCAGGTTGAGCACCGTGGAAACGCGGTGGATGCGCGCCCGCTCGCCCGCCAGCTGCAAACCCTGCTCGCTATGGGCCTGCGCATCTATCACCAAATGGCCGAACGGTTCAGCCAGGGTGACAAAATCGCCCTCAGGGTCGATAATCGCCTGCTGCACCCAGGGCGCGCTCTGTTCCAGCATCCGGCGCAGCAGATGAGATTTGCCCGAGCCCGAATTGCCCTGCACCAGCAGGCGGGTGGCCAGCAGCTCCTCAAGGTCGAGCGTCGCCGGGACGCCCGCCGCCGTATATCCCATCTCAATCGCAACCGTCATATGCCGACTCACAGCCTCCTTCAAAGCAGGGGCTTATCAAGCCGGCCGCCGCCCGTCGAGCGCCCGCCGCCTTCCACCCGCTCAGCTCAGCGCATGCGCCAGATAAACCACCAGCGCCAGGCCCAGGATCACCAGCATCGAGCTGAGCATGAAATCCAGCCGCATGCCGGGGCTGGGCTGCGCCAGCGGGCTGTCAATCGCCTTCCCTATTTTCCTGAACCGCAGCCCGGACATGAAAATCAGCAACGCCCCCGCCACGATCAACCCCAGCCCGGCGGCATTGCCAAACGCCTGGCTGCCCGGGGCATGCGGTCGCTTCCCCAGCGCCGCCGCCGCGATCCGCAGGAAAATATCAAACCGCTCGACCAGAAACCCGAACGCCATGATGGCGATGCCCGTGCGCACCCAGGCCAGAAACGTGCGCTCGTTGGCGGCATGGTCCGTGAAGCTTTTAATCGTCATGGCTTATGTCCGGCTCCTCGTTCCCGCGCACGTTTCAGCCCGCGTTCGCGATTCTGTCACGTTTCGCAGCACACACAAAATCAGCTGTGCCAATTTGGCACAAATTCACCCCTTGCCGCGCCCGGATCATGGGGCTTTTCACGCCCCGCACCCCCGCCGCACACTCTGGCGCGCTGCTTGCATAAAAGAAATTTGCGTGTCGTGACTGCCCGGCAGCCCCACGCAACACACAAATAAAATATGAGGAACCACATGGCCTTCCAACAGATTACCGACCAGACGAACAGCTTCTTCATC
Organism: Acidocella sp.; assembly: GCF_013044125.1. Taxonomy (GTDB): domain Bacteria; phylum Pseudomonadota; class Alphaproteobacteria; order Acetobacterales; family Acetobacteraceae; genus Acidocella. Next base: position 17,635 of record NZ_JABEVC010000106.1, on the reverse strand, counting down.
CCTTGCGTCACCCTCATCGGCCCCGGCTGCGCCAAAGAGGCAGGCACCCGCGCCAAATCGCTCGGCTGCCGCAAGGCCCTCATCGTCACCGATGCCGGGCTGCACAAAATGGGCGTGGCTGACATCATCGCCGGCTACATCCGCGATGCCGGGATCGACGCCATCATCTTCCCCGGCGCCGAACCCAACCCCACCGACATCAACGTGCATGACGGCGTAAAGGTCTATCAGGACAATAAATGCGACTTCATCGTCTCCCTCGGCGGCGGCTCCTCGCATGACTGCGCCAAAGGCATCGGCCTGGTCACCGCCGGCGGCGGCCACATCCGCGACTACGAAGGCGTCGACCAGAGCAAAGTGCCGATGACCCCGCTGATCTCAATCAACACCACCGCCGGCACCGCCGCGGAAATGACCCGCTTCTGCATCATCACCAACTCCTCCAACCATGTGAAAATGGCGATCGTGGATTGGCGCTGCACCCCACTGATGGCCATCGACGACCCGCGGCTGATGGTGGCAAAACCCGGCCCGCTCACCGCCGCCACCGGCATGGACGCCCTGACCCACGCCGTGGAAGCCTACGTCTCCACCGCCGCAACCCCCATCACCGACGCCTGCGCTGAAAAAGCCATCCGCCTGATCGGCGAGTGGCTGCCCCAGGTCGTGGCGAACGGCGAGAACATCGAAGGCCGCACCGCGATGTGCTACGCGCAATACCTCGCGGGCATGGCCTTCAACAACGCCTCCCTCGGCTATGTCCACGCCATGGCCCACCAGCTCGGCGGCTTCTACAATCTGCCGCACGGCGTCTGCAACGCGATCCTGCTGCCCCATATCTGCGAGTTCAACCTCATCGCCGCCACCAGCCGCTTCGCTGAAATCGGCCGCCTGCTCGGGGTGAACACCCACGGCATGAGCACGGTCGATGCCGCGAAAGCCGCCATCGCCGCCATCCGCGAGCTGTCCAGCTCCATCGGCATCCCCTCCGGCCTGGCCGCGCTGGGCGTCAAGGCCGAGGACCACGCGGTCATGGCCGATAACGCGCAGAAGGACGCCTGCATGCTCACCAACCCGCGCAAGGCGAACCGGGAACAGGTCATCGCCCTCTTCCGCGCGGCCATGTAACACCAAGCGCCGGATGGCCGCACAGCGCGTGCGGCCACCTGGCACTCCGCTCACACCGCGTAAAAATCCGGCCGGGGCTCAGGGGCCATAACCACCCGCCCGCCAGCCTGCCACGCATCAAGCGCCGCCTAGCCGCCCTTGAAGCCGCTCTCGCCCCCGCCAGCGCGCCGCTTGTCATCCGCCGAACGATCGTTGACCGGATGCCCGATGGTACGCTGGTTGAAACGCTGTGCTACGAGATAACCGTTGGCAACGTCCGGGTGACACTGCCCGATAATGGCCGTGACACGGATATGAGTTGTGGTCCGGTTAATGATTATGATTGTGGCGGCGGCGGCTCATGAAGAGGGACAAAGGCAGAGTTCGGCATCCAAAAAACTCCTATACCGCTGTCCATTTGTACCTGCACATAGCCATCCGTACCAAAATTTTTCGTCGGATCAACGTCATCTTTTGCAACAGCAACTCCCTTCTCAAAATTGTGGATCATTACGCACCCTGCATTTGCAGCAAATTGCTCAACATTCTGTTCAGCTTGTTGTCCTTGCGGTATGGCTTTCATGAATTCGTCGTGTAAAGCCTTAAGATCGGCTTTATTTGGGCAGGCCATTATTCCGGGAGAGAATTTATCATAAATATGATTCCCTCGGGTCATATCCACTTGCCCCCTGGCTCCTATTGGAACATTCAACGCAATTAGATAATTGTTCATTTCATCTTGATATGATTGGAGCGCTTTAGAATTGGGCGGCTGCTGCGTTGAACTACCCGGCGGCGGTGCTTCTGAGGGTGTCTCCGATTCCTGAGATTGCCCTGCATTTGTAGTGATGGGTGGCCCTCCCTGGTTTGATCCGATCATTGTCACAACCAAGATTATGAAGCCGACAGACAAAAGTAGCGGGATAAAACAGCCGCTTCGATGCTGGGCTGGGTTTTTTGCCCCGCAATGGGGGCACGCCCTTGCTTGGCTACTAACCTCTTTGCCGTATTCTCTGCATGGTTTTATGGCCATAGCGCCCTCGTATCGTTGCTATCTGAGAGAACCAAGATTCACCCCGTCCTGTCTAGTGAGGGGGGTGCTTGGTGCTGAGCCTCCATATCCGCAACCAGCCCGGCCATCGTGCCGGGTTTTTTGTGTTTGAGGGGTAAAACATCGGGTTTCAAACACCTCAAACACCTCAAACACCTCAAACACCGTTTTTGCACCCGGTTCGGCTGAGGTTTTGGAAACACCCTCCTTGAGACCGGCATGATCGGCGGCAAGTTTCCCGCGATGGTTGCAACCGGCAATCACGTTGTGGAGGTGCCGCCGGTGAAGGGCTGGCCGGTCACGGGAGCGTGAAAACAGGGGCTTGTCCCGGTCTATCTCGTGTTGACGACCTGTTTTTGAAGCATATTTGCAGCATATTTTGCCGCTGACTCATCGCAACGGAAGCTTTTATGCCTCGTAAGTCATTGATTTATAATGGTGCCGACACCCGGGATTGAACCGGGGGCCTACTGATTACGAATCAGTTGCTCTACCGCTGAGCTATGTCGGCCACCTGCTGGCAGGCTATATCGAAGCTGCGGCCAGGCCGCAACCACCCATAGTCTGCCAGCCGCTATTTGGCGGCGTCCCGCCTTCAGTTCTGGCTGGCGCCGCTATTTTTGCCCAGGGAGATACCCACAAACAGTGCCTGCCCCTGCCGGATGATCCGCAGCGCCACAGCCTTCGCCCCACTCTTGCGGGCCGCCTCAATATCGGCCACCACGTCGCCGGGCGAGGTCACGTTCTGCGGCCCCACGCCAACCAGCAGGTCGCCCTGCTGCAACCCGGCCTGGTCGGCCGGCGAGTTTGGCTTAACCGCCATCACCACCGCGCCCGCCGCATTCCCGGGCAGGTTCAACTGGCTGCGCAGGTCCGGCGTCAGCGGCGCCAAGGTCAGCCCCAGGTCGCCCTGAGTGGCCGCCTGGCCTGTCTGGCCGCTCCCGCCCTGCTGGAAACCGGCATCCGGGTTCGCCGGCATCACCTCCACCGGCACCGAGATCTCATGCGCCTTCCCGTCGCGGATAAAGCTGATCGCGGTGCTGTGCCCAGGCACCACATTAGCGATATCGTCGGCCAGATCGTTCGGATTGGCCACCACCGCGCCATCCACCTTGGTAATCACATCACCCGGCTGCAACCCGGCCTTCGCCGCGGGGCTCCCGGCTGAAACCGCGGCCACCAGCGCGCCGTCATGGGCCGGGTCCGCCGTTCCCAACCCCATCGCCTGCGCCACCTGCGGCGAGATCTCCTGCGCCGCCACGCCCAGATACCCGCGCACCACCTTGCCGCTGGCAATCAGCTGCCCGGTCACGCGCTTGATCATATCGGAGGGAATGGCAAAGCCGATCCCCACGGACCCGCCCGTCGGCGTCAATATCGCGGTATTGATCCCGATCACCTGGCCATGCTGGTTGAACAACGGCCCGCCGGAATTGCCTTCATTGATCGGCGCGTCGATCTGGATGAACTTGTCATACGGCCCATCGCCAATGTCGCGGCCCAGCGCCGAGACAATCCCCGCCGTCACCGTGCCGCCCAGCCCGAACGGGTTGCCCATCGCCACCACCCATTCGCCAGGCTCCACCCCGGCCGAATCCCCAAGCTCGACATATGGCAGCGGGTGCCCGGCATCAATCTTCAGCACCGCGAGGTCGGTCTTCGGGTCGGTGCCCAAAATCTTCGCCGGATATTTCCGGCCATCCGAAAGCTCAACGCTAACCGTCTTGGCGTCTTTCACCACGTGGTTGTTGGTCACCACAATCCCGGAGGAGGCAATAATGAACCCCGACCCCTTGGCCTCAACCACCTGCGGCTGCGCCTGGAAGCCCGGCATCCCGCCAAAAGGAAAGCCCGGCGGAAAGCCCGGGATCTGCGGCATGCCGCCTTGCATCTGGTCGCCGCTGGAATCCTGGCCGTCCGCCGGGTTCAGCTTCAGGTGCACGTCGATGGAAACCACCGCCGGGGTCACCCGTTTCACGAGATTGGTAAAATCCCCCACCGGCGTAAAATTCGCCTGCACCGCCGCGGTCTCATCCAGAGGCGAGGGTTGCGCCGCCATCGCATAGCCATTGCTCAGACCATTCAGAGCGGTCGCGCCAAGCAGCGCCAGCGTCAGGGCCGTGCCGCGTTTCATTTTCATACGCATGAACAATTATCTCTCCTGTGGCGTCGTCGTGACAAACGATTCGTAACGATCAATAATGCACGTTTTTAGCGCGGCGGTAAGGCCGCATGAGGTGAAACAATCGTCACCCAAAAGACACAGCCAAGTAAAATCAGCCAAAACACCCCCGCCGCGGTTACAATTCTTCACCCGCCATCCTCAATTCCAGCCTTAGGGCAGTTAATCCCGGCATTTCATGGAGCGGGCCAATCTGAAGTCTGAATCGCCCTCTACCGGTTCATCAGCACCGGCAGCGTCGCGTGTTCCAGCACATGCCGGGTCACCCCGCCCAAAATCAGCTGCCGCAACCGCGAGGTGGTCGAATACGCGCCCATGGCCATCATATCCGCGCCAAACTCAGCAGCCCCCGCCAGCAACCCGGCCCCAACCACCCGGTTGCGCGGATAAAACTCCCGCAGCTCCGCGCTCACCCCATGATGAGAAATATATTCCGCCACCTCGGCGGCGCTTGGCCCCGGGCGGAAATATTCCGGCGAGTGCAGAATGCACACCGCCTCCGCCTGCCGCACGAACGGCATCGCCGAAGCCAGCGCCGAGGCCGCGAACGCCGTCCCGTTCCAGGCGATGGCAATGCGCTTGCCAATGCTCTCCGGCTGTTCCACCGGCGCCAGCAGCACTGGGCGGCCGGAATCGAAGATCACCGCATGCAGCGCATCCGCCGCCGCCACATCCGCTCCGGCGAGCGGGTGCGGCACAATCGTCAGGTCGGAGAGCCGGGCCTGATGCGCCACCAGCTGGTCCTCCCGCCCGGTCATCGTAATAAAACTGGCGCTGGGCTCGCTTCGCCCCGGCACCGCATCCCCCACGCTCACCATCTGCTCCGCGGTCGCGGCATGGAACAGCTCATGCAAGCTCAGTTCGCGCGTACCGCTTTCGCGCTCGGTGGCGCTCATCATCTCCTCGATCATCGCCCCCGAAAGCCCCTCACCCGCAATCGGCACGATCTCGCGTGAATCCGCGCGGATATGCAGCACCTGCAAATGCGCGTTCCACATCCTGGCCAGCATCAGCCCCGCATGCAGCGCCGCCGCCGCCGAGGCCGAACTGCTGACCGGAAGCAGGAATTTGCGAACCGACATCGAAGCCTCCTCGGATAAGACAATTAGTTTTGTATATATACCAATGCCTACTCAAGAGCCAGAAAGGCAATGTCGCGCGGCCGGTGCGTCAGATGCTCCCCCCCGTCCACCGTCAGCACTGTCCCGGTCAGCGAGGGCGTCTGCAATATAAACAGCGCCGCGCGGGCGATATCCTCCGGCGTGGCCCCCCGGCGCAGCGGATTCTCCCGCCACGCACGAGCGAATTTCTCGGCCGACTGCTTAGGCCCTGGCAGCGTGAGCCCGGGGGAAATCCCGCAAACCCTGATCTCGGGTGCCAGGCTCAGCGCCATCATCTCCGTCGCCGCCGCCAGCGCCGCCTTGCTCAGCGTGTAGGAGAAAAAATCCGGGTTCAGGTTGGTCAGCTTCTGGTCGAGCATGTTGATGATCACGCCGCCCTGCGGGCGCTGCGCCGCGAAGGCCTGCGCCAGCAGCACCGGCGCAATCAGGTTCGGCCCCATATGCGCCGCCACCTGCGCGGCCGAGGTGCTGCCCACCGTATCGAACACAAAACGCGAGGCGTTGTTGATCAACCCGCCAAGCGGCCCCGCCTCTGCGACCAGCCGCGCCGGCACCTCCGGGTCGGACAGATCGCCCAGCACCACCCGCGCGCCCAGTTCCGCCGCCAGCGCCTGCGCCTCCGGCCCGGACCCGTTGGCATGTATGATGACGGGATAACCAGCCGCCACCAGCGCCCTGGCCATCGCGGCGCCCAATCGTTTCGCGCCGCCGGTAATCAAAATCGGATTCATGAACATGTGTATATTTAGCCTGAACGCGCGCTACAACATATCGCGCAACCGGAAATACGTGGTCGCCAGCAACAGCGCCGGCACCCGCAACGCCCGCCCGCCCGGAAAGCGCGCATGCGGAATCGCCGCGAACACATCAAAACGCTCCGCCTGCCCGGCGATCGCCTCGGCCACAAGCCTGCCCGCCAGCCCGGTCAGCGCCACGCCATGCCCCGAAAACCCCTGGCAAAATAGAATATTATCCGCCAGCCGGCCAAAATGCGGCGCCCGGCTCTGGGTGATATCCACATTCCCGCCCCATAAATACTCAACGCGCGCCCCCGCCAGCTGCGGAAACACCCGTAGCGCGCGCTGCAGCATGGAATACCCCAGCGAAGGCGGCGGCAGCGTCGAATATGAAACCCGCCCGCCGAACAGCATCCGGTCATCGGCCGAGCGCCGGAAATAATCGAGCACAAAGTTCAAATCCGCCACCGCCTCATTGCCGGGGATCATCTCGCGCACATCCGCGCGCGGCTCGGTGGCCATGATATATGTGCCCACCGGCATGATGTATCCGGCCAGCGGACGCATCAAATCGCCCAGATACGCCCCCCCGGCGGCCAGCAGAAACCCCGCGGAAACCACCCCGCGCGGCGTATGCACCCGCACCATCTTGCCAGCTTCCACCCGGCTCACCCGCGTCTGCGAAAACAATTGCGCCCCCGCCGCCTGCGCCGCCGCCGCCAGCCCCAGCGTATAGTTCAACGGATGAATATGCCCCGAAACCTCATCCTCCAGCGCCGCCAGATATTTCGGGCTGGCCAGGCGCGCGCGCAAATCCGCCCCGCGCAAAATCCGCCCCGCCGGCGCGCCCAGCCCGGCCAGCTCCTCTTGCGTCTCCTCCAGCTCGCGCACCTGCCGGGGCTTGATCGCCGCATGCAGATACCCGCGCACCGGGTCGCACGGAATGGCGAACCGCGCGATCTGCCCATGCAGCAGCGCAACCCCCTCCATTGACATATCCCAGAGCTTTTTCGCGCGCTCCGGCCCCACCAGCGCCTTTATCTTGCCTTGCCCGGCGGCAAACCCCGGCAGCGCCTGCCCGCCGTTGCGCCCCGAAGCTCCCCAGCCGATATGCTCAGCCTCCAGCAGCGCCACCTTGTAGCCCCGCTCCGCCAGATGCAGCGCCGCCGAAACCCCAGTAATCCCGCCGCCAATAATCGCCACATCCGCGCTGAGATCACCCTCCAGCGGGGCGGTGCGCAACGCAACGCGCTTGGTCGCTTCGTAATAATTCCCCAGGCTCATCGCGTGTTTCCCAACAATCCATCAGCCGGGGCGATAGTGTCGCGCCCGCGCGGGGAGGGCAATACGCCCCAGCCTGGCAACTCGTTGTTTTTTCGTAACACACCTGCACAAATTGGGGCGCAAGAAAAAAATATCTCAATAGTAACAGTATATTATTCTGTATTTTCTCCCGGCGCTCCACGTGGAGCATCCGGGGATTGCGCCGGCTCAGGCGTTCGGCGCGTAGATCAGCAGCCGCACGCTGCCGGGCAGGAACGTATAAAACGGCGCGGCGTTGGGCTGCTTGGGCGGGGTGGCGGACTGCACCGTGGCGCTTACCAGGAACAACCGCCCCGTCGCCGGATCAACCGCCATGGTCCGCGCGCCGGGCTCTGTCTCAACCGGCGGCAGCACCGCGAATTTCGTGGCGGAAACCTCCGCGATCACCGAGAGCGTGCCATCGCGGTTGCTGGAAAACGCCAGCTTGCGGACGGGGTCGAACGCGGCTGAATCCGTTCCCTTGCCGATCGGCAAATTCGCCAGCATCGCGCCGGTATCGCCGTTCACCACCGCCATGCGGGCATTCTGGCAGGTGGCGAACAGCACATGGCGCGCCCGGTCGATCGCCAGCCCCGTCGGCCCCTCGCAGCCGGGCAGCTTCCAGCGCCCGGTGATGGCGCCGGTCCGGGTGCTGATCCGCGCCAGCTCGTTCTTGTTTTTAAGATCCACGAAAATTGCCCCCGCCTGGTCACTGACCTGCGATTCCGGCGAACCGCCCAGGGCGATGGTGGCAACCTGGCGCTGTGTCGCGCCGTCCAGCACCAGATCCGCGCTGGCATCGCCGCCGACGGTGAAAACCTGGCCGCTCGGCTTGTCGAACACCATGCCATCGGCATCTTCCAGCGCTGGAACACGCGCGCTCACCGCCAGGGTCTTCAGGCTGAAAACGCTGATCATCCGGTTCTGGCTGCTATCGGCAAACCCCAGCCCGGCGGCGGTATCAATCGCCACGCCATGGCTGCCGGCCAGCCCGGTGACATGCCCGGCAATCGCGCCGGTGCGCGCATCCACCACGGTCAACTCCGTGCCGTGCGAGATATAGACCCGGTCCGACGGCGCATCAAAATGCAGATAATCCCATTTGGCGGCGCCGCCCAGCGGCACGCTCTGCACCAGATGGTAGAGCGGTGCGGCCTGTGCGGCGGGAGATGCGGCGCAGGCCAAGGCTGCGAATAATCCGGTGTAAAATTGCTTTTTCATGGGCAAGCCCTTAGGCGGCAGTCCCAGACGCCGCAAATGACGATTTGAAGTCAGCGTCCGCTGGACGATTGGGAGTTGAGATGACGAAAGTGACCGTAGCGCTGCCACCGCTGGATGAAGGGCGGAGTGCGATTATCGAGGTTGCCGGGCAGCGGGTGCTGCTGTGCCGCACGGCTGCAGGATTACACGCGATGGATGAACATTGCCCGCACCAGAATTTTTCGATGGAGGGCGCGCGGGTGCGCCACAACAGCGTGATGTGCCCGCACCACGGCGCGCGGTTCAGCCTGGAGGACGGACGCTCGCTCTCGCAACTGACCACAAAAGCGCTGCGCCTGTTCCCCTGCGCGGCGCGGGGCGATGTTCTGGACATCGACATCTGACCCCGCGCGGCGGCGCGGCCGGATGCCTTTGAAATTTCGCAGGATAGTTCATGGTATGCCAGCATATGTTGCGCCATTAAGATATATCAGTTTGTTTTATTAAATAAAATCAATAACTACCAAATTAGTCCACTATGCAATTATACGCCCCAGGATGGATTTTTGTTGCGTAAAGCCGCCAGTTAACGCATGATGCCAAGCAACAAGATTCCATCAGTTTTGGGAGCATGAGAACGAGCATGTCGTCCGCTGTTAACAAATCCGCGCCAGCTGAGAAACGTCCATCTCCCAAGCCGTTCAAATTCGGCTATCTGGTTCATGATGTTTCACGTATCCGCCGCACGGTGATGGACCAGACCATGCGGCCGCTGGGCATCACCCGCTCGCAATGGACCGTGCTGTCCGCCCTGGCGCGCGGCGGCAATGACGGCATGATGCAGGTGGATCTGGCCCGGCTGCTGGAGGTCGGCAAGGTGACAGTGGGCGGGCTGGTGGACCGGCTGGAGGCGACCGGCCATGTGGAGCGCCGCGCCGACGCCAACGACCGGCGGGTGAAGCGGGTGTTCATCACCGGGCAGGGGTTTGAGGTGATCCAGAAGATGATTGCGATTGCCACCAAGGTGAACGAGCGCATCCTGCGCAACATCACGCCGGAGCATCAGCGGATTACCGAGGACGTGCTGTATGCGGTGAAGAAGAATTTGAAGGAGATCGCCGCCGAGGGCAACACAAGCGGGCGGGCCGAGGAATTTGGCAGCCAGCTCGCGGAGCTGGATGCCGGCAACCGCAGCGAGACCGGCGCGCGCGAGTTGATCTCATAAAATCACGCGCGAAAAATCACACGCGAAAACCTCTGTTTTTATAATTTAGAGCCGGATCAGTCTTCCGGGGCGATGATGATGCGCAGGCCGTCCAGATCGCCGGAGAGCTGAAGCTGGCAGGACAGGCGCGAGCCTTGGGTGCGGCAGGAGGAGCTGTCCAGCAGGTCATCCTCATCGGCGCTCATGGCCGGAAGCGTGAGGGAGGACTCGACATAGACATGGCAGGTGGCGCAGGAGCAGCAACCACCGCATAGGGCCAGAATATCATCAAAGCCCGCTTCGCGGAGCGCTTCCATCACGGACATGCCGGTTTTGGCGATGATCTCGGACTCGGCACCCGCGCGATTCACGATGGTAAGTTTCGGCATGTCGTCTCTCTCCCTTTGCGTTGAGGATCGTTATCCCGATCCCCCTTAAACTGCGGCAGGCGCGGCACAGCGCCCTCCGTTCCCGCCTCGCATACAGCGATGAGCGGGATACGCAAGCTGGTATTGGTGATGGTTGACGCCGCCGGGCTACAGGTCGAAATTGGTCGGCATCATCACCACATCGCGAATGGTCATGCCGCGCGGCCGGGTCAGCATGAAGGTCACCACATCGGCAACTTCGCGCGCTTCCAGCAGGCTACCCGTCTCGCGGGCCTCCCGCAGTTTTTCCGCCGGCCATTCGGCGATCAACGCGGTTACAACGGGGCCTGGCGAAATGGAGCCGACCCGGATGCCGTGCTTGAACACCTGGCGGCGAACCGTCTGGACAAAGCAGTTGATCGCCCATTTTGAGGACGCATAAACCGGCTCCCAGGGGGTGGGGAAATGCGCGGCCAGCGAACTCGTGATGATGATGTCGCCCGTCCGCCGCTCGATCATGTGCGGCAGCACGTCATGCACGTTCTTCATTACGACGTTGACGTTCAAATTCAGCATCCGGTCGATCGCGCTGGTGTCGTTATCGACCAGATCGCCGCCGAGATACGAGCCCGCGTTGGCGTGCAGGATGTCAAGCTTGCCAGCCAGCTCCAGCACTCTCGGCAACAGCGTGGCGCAGTCTGCCGGGTCGAGCAGATTGATGCGCAGCGCCATCGCAGCGTCGCCGTACTGGGCGCAAAGCCGTTGCAGCGCCGCCTCGTCGCGGTCCACCATCACCACCCGCGCGCCTGCCGCCAGCATGGCCCCGGTGCTGGCCAGCCCGATGCCGGACGCCGCACCGGTGACAACCGCCACCTTTCCTTCCAACTCTTTCGCCATGGCTTTTCTCCTTGTCTGGGTTTGCGTTCTGCCGCCTCGCGGGCGCTGCCGGCTCAATCCTGGCCTGTTTTGTCCATCAGGGCGCGCACTTGCGCGGCGCGGGGCAGATCCGCCCCGGCGCGGGTGCAGGTGAGCGCGCCGGCGGCGGCGGCGAGGTGCAGGGTTTCGCGCAATGCGGCAGGAGACAAGGCATCCAGCGTGGCGCGCGAGACCACGCCGTGCTGGGCCAGCCCGTGCAGCAGCGCCGCCTGGAAGGAATCGCCGGCGCCCACGGTATCAACCACCTTCACGGCGGGGGCGGCGACCGCGAGCTCCGTGCCGCCATGATACGCCACCGCCCCGGCACCGCCGCGCGTGACCACGACGAGGCCCGGGCCTTGCGCGGCCCAGGCGCGCGCGATCGCGGTTTCATCGGCGCCGGGGTAGAGCGATTGCAGATCTTCCTGCGAGACCTTCACGATGTCAGCGATGGCCAGCCACGCGGCGGCGCGCGCGCGCCAGAGCTCGATTTCGGGGACCACGGTGAGGCGGATGTTGGGGTCATAGGAGATCAGCCGCTGACCGGCCATCGCGCGGCCAAATTGCAGCAATGTATCGGCCACCGGCGCGACGGCCAGGGCAAAGGAGCCGAAATGCAGCGCCGTGACCGTGGCGGGGAGGGTTGGAAGATCCGCCGGGAGGAGCGCGCGGTCAGCCGCGCCGGTGCCGAAAAAAGTGTACCGCGGGGTGCCAGCGGCATCCAGCAAGACGAAACTGAGCGTCGTGGGGTTCGGCTTGCGCACGATGTAGTCCGCGCAGACGCCCTCGCGCGCCAGCGCGGCGAACAGCATGTCGCCGAAGAAATCCGTTGATATGCCTGTGAAAAAACCGGAGGGGCTGCCCAGGCGGGCCAGCCCCACCGCGACGTTGTAGGGCGAGCCGCCGCGATGGGCCGCGAAGTTCAACGCGCCATCGCCGCCCTCCCCGCCGCCATGGGCGAACATGTCAAACAGCGCTTCACCACAGACAAGAAACATTGGACTTCTCCAAGACATTTTTCCGCAGCCCGCAGCCTTCAGGCATTGCCGCGCAGCAGCGGGCGCGCGGCGACACGGAACTTGTTGGCCAGAACCTCATTGTTCGGGGCGAAATTGGCGTAGAACGGCAGCACCGCCGCACCCACCGCCGCGGCCGAGGGCCCAAGCTCGCCCTGGCGGATGGCGGGGGCGACAAACCCTTCCGGCGCAAGGGCCGCCACGAAGGATTGCACGAGCGAGACCGTGGCCGCGAGCGGGCCGGGGGGGAGAATGCCGTCAATGATGATCGCCTCGACATCGACCACGGAGGTGGCACCGATGATGGCCTGCGCCAGCGCCTCGGCGCAGTCCTCCTGCCATTCGCGCAGGTAGGGCTGGGCCGCGGCCTCCAGCGAGGCCAGCTCGCTGGCGCGCTCGATTTTGACCCCATGCGCGCGCAGATGCCTGAGCAATACAAAAACCGAAGCACGGCGCTGCAAAAGTTCAAACACGCCGTTGGGCGGCTCAACGCTGGAGAGACGCGAGCGGGCGACGGGAAATGTGTTGAACGCGGCGGCATTGCCGTGCGGGCCGGTCTCGATATTGCCGCCCAGCACCAGCCCGCCGCCGATCACCGTGCTCAGGTAGAGATAGATGAAGTTGCTCTCCGCCGCGCCGCGCCCCTGCACCAGCTGCGCGGTTGCGGCCGCGGAGCCGTCGTTTTCGAAAAAAATCTCATAATCGGTATGCTTGATGAGATAATCCGGCAGGTTGAACTCCCTCCAGGCGGCGGCGATCGTATCGGGAAAGCCGAGATCCCTTTGCCAGGAGCCAAGAAAATACGGCATGGAGACGCCGACGCCGACAATGCGCTCGCGCAGGGCGGCGGGAAGATGCGCCTGCAGGCGGGCAATGTCCGCCAGGGCCAGGGCCGCGACGTCGCCGGGGGTCGGGTAGACGTATTCATGCGTGATGCGGTGCAGAACCCTGCCGGAGAGATCGATGATCAGGCAGTTCAGTGAGCGCCGCCCGACATGCAGGCCGATGGAGAAGGCGCGCTCGGCGTTTGGCATATAAAGCACGGAGGGTTGGCCGATCTGGCCATGGCGTTTGCCCGCCTGCACCACATATCCCGCCTTATGCAGCGCATCGACAATGCCGGCCACGGCCTGGGGCGTGAGGTTGGCGCTGCGGGCGATTTCCGCCTTCGAGGCCTGGCCGAGCTTGCGGATGGCCTCGAGCACAACACGCTCGTTGTATTGGCGGATCTGCAGTGAGTTGCTGCCCTTGCGCGACATGGCCACCTACCCTGCGCGCCCGGGCGCCGGGTGGGAGAGTTGAACAGAAGCGGTGACAGGGTGGAGCGACATGAAGCCTTTGCTTTTGCAGCGGTGCGGACAATGCGGAAGACGAGGCAATTAAACCAGCCGGGCGAGGTTTGGATAGGCCGCGCGGAAACGCGCGTAGCGCGGCGCCCAGCCTGTGCTTGCTGGCGTGAACACTTGCTGCGCGGCTGGCTGACGGCAGACATCAGCGGGCGCGCCGCCAGCGGCCAGCCACGCCAGGCGGGCAGCGCCCAGCGCCCCGGCGGTCTCGCCGCCTTCGGCAAAGACCAAAGTGATGCCCAGAATATCAGCCAGCATCTGGCACCACAGCGCGCTGCGCGTGCCGCCGCCGACCAGAATGAAGCGCGCGTCCGCAGCCGCGCCGCCCAGCGCCTGCAAGCCGTCCCGCAGCGCGAAGGCGACCCCCTCCAGCACCGCATAGCCCAAGGCCGGAGCGCCGTGCGCATGGGTGAGGCCAAGAAAGGCGCCGGTGGCCTCCGCGTCGTTATGCGGGGTGCGCTCGCCGGAGAGATAAGGCAAAAACAGCGGCGCCGTGGCGCGCGCCTCGGGTGGCAGCAGAGCCACCTGGGCCAGCAGGCTTGCCTCATCGGCGCTGCCGGTGAGCCGCGTGACCCAGCGCAGGGCGCTGGCGGCGGAGAGGATCACCGCCATCTGATGCCAGGTGCCGGGCAGGGCGTGACAGAACGCATGGATGCAGGCGGCGGCGTTGGGTTGGAACCCATCCGTCACCCGGAAAATGACACCCGACGTGCCCAGCGAGACGAAACCGTCCCCCGGGCGGACCACGCCCATGCCGATTGCGCAGGCGGCATTGTCGCCAGCACCACCGGCGAGGATCACGCCCTCCCCCATGCCCCAGCGCCGCGCCAGATGGGGCAACAGCGTGGCGGCGGGGGCGCTGCCCTCAACCAGCCGGGGCAGCTGGCCGGGGGTGAGGCCGCAGGCGGCCACCAGCGGCGCCGACCAGGCGCGCGCCGCGACATCCAGCAGGAACATGCCCGAGGCGTCGGACATGTCGGTCACGGCCTCGCCGCTCAGCCGCAGGCGCAGGAAATCCTTCGGCAGCAGCACCAGATGGATTTGCGCGAAAACCTCCGGCTCATGGCGGGCGAGCCAGAGCAGCTTGGGCGCGGTGAAGCCCGGCATGGCGCGGTTGCCGGTGATCGCGGGGGCATCGGGCACCGCGGCATCCAGCGCCGCGCATTCGGCGTGGCTGCGCCCGTCGTTCCATAAAATCGCGGGGCGCAGGGGGCGGCTGGCGGAATCGAGCACCACCGCGCCGTGCATCTGCCCGGCGAGGCCGATGGCCCGCACTTGCGCCATCTCGCCCGGGTGGGCGGCGGCCAGCTCGTCGCAGACGGCGAACAGAGCCGCCTCCCAGTCAGCCGGATTTTGCTCCGACCAGAGCGGCCGTGGCTGCGCGATGGCGAGGCTGGCGCTGGCCTGGCCCGCCACCGAATGATCCGGCGCGAGCAGCACCGCCTTGAGCGCGGAGGTGCCGAGGTCTAGGCCCAGATACATGGCGCTTCAGCCGAGCCAGGCCAGCGCGCGGGCATGCGCCGCCGTGATGGCCTGCACCAGCCGCGGATCGCCCGCGAGCGCGCCCCAGAGCACTTTATCAGCGCAGAAGGCGGCCAGCGGCGCGGGGGCGGCCAGCATGGCGCGCGTGGCCACTTCATCCATCGCCTGATCCTGATACTGATACGCGACGCGCCCCGCCGCCCAGCTTTGCAGGAAGAGGTAGAACAAGGCCGGGATCATCGCGACGCTGTCGATCGCCTCGCCGCGGGTCAGACGCTCGTTGATGGTGGGGGTGACCCAGCCGGGGATTTTGGCGAAGCCATCAGCCGCGACGCGCTGGTTGGTGTCCTGGATGTAGGCGTTGGAGAAACGCTCCAGCACTTTGTCGTGGTAGGCGGCGAGGTCCACCGGGCTTGGCTGCAGCACGGGCAGCACGTCGTCGGTCACATAGTCATAGGCCATGCGGGCGATGGCGGCATCCTGCGTGCCTTCGTGGATGAACTGATAGCCGCGCAGCGTGCCGGCCCAGGCGATGAGCGCATGGGTGGCGTTGAGCAGGCGGATTTTCGCCTCCTCATAAGGCAGCACCGAATGCACCAGAGACGCGCCGGCACGCTCCCAGGCGGGGCGGCCGGCGATGAATTCATCCTCGATCACCCATTGGATGAAATCCTCCGCCATGACCGGGCAGGCATCCGCGCCACCGCAGGCCGCGCGCACGCGCGGCGCCAGCTCGGCCACCGGGCGGGGGGTGATGCGGTCCACCATCGAGCTGGGCGTGGTGGTGTTGGCCGCCACCCACGCCAGCAGCGCGGCCTCGCCACGCCGGCGCAGGAAGGCGGTGAAGCCATCATGAAAACGCGCGCCGTTGCTGCGCAGATTATCGCAGGAGAGCAGCGTGAGCGGACCGGCGCCGGCCGCCATGCGCGCATGCAGAATCGCCGCCAGGGCGCCGTAGATCGTCAGGCGCGTGCCTTGTTCCAGGTCACTCACCAGATCGGGGAATCCCAGATCCAGCTCATGGCGCGGCGTGAGGTAATAGCCCGCCTCGGTGACGGTGAAGGAGATGATTTTAACATCCGGGCGCGCGCCAAAGGCGATGAGCCCCGCCAGGCTTTGCTCCCAGGGGATGATCTCGCCGATGGAATGGATTTTTTGATAGGCGCGCACGCCCGCGGGCGTTACGGTTTCGACATGGTAAACCCCGCCCTGGGCGATGAGCTGGGTTTCAACCGCCAGCATGTCGGCGCGGATATTCGCCCCCGCGAGGCGCCAGCCGGTCTCGCCCGCATCCATGAGGTTTTGCAGATAAACCGCCTGATGCGCGCGGTGAAACGAGCCCAGGCCGATGTGCAGGATGATGGAGACGTCCGCCATGATTAACCTCCCGCCTGCGGCCGGGTCCAGCCCAGCGCGTGACCATCCTCACCGAACAGCGAGACCGCGTGGCCGTTGAGCGCCAGACGCAACGTCTCGCCCAGGGCGACCGGCGATTGCGGCGGCAGCTTGACGGTGAGCGGCAGGGAGGCGCCGATGCCGATATAGGCGATGCTCTCATTGCCCAGCCGTTCGACGGCTTCCACATGGCCGGAGATGGGGCCTTGCGGATCGACCACGATATGCTCGGGCCGCAGCCCGACGGTGAGCTTTGCCCCCGGCGCGGCATCGCCCGGCTGCACACTCACCACGCTGCCGCCGTCGAGCGCGAGCTCCAGGGCCTGGGCCGTGCGCGCGCGCACCACGGCGCCGATGAGGTTCATCTTGGGTGAGCCGATGAAGCCGGCGACGAAGAGATTGGCCGGATTGTGATACAGCTCCAGCGGTGTGCCCACCTGCTCGATGCGCCCGGCATTGAAGACGACGATGCGGTCGGCCAGGGTCATCGCCTCGATCTGGTCATGCGTGACATAGATCATCGTGGCTTGAAGATCGCGGTGGAGCTTGGCGATTTCCAGACGGGTCTGCACGCGCAAGGCGGCGTCGAGGTTGGAGAGCGGCTCATCGAAGAGGAATGCCTTGGGCTGGCGCACGATGGCGCGCCCGATGGCGACGCGCTGGCGCTGCCCGCCGGAGAGATTGGCCGGTTTGCGGTCCAGCAGCGCTTCCAGCTGCAAGGTTTTCGCGGCAACCCGCACGCGCTGCTCGCGCTCAGCCTTGGGCACGCCCGCCAGACGCAGCGCGAAGGCCATGTTGTCGGCCACGGTCATGTGCGGGTAGAGCGCGTAGCTCTGGAACACCATGGCAAGGCCGCGCCGGTCGGGCGTGATCTCGTTCATGCGCGCGCCATCGATGAGCAACTCGCCGCCGGTGATTTCCTCCAGCCCCGCGATCATACGCAGCAGGGTGGATTTGCCGCAGCCCGAGGGGCCGACGAAAACGATGAACTCGCGGTCCTCGATCTTCAGGTCGATGCCCTTGATGATTTCAGCCGGTCCGTAGCTTTTGCGTAATTGTTTGATTTCGAGTGTGGACATTGAGAACTCCTATTTCACCGCGCCAAAGGTCAGGCCACGCACGAGCTGGCGCTGGGTCATCCAGCCGAAAACCAGGATCGGGGCGACAGCCAGGGTGGAGGCGGCGGAAAGCTTGGCCCAGAACAACCCC
>NZ_JABEVC010000105.1 GCF_013044125.1 Acidocella sp. | reverse complement strand
GACCGGCGGCGATGCCCGCGATGATGACCTGTGCATCGTCATGCCGCCCGGCCTGGATAAGCCACCGCGGGCTCTCCGGCAGGTGGCGGCGGAACCAGGCGGCGGAAAGGGCAATGACTCCGCCCAGAGCGAACACCACACGCCAGCCTACATCGGCCGGCAGCGTAGAGAGCACGAGCCAGGAGAGCAACGCAGCAACGAGGCTGCCGATGGGCCAGAAATTCAGCACGATGGCGGCGGCCCGTCCGCGCGAACGGCTGGGCACCAGCTCGGCGATGGCGGCGTTGATGGCGGAATATTCCGCGCCGACGCCGATGCCCGCGATGAGGCGCAACAGCAGCAGCGCCGTGAGGTTGGGCGCGAAGGCGGTGGCCAGGGTGGCGACGCCGTAAAGCACCAGGCTGGCCAAAAATATCCGCCGCCGGCCGTAACGGTCCGAGAGGATGCCAAAGCCGGAAGCGCCGATCATCAACCCGGCGAACCAAGCTGCCAGGATGAAGGACATGGCGTTGCTGCCGAGGTGGAAATGCGCCCGCAATGCGCCCAGCACGTTGCCAATCAGCGTCACCTCGAACGCATCGAGCGCCCAGCCCAGGCCGAAGAGCAACACGACCAGCGTGTGGAAGCGGTTCCAGCGCAGGGTGGAGAGCTGGTCGAGCAGCCCGGCTTCTGGGGTGGTGTCTGGTTCGCGCATGGGAGCTCCTGAAGGGGCTTACAAATCTACAGCTAGACCGGACCGCAACTAGCCCGGTCTAGGTATTCGCGCCGGAGACGAAAATGGTTACAAGCCAACCTAATTATTTTGATCTCCCCATGCGACTGCGACGCTACGCCATTTATGCGGCCATCAGCAGTGGCAGCTCCGCCAGGGAATGGATGACGTGGCGCGGCACCCCGGGCAGGCGTTCCACCGGTTGTCCCGCGCGGTTGCACCAGACAACCTGGAACCCAAACGCCGAAGCGGCATAGGCGTCCCACCCATTGGCCGAGACGAAGCCGATTTCCTCTCGGCGCAAACCGAGCCTGTCCACCGCGAGCTGATAGACCTCCGGCGCGGGTTTGAACACGCCCACCTCCTCTACCGAGAGCACATGGTCTAGCAAATGGCCGATCCCGGCATGTTCCACCGCCGCTCGCAGCATGTCTGGCGTGCCGTTGGAGAGAATGGCCGTGGCCAGCCCGCGCGCCTTGAGCGCCGCCAGCGCCTGCGGCACCTCAGGGTAGGAGGTGAGGGTCTGATAAAGCGCGAGCAGGCGCTGGCGGCGTTCCGGGTTGGCAAGACCGGTCGCCTCCAGCGCATAGTCCAGCGCCTCCGCCGTCACCTGGTCGAAGCCCGCATGGCGTTTCTGCAATCCGCGCAGCCATGTGTATTGCAGCTGCTTGTCACGCCAGAGCGCCGCTAGCGCCGTGCGCTGCGGCGGTGCCATGTCGTCACAGGCCGCAACGGCGGACCCGACATCGAACAACGTGCCATAGGCATCGAACACCATAGCCCGAAGCTGGGAAAAATTCGCCGTCATGCGCCTGCTCCTAGCTATGTTGGGTTATGCCACCTTGTAAGCCGCGAACATGTCGTCGACGGGCGTGTGGAATAGATGGTTGGCATAGTTGCTCAATGTTTTTACAGCCATAGCCAGCACAATCTCCAACACCTGGCGCTCGCCATAGCCAGCAGCCAGGAATGCATGTGTGTCTGCAGTTGCGGGGCGGCCGCGGGTATCGAACATGACCTGCGTGAACTGCGCCAGGGCGGCCAGTTTTGGATCAGCAATCGGCGTGCCCGCGCGCAGGGCGTGGAGCACATCGGCGGGAACTTTGGACATTTTATCGGCGATCATGCTGTGGGCTGCGGTGCAATAATTGCACCCGTTAGCGCGGCTGACGACAAGGAACACGACCTCCTGCTCAACTGAGGTAAAGCCGGATTCTGCCCGGAACCTCGCATAGCCGTCGAGGTAAGTCTCCAGCAGCCCCGGGGAGTTCACCATATTGGCATACATATTTGGAATAAATCCAGCTTGCGCCATGGCTTTTTCCAGCACCTTGCGGGCTGGCCCGGCGGCGGATTCCAAAGTTTGTGCGGGCAATGTCAGTTTGGTTTCGGCAGTCATCTACAGTCTCCTGGCGTTAAAGGAAAAAACTATTTCTCGCTTCCCAACGCGCTGAGCGCCTGAGCGGCGATCCGGCGTAGCATCGGTGGATTTGCGTCAATGCGCGCGAGAACGCGAAGGGAGAGCACGGTAGCTGTGAGATACTCCGCCATCGCCACCGGATTTATGCTATCCGGCAGGGCACCAGATTTCTTGGCCCGCGCGATCTGCGCTTCCAGGAAGCCCTGGACCTCAAACAGCCTGGAATGAACAAGGGAGCGGGCCTGGGCTGACATCGCCCCGCCATCAAGCAGTGAATTCACAAGCAGGCAGCCCAGGTGATGCGGATCGTCATCCGACAGCGCGACGATCTCATCGAAGAATGTCTCTATCGCGGCAATGGGATCAGGCTCCAGCGCCAGCCGCGCCAAACGATCGGAAATGCCGAGATCCGCGTATCGGTTGACCGCCGACATGAACAAGCCGTCCTTGTCTCCGTAGCGATTGTACAGCGAGGCCGCACTGAGCCCGGTGGCCTGCGTCAAATCCCGCAGGGAGGCCCCGGCATAACCCCGCTGGCGGAACACCTCCACCGAGCAGTCCAGCACATCTTCATCGGTCAAACGGCGGGGGCGGGGCATGGACTGAGTAAGGCTCCAAACTGTGTCAGCCAACACATAATAGAACGATCACTATAAAACAACTCCGCCCTGAAATTTATTTGCGGCCACGCCCCATAAAGCGCTTCAGCAGCGCATCCACCGAGAAGGCGCCGCCGCCCTGGGAGATCAGCACCAGCATCATCGCCGCCCATTGGATATGCGTGGGCCAGGCCTGCGGATACACAAAAATCTCGATCACCGCGGTCATGCCCAGCAACGCGAGCGCCGCGTAGCGCGTGGCGAGGCCGAGCAGCAGCAGTGGCGGCATGGCGACCTCCATCGTCACGGACAGATAGGCCGAAAAAGCCGGCGGTAGCAGCGGCACCTGATAATTGTTGGCAAACATGTAAAGCGTAGTGTCCCAGTTCGCGAGATGTGTCTGCGCCGAGCTCCAGAACACCTGCGCCAAGGCGACGCGGGCGGTCAGCGCCACCAGCCAATAGGGAACGAGTTCAAAGCACTCGGTCAGCTTGTTGAGCATGCGCACGGGCAGCATAGCCGGGCGTTGAACCGCTACGTCTGACATGGGTGGTTCTCCTTGTTTGTTTCATGTGTTTTCGTTTGCGAGCTGGCCGGAACAATCCCGGCGAACAGACCCTGCGCGAGAAACATTCCCAACATCGCCGGGGCTTCATCTGGTGTGGTGGCCTCCAACGCGTCCGCCAGGGGAAAGCCGCTGAGCAGGATCAGCGCGAAGTCGAATACAGGAGCTGTAACAGGCATGATCTCCAGCGTGCCGCTTGACCGGGAGACGATAACCGGCACTGCGGCGGCACTGATTTCGATCGCGGCGAGCAATGCATCCTTTTTCGAAACATCTTCCAGCAGCACAGCCTCCCATATGCCGCGGGCATCATCGCGCAGGATGAGCAGCGATACGGAAGGATGCCGGACGAAGCCGGTTTCCGCCACATCCACCCCGGCCAGTGCTCCGGGGTCCAGCGGCGGTGTCTCAGCGGCATGCAGCGCAATATTCACCGCCCACTCCAGCCGCGCCACATCCGCAAGATAGGGCAGAGACTTCAGACTTTTTGAAGCCTCGAGATAGATGGCAAACTCCGCGCCATATTCATATAAATTCGCGCAAACCGGCGGACGAGCCTGGATGAAATCCCGGCACAGCCCGGCGAAACAATCCGCGCCAACGAGTTTCTCCACCGCAGGATAAGCGATCTGCAAACAGGCGGCGAGATTCCCCAGAACATTATTCCTGTAGATCGCCATCCGCGCCTCTGCCGCGATACTCCCCGGGATAATCGCATCATCGAGTAAGCCGGCAGATACGCCGCGGAGCACCGCCACAAATGCAGCCTGCTGTTCACGCAGCATTGGCGTCCCTCCGGCTCACCTGGTCTATAATTTTTTGCGCCATGACCGCTTCCGCAAGCAACTCTTCCAGGGACGGTAAATCAGCATCGCGCTCAATCAGCACGGGGCGGGGGCCGATGATTTGCAACGCTACTTCGAACAGCGCCCATACCGCGCGATCCACGGGCCGGTCATGCGTGTCGATCAGCAATCCAGCCGCGGCCCCCGTGGCGGTACAATGCCCGGCTACATGGTATTCACCAATTGCGGCCGCAGGCAATGTTTTTAAATAATCCAAGGCGTCCCAGCCATGATTATGGGCGCTGACAAAAATATTGTTTATATCACAGATCAATCCGCATCCGGTGCGCCGCGTGACAGCGGTAAGGAATTCCGGCTCGGGAATACTAGAACTGGCAAACTGCAAATAGGTGGATGGGTTTTCCACCAGAATGGTCCGCTTCAGCGCAGTCTGCACTCTATCCACGTTCATGCAGAAAACATCAAGGCTTTCCCTGGTCAGCGGCAGAGGCAGCAGGTCCGGCAGCGCCGTTGCACCAATACGGCCCCAGGCCAGATGTTCGGAAACCAGGGCGGGCTGGATACGATCACACAATGCCATAACCCGCGCCAGATGCATCTCGTCCACGCCGTCCGCGCTGCCGAGCGACAAGCCGACGCCATGCAGAGACACCGGGTAATCCGCACGCACAGCCTCAAGCGCACGCAATTCCGGCCCACTGAAGTAATTCTCACTATGCACTTCCACCCACCCGATTTTGGGTTTGGCGGTTAAAAATGCCGTGTGGTGCGGGATGCGTAGCCCGATCCCTGCACAGGGGGAAAGTAAAGCCTCACATTTTCGTGATTCTGAATGTGGCATTGTTATCTCCGCACGCATTCCAAAAGGTTGTACTTTTGTTGCCGTTACACGCTGGCGCGGCTTTCATGATGCAATGCGCCGTAAACCCAGCCCATCTGCGCGCCAAATATTATGTGCAACATGAGGGTCGCCACAGGTGCCATCAGGCCGAGCTTCAATCCAAACAGACCGTCACCGGCCATGGGCATGAGAATGATCATCATCATGAGCCAGGCCCCACTGGCGAAAATGATTCCCTTCATCCAGTATGCGCCCGGCAGCGCCCGCGTCAGGAATGCAAAGAGAATCCCCCAAGCAACCGTGCCTATAAAGAAATGAGCACACCATGCTGCGGTCACACCACCCAACATGCTGCCCAGCATGGCAATGACGTCCAATTGCGGCATCACACCCATCATCTGCTTCATCAGCATCAAAATCGAAAGTACGATTGTCGCCGCAAAGCCCGCAACCAGGCCGCTTAAAACTTTGTTCATGAAAAGTTCCTTGTTCATCATTGGGACGATACAAAAGCCTGTGCGGAGCTGCCGCGTGGCCACCCTCGTCTCCACCCAGGCACTGTATGCGTCTCCCGGTTCCCGCACAGAGGAGAACCGGGGCGCCATTCGTTGGCGATACCTAGAAGGCGCGCGCTATATTCACCCGCTGGCTTACGAAGATTTGAGTGAGCCGCCGGCAAGCTTCTCGCAATCGCCCTGCGGCAGGAGCACGAACGACGCTGGGTCGCGCGCCATCGTCGCTTGCCCGGCGCAGGAATGCGCACCAGCCGCGCAATCATTGCGGCCGACAGCATTCACGCCGTAGCACGCGGCAAGATGCTCGGTTTTCATACGCGCCATATTGGCCTGCTTCGCCTGCATCATCTGCTGTTGCGTCATTGGCTGCATCGACTGGGCACTGGCAACGCCAGGCGCTATACTGGCAATGCCAATAGCGGCGGTAAGTACCGAGGCTGCAAAATTTCTGCGATCCATGTCTATCTCCCGATTAAAGGCAGCTGTGGAATGTGGCTGCATTTCAAGGTTCGGAAGGACGGCGGATAAGGTTACATGGAAAAATTAGGCTTGGACGAAAATAACGTCCTACCCTCCGGACTCTGCGCCACCCAGCGATGTTTCCCCCGCGGGGCCGGTGAATGGCTGCACGAGCATGGCACCTAACGGCGATGTGGTGGCAGGGTCGCGGAATGCGGCAAGACCGATGCTCATGCCCTCATGCCCCGCCGCCGGCTGGGCGCAATAGGTGCCAAGTAGCCGGTCCCACCACGGCATGTTGAACCCGAAATTGCTATTGGTTTCAGCGGGGATCACCGAATGGTGGACGCGGTGCATGTCCGGTGTCACCACCAGTAGGCGCAAGGGGCGATCCAATGCCAAGGGCAGCGCGAGGTTGCTGTGGTTGAACATCGCCGTGGCGTTGAGGATGATCTCAAACAGCAGCACGCTCACGGCCGGCGCGCCGAGCGCCACCACCGCCGCCAGCTTAATGCCCATGGAGAGGATGATCTCGATCGGATGGAAACGAGCACCGGAGGTGACGTCAAGATCAAGGTCCGTATGGTGCATGCGGTGCAGGCGCCACAGCATCGGCACCGCATGGAACAAGACGTGCTGTAAATATATCGTCAGGTCCAGGCCGAGCAGTGCCAGGACGATTTTGAGCCATTCCGGGATGTTCCAGAGATTCAGCCCGCCCCAGCCGCGCTGCGCGGCGAACACGGCCACGCCGAAGGCCGCCAACGGAAACAGCAATTTCACGGCAAGCGCGTCGGCGAATGCAACACCAAGATTACCTGGCCAGCGCTGCCAGCGCGTGAGCGAGCGCACGCGGCGCGGCCGCCACGCCTCCGCCACCGCCAGCACGGCGAGCAGGCCGAGTGAAACCACCAGCCGCAGCATTAGTCCGTGGGTGAGAAGAAGCTGCGCCATAAACCTCCGAAAATCCGCACCGGGTGACAGCCTATCCGCCCGTGCACGTCATAGTCTTACGCTACGTAGAGCCAAAAGGTTACCTGCCAACCATGCCGCACATAAATTTTTATACCGCCTGTAACCTTTCCCTTTTTCGTGGCGAACTCAGAATGCGAGGCGCTGGAATTGTCCCGCGCCACGCTTGTCATAAGGAAAATATCCATGAAGTTCACCCCCTCCATGCTCATGCTCGGCGCTGCTGTCTCCCTGGGCAGTTTGGCGGCCGCCGTCATCCCCACCCATGCGCGCGCGGCCTGCACCGCGCAGACCGGCACTTCCTGTGCGGGTAAAACCGGTGCCTGCGCAGGCAAAGCCGCGCTGTGCGCCGCCGCCAAGTGCAAGGCAAACTAAGCCGGGCTTACCCCCTCCGTTCATAGAGACGCCCGCCATGCCACGAAATGACCGCAAATTATGCGTGCCTGCCTGGCGGGCGTCACACTGCGACAGTTCCACAAGCGGAAAAAAGCTAACCGCCGCTCAATATAGAGCTGCACCGACTACCGTTTATGCAAGGAAGTTTACAGCCATGAACAGAAGAATTCGTAATCTCATCTCACCGCTCGCCTTGCCGGGCATGGTTCTGTCTGGCTTGTTGCTCATGTGTGCACCAGAGGCCATGGCTGCCACGACCACCCCCTACACCCAGGCGGCGTTCGCAACCGCGATGGCCAATCATACGCCGGTGGTGATCCATATCGAGGCAAGCTGGTGCCCGACCTGCGCACAGCAGAAATTGGTTTTGAAAGGGCTGGAAAACGACCCGCGTTATGCGGCCCTGGAGATTCTCGATGTCGATTTTGACTCGCAAAGACTAGTGGTACAGCAATTCGGCGCAACAATGCAAAGCACGTTGATTGCTTTTCATGACGGCAAGGAGGCGTTGCGTGCGGTCGGCATCACCAGCAAATCAGACATCGAAACCTTGCTCAACACTGCGGTTCAGGAGTGAGCGGACATTATGATTACCGCCGCTTTTCTTGCGTTGGCTGCCGGGCTGCTCTCCACGCTCTCGCCTTGTGTGGTGCCGGTGCTGCCTTTGGTCTTGGGCGGCGCAGTATCCGAACACCGCGCCGGCCCCCTGGCCCTGGCGGGCGGTGTCGCGCTGTCTTTCACTGCCATCGGCTTGTTCGTCGCCACCATCGGGTTTTCCCTGGGGCTAAACCTTGGCGCCTTCCGGCTGCTGGCGGCGGCAATGTTGCTGGCGTTGGGGCTGCTCCTGCTGCTGCCAGGCGCGCAGGCAAGGCTGACAGTCGCGGCCGGGCCGTTTGGCAACTGGATGAACAGCCGGTTTGGCGGCGGCAAGGGCGTTGGCTTGCGCGGGCAATTTGGCATCGGCCTGTTGCTCGGCGCCATCTGGACGCCGTGTGCCGGGCCAACCCTGGGGGCTGCCAGCCTGCTGGCCTCGCAGGGCAAGGATTTGGGCCATGTGGCGCTGGTGATGCTGATGTTTGGAATCGGCACCGCATTGCCCCTGGTGGGACTCGGGTTTTTATCCCGCGCCACGTTGCTGAGCTTGCGCGGCCGGATGCTGGGTGCTGGCTCCACCGGCAAAATGTTGCTTGGCGGCGCGATGGTGGCCGTTTCTCTGCTCATGATTACGGGGCTGGACCATCCATTGGAAGCCTATCTGGTACAAGCCTCGCCCGGCTGGCTCAGCGCCGCCACGACACAATTTTGATGCGCGCGAAACCAACCCTGTTCGAACGTGCCGAGGCCGCCGCAACACTGGTGGCAGCCCTGGGCGAAATGGAATCCGCCGGGCAGAACATCGTCACAACATTGCTGAACGGGCAGGCTTTTGTCACCGAGACGCATTACCCGGCCGATGACGCGCTCGATCCACATACCCGCGCCCAATATTATTTCCATGCGCATCGGGGGGCGGCGGAGAGCGGACATATCCATTGCTTCCTGCGCGGCGAGGACAAAACCGGCCTGACCCATGTGCTGGCAATCGCTTTGGACCATGACGGCCGGCCGGCGCAGTTCTTCACCACCAATCTCTGGGTCACCGCCGATAACTGGCTGCCCGCGGAGGCGCTCATCCCCCAACTGCCGCGCCTGGCCTGGCCTGATGCCCCAGCCCCCGCGCCGGTGAATCAGGCCCTCACCGCGCTGTGCGGCCTGTACCGCCGCGAGATCGCCGCCCTGTTGCGCCGGCGCGACAAACGCCTGGCCCGCCATGCGGCGGCCTCGCAGGCAGAGGCTCTGGCGGATGAAACACTGGAAATCCTCAGCCGCGCGCGTATAGACCTGCCGCGCACCCTCGTCCGTTTGCGACAAAGCCTGAAACTGCCGGAGGCTGACGATGCCGCATAACCTGCTCCTGACGGAAAGCATTCCCCTGGGTGGTGATTGGCTGCGCCAGGCAGACGCTGTACTCTGTCCGCCTAAGGGAGGAGCCATGGCGGAGGAAAACCCAGACTGGCGGATCTGGCTGGCAGCGGCGCAGCTTGGCGATGCGCGTGCCTATGCCCGCGTGCTGCAAGAGGCGCTACCCTGGTTGCGCCGCCGCGCCCGGTCGCGCTGGCCCCAAAGCAGCGCCGCCGATATCGAAGATATGGTGCAGGAAACGCTGTTGGCGCTGCATCAAAGCCGGCATCTCTACGACCCCAGCCGTCCTGTTGCCCCATTTCTGTTCGGGATATTGAAGTTTCGCGGCGCGGAAGTCCGCCGCCGCCGCCAGCGCCATGCCGGGCGGGAGACAGCCATTGACGATGTACCCGTAACCTCTGCCGCCCTCGCCACGAATGATACACAGGATCGGGATGTTGACGCGATTGCCATGATGGCGGCGCTCCGCGGCCTGGGTGAGCGCGACAGGCTTGTGCTGAGCTTGCTGAAGGTCCGCCAACTTTCCCTGCGCGAAGCCGCCGCCGAAACCGGCATGAGCGTCGTAGCCCTTAAGGTCGCGACCTTCCGGGCGATGCAGCGGCTGAAAAAAGCCATGAAGGAGAACATTACCCATGAGGACTGAGGAGTTGATCGCCAGCCTCACACATGATCTGCCGCCGGTGCGCCGCGCAGCACCACCCGCTGCTCTGCTGTTACGGTGGCTGCTTGTCACCGTGCCGGTTCTTGCAATGGTTGTTCTTGCCATGGGGATACGGCCAGAAATTTCCAAGCTGCTTATGCAACCGCGCTTCATGCTGGCGGAGCTGCTGGCTCTGACCACGGCACTCATCTCCGCCTATGCCGCCTTCTGCGCCGGGCGGCCGGACGAGCCGGGCTGGAAGCTCTATTTGCCGGTGGCCGCCCTTGCTCTGTGGCTCCTCGAGCTTGGGCGGCAATGTTTTATCCTGTCGTTGCAGACCCACGGCGCGGCACTCATTCTGCGCCCAGATTTCTTGTGCGTCCCGGCCATTGCAATGGCTGGCTTTGTCCCCGCCGTGGCCATGGTCTGGCTTCTGCGGCGCAGCGCCATATTTCGCACGACCCACGCCTGCCTGTGCGGCGCCATGGCCGCCGCCGCCGCCGCCGAAGTGGCGCTGCCATTATTCCACGCGGCGGATACGATGATGACGGTTCTGGTCTGG
>NZ_JABEVC010000104.1 GCF_013044125.1 Acidocella sp. | reverse complement strand
GGAGTGGGCGGCCTGCGTGCCAGCCAAGGGCGACCATGTGGCGGTGATCGGCAGCAACCGCAAGCTGCTGGTGTTTCCACTGGTGGAGGTGCCGGAGATGCCCAAGGGGGCGGGCGTGGCGTTGCAGAAATACAAAGACGGCAGCTTGAGCGATGTGAAGGTGTTCACCCTCGCCGAGGGGCTGACCTGGCGGCTGGGCGAGAAGACCCGCACGGAGCCGAAACTGACCGAATGGCTGGGCGTGCGCGCGCAGGTGGGCCGGATGCCGCCCAACGGCTTCCCGAAATCAGGCAAATTTGGCGGCGAGGCACTCTGAAGCGCTCCGCGGGCGATGAGATGGAATCGCGCCGCGATTCCATCTCATGTCATCAGGCTTAGAACGTGAGCGCTGAGCCCGGCGGCGGGGCGGGTTGTTTGGTGATCTGACCGAGGCGGATCAGCACCTGATAGTATTTGGGGTCTATGAGGTACTGGCACAGGTCGAGCAGCCGCAGCAGGGAGCTGCCGGCCAGCGCCTGGTCCGCCGGGTTGGGAATGTTGCTGGTGAGCAGGGGGGAGATTGCAGCCCGCAGGAAGGCCATGCTCGCCGCGAAATAAATGGGGGGAATGCCGGCGCGCGTATGGGCCTCGCCGATTTCCTGCTGGCGGCGCACGAAGGCCGGTCCGTAATCACCCTCGAACAGGCTCTCCAGCCAGGCCTGATGGGTTTTTCTGAGCATATCGACCCGGTTGTGGATGTAGGGGGCCATTTGCGGGTCAGCCAGCAGGACTTTGTAGAAACGCTCGGTGAGGGAAGGCAGGAGCGGGTGCATCAGGCTCCGGAGGGATTTGATGATCTCCTGGTCTTGCGCCGTGAAACCGACATCCTGGCAAAAGACGTGCAGGGTCTGATCCGCGGTTGAATCATCCTGCGGGCGCGCCGCCGTTGGCGCAGGCTCATTCGCGGGAGCGGGGTGGAACAGATATGTTTCATCCAGGATCAGGGGCGGTTCTTCCGCGAATTCCGGTTCGGCAATGAGTTCGGCAATGGGTTCGGCAATGGGGTCTGGTGCCGGAACGGTCTCGGCCGCGGGGGACGTAACGGTTTTCGCGGCGCGCCGGGCCTCCAGAATTTCCGTGAATGCGCCGGCGTGAGCCAGGATATCCTGTGCGGCCGCGCTGGCATCCTGAAACAACAGGCCAAGTTTCGTGGATTTAGCGGCGATGGCGCACAGCACCGCATCGCGCCCGGCGCGGATGATGAGCACGGGGCCTTGCCTGCCGCTGACCATCACTTGTTCCAGTTTCCCGCGGGTGAGTTCCAGCGCGGTCCGCTCGCCGAGCGAGAGGGTGGCGGCAATGAGGGCGCTGATCCGGTCTTCATCCATGCCCGCCGCGAGGGCCGAGGCGATGATGAAACCGTCCGTGGAGATGAGCGCGGATGCCTGGATGCCGGCGGTGCGGCTGTTCAGGGCCGAGAGGATGGCGATTATTTGATCTTCACGCATGAGCACCTCCAGCAGGTTTGCTGTTACCATAGCAATAACCCAAACTCCCCGGACAGGCACCCCGCCGGGGGGAGATTTTATGCGCCAGACCAGCGATTTTATCAGCCGTTTCTGCAACGGTACGTTGCACAATATGCTGCACAATACACGAGAACTCAGATTTACCGCCCGCCAGCCCGGCAATGGCGCGCGCGGGCGGCGGCGCGTCGGGCTGTTCAAATATTTGTGTTGTATGGTTTCAGTTGTGAAATGCATTTGCGGCGTGGCCGCCCCTGGCGGACCATCGCGCCGTCTTATTAAAAAATATCGTTGGATGTTCGTATTGCGCTAAAACCAAAAGCTTTTAATCTCTGCCGCGCGCTCAACCTTTGGAGGCATTCATGCGTGAAGACCAGATAAGAACCATTCTGACGGATCTGAACGGGGGTTCCACCGATATTGACGCTTCCGCCCTGATTTCCACCGATGGGCTGATCATTTCCTCAGCGCTTTCGCCCGGTATGGATGAAGACCGGATCAGCGCCATGGTCGCCGCCATGCTTTCGCTGGGGGAACGGACCGCCGCCGAACTTTCCCGCGGGAACCTGGAGCAAGTGATGATCAGCGGCGCGCAGGGGTATGTGCTCATCATTCATGCCGGCAACGATGCCGTGCTGTGCACCATCGCGGGCAAGGCGATCAAGCTTGGCCTGCTGTTCATTGACGCCAGCCGCGCCGCCAAGGCCGCCGCCGCGATCCTGACATAGCCGCAGTCCGGGGAAGGCACCGCCATGCAACTGCAAAGCACTGACCCGAATCTCCAGACGTTCTGGCATGTTTGCGGGCTGGATAAGGACGATGAGCGCGTGATGCGGGCGGTTCGCGGCTATATCCAGCCGCTGATCCCGCGCCTGACCGATGCGTTCTATGAAATTCTCGCGACGGACCCGCAGACCGCGCCGTTGATCGAGGGGCGCGTCGCGCAGCTCAAGCGCACCCATATCGCCTGGCTGGAAAGCCTGTTCAACGGCGATTACGGCGCGGCGTTTATCAGCCGGCAGCGGCAGATCGGGGCGGTGCATGTGCGGGCGAAAATTCCTCCCACCTTCGTGGCGGCGAGCATGAGCTTTCTGCGCGGGGCGTTGCCGGATGTGCTGGCCGCGAACGTCGCGGACAAGGATGGCGCCAAGGCGGCCACGGGCACGCTGCTGCGGCTGTTAGATCTCTGCCAGTTCCTGATCGACCGCAGCTATGATGGCACGTTGAGTGATGGCCTGATGAATAATCTGGGCATCAGCCCCGCCTTGCTGGCGCGCCTGCAAACGGCGGGTAAAAAATTCTGACAGCCGGGAGGAGCCGCGCCAGACTTTAATTTCAGGCACTCCAGCCATACGTTCCGAAACATCCGGCGCATAGAGGTGTTACAATTTAGGTATAACCGGTGCGTGGATGAGGAGGATTTGCGACATGCTGACTCGCAGGTTTTTGGCAAAGTCTTTGTTGAACGCGGGCGCCGCGGCGCTGGTGCTGGGTTTGGGCGCAAGCAGGGCGGGCGCGCAGGTGCCGCCGCCCTATCCGCCTTATTACCGGCCGGTGCCGCCGCTGCGGCGCGAGGTGATCCCCGTGGCGCCTGGCACCGCTTATGTATGGCTGCCGGGGCATTGGGTATGGAACGGCGCCGCGTACCGCTGGCGGCGCGGGCGTTATGTGCTGCGCCGGCGTGGCTGGCACCATTGGGTGGAGGGGCATTGGGCGCTGCGGGCGGGGCGCTGGGTGTGGGTTCCCACGCACTGGCGTTAGCGCGATCGTTTGAGGTTCGCTCAGCCGAACGAGCCGAAAGCGTGAATCGCCCTCAGAAAAATGGCCAGAGCCTGATCGCGTTTAAACCAATCAGGCTCTGGCTGCTTCAGCCCCTGGCGAGCGCCTGGATGCGTTCCACCATCGCGGCGACGCCATTGCCGCGGTTGGTGGAGAGCGCGCCGATCAACCCGAGATCGTGCAGGAATTGCGCCGGGGTGGCGAGGATTTCAGCGCGCGGCCGGCCGGAGTAGACGCGCAGCACCAGCGCCACCAGGCCGGAGACGATGGCGGCATCGGACGCGCCGGTGAAGTATAATTTTTCACCCTTATCCGCCGCCGCCAGCCAGACCTGGCTCTGGCAGCCTTTCACGCGGTGCGCCTCGTCCTGCCATTCGGCCGGGTAGGGCGGCAGCTTGCGGCCTAGCTCGATGATGAACTGGTAACGGTCCATCCAGTCGTCGAACAACGCCAGATCCTCCCCGATGGCGGCGATGGCATCGGCCGCGCTGAGGTCCTCGGGTTGGTAGAAAGCAGTCATCGTCAGCCTTTCTTGCAGTGCCATGCCAGCGGCGGCGAGGCTGGCAAAAGCGAAAAGCCGCGCAAACGGCTGATCAATCTTTGTATTTTATTGGATGCGATGGCTGGGGGACCTGGATTCGAACCAAGGCTGCCCGGGTCAGAGCCAGGAGTTCTACCGCTAAACTATCCCCCAACGGTCACAGCGAGGCCCGATTAGC
>NZ_JABEVC010000013.1 GCF_013044125.1 Acidocella sp. | reverse complement strand
GCGTAGCCGAACACGGTGGGGGTGGTGCCGTTCTGGCCGAGCCTGGCATCGGCGTTGCCGCCGCCGGGCAGATGGCCGCAGCCGGAGAGCAGGGAGAGTGCCGCGAGGGCGGCTGCCCGGGAGGTGGTGACACGGGAAAGAGTCTGGCTACGCAAAATGGTTCGCCCCCAGGTTAAAACATCAGGTTAAAACGGCCGGATATGGTCCGGCCGTTGCTTAACGGTGAATGCGGCTTCGGGCAACTTGGGCGGGGTTTTAAGCTTCCACCGCGGTGCAGCTGCGCGGTGAGATCATCGCCAGGAATTCGCGCCGTGTTGAGGGGTCGTCACGGAAGGCGCCGAGCATGCGGCTGGTGACCATGCTGGCCCCTGGCTTGTGGACGCCGCGGGTGGACATGCACTGGTGCCCCGCCTCGATCACCACCGCGACGCCGCGCGGCTGCAGCACGTCGTTGATGGTGTTGGCGATCTGGGCTGTGAGTTTTTCCTGGATTTGGAAGCGGTGGGCGTAGGCATCCACCACGCGGGCGAGTTTGGAGATGCCGACGACGCGGCTGCCCGGCAGGTAGGCGACATGCGCCTTGCCGATGATGGGCACCATGTGGTGTTCGCAATGGCTCTCGATGCGGATATCGCGCAGGACCACCATCTCATCGTAGCCTTCGATTTCCTCAAACGTGCGGGCAAGCAGGGCGACTGGGTCTTCACCGTAGCCGCGGAAAAATTCTTCATAGGAGCGCACGACGCGGCCGGGTGTATCAAGCAGGCCCTCGCGTTCAGGGTCTTCGCCAGCCCAGAGGAGCAGGGTGCGCACGGCGGATTCAGCTTCCGCGCGGCTGGGTTTTTTTGTGGCGCGCGGCGCCTTGGTGAGCTTTGCTTTGGATGTCACGACGTTCAAGGCGGGTCTCCGTCTGCGGTATTATCAAGGGCCTGATGGGTCAGAATACTTCGTGAAACGATATACGATCCGATCCGGGATTTGGATCAGCGGGGCGTGGGTGAAAGCAAGGCTGCGCGTTGGAGCCCTAAACCGCCATATGGGCAAGAATGAACCCCCCGCAACCCATGAGGGCGGTGGTTGGCGCCATGATGGCGCGATAAAGTTAATGGACCCTTGTGTTCTGGTGCGGACTGTCCAGGCTGAAGGCGGGGATTGCGATGTCAAACTGGCGGTCCTCGTCCACCGCGAGCATGTGGTATTGGCCGGTCATGAAACCGCTGGGCGTGGAGAGCGGCGTGCCGGAGGTGTATTCAAAGCTTTCGCCGGGCTCCAGCACCGGGGTTTCGCCGATCACGCCTTCACCGTGGATATGTTGGCTGCGGCCGTGCGCGTCGGTGATGTGCCAGGTGCGGCGCAGGAGTTGTACGGTGAGGGGGCTCGCGTTCTCGATTGTGACGCGATAGGCCCAGGCGAAGCGCGCGGCTTCGGGGTCTGACTGGTCGGCCAAGTAGAAAACCCGCACCGTGACGGTGATGCCGGCGGTGGTTGCCTGAAAGCCTGGGGTCATGCGCGCTAAATCCTAGTGTCCCGCTTCTGAAGTTCGTGCCGGTAAATTTCATTCCCGGGAGGCGTGCCGGCTTGGTGTTTCCGGTGGGGCCGCCACCAGCGCGGCCAAGCCTAACGCAGCTCGGAATGGCTAACAAGCCGGAGTTGCAAACGCGCGCTTTGCCGGATCGGGTGGCGCTGCTACACCTGAGCAATGGATAGATTTTCGCTGTTTCGCCGCCGTGGTGCCGTTGCTGCCTGCATCCTGCTCTCGGCCTGCGCGGCGGCGGGGCCTGGCGGGGCGGCAACCTACCCGCCGCCGAACCCCGCCTATGGCGCGTATCTGACGGGGCATTATGCAGCGGCCCGCAACGACCCGGCGGCGGCCGCGAAATATTTTGCGCGCGGACTGCGGGCGGCCCCGGGAAACCAGGCGATGATCGGGGAGGGGTTTCTGGCCTCGGCGCAGGCGGGCGGCCCGCTGGCGCTGACGCTGGCGCCGCAGCTTCCCGGCAATACGCTGGCGGCGCTGCTGCTTGCCAACCGGGCCGCCATGCAGGGCGATTACGCGCAGGCGGCGGCGTTGTATGGCGCCTTGCCGCAGGATGACCTGCTGGGGCTGATCAAGCCGGTGCTGGTGGCGTGGTCCCGATTCGGCCAGGGCAACACCCAGGCGGCGCTGAACGCGTTGCAGCCGTACTTCAGCGCCGGAGCGTTTGCGCCGGTTTATGTGCTGAATGCCGCGCTGATCGCCGATGCGGGGCATGATGTCAGGGATGCCGCGCAGTATTACAACGCCGTGAGCAATGGGCAGCCTAACCTGCGGCTGGCGCAGATATTGGCGAGCTGGGAGGCGCGCCAGGGCGCGCAGGGCCTGGCGCAGCAGGAGCTGGCCACGCTGATGCAGGCGCATCCGGATTTGCAGATCGCGCTGCCGGGGTTGCAGGCGGTGGTGGCGCGGCCCGTGGTGGCAAGCCCAGCGCAAGGGCTGGCGGAGGCGTATCTCACCCTGGCAGGCTCGCTCAACCAGCCGTCCGCCACGTTTCTGCGCGAGGTATTCCTGCGTTTTGCTCTGCAACTGCGGCCGGATTTAACCGCGGCGCGGCTGCTGCTGGCCAATACGCTTTCCGGTGGGGATAATCCGGCGGCCACGCCCACGCCGGTGATGTTGCAGAGTGCGTTGGACGTGCTGGCGCCGGTGACGCAGCAGGATCCGCTGTTCGCGCCGGTGGCGATGCAGGAGGCGAATTTGCTGGCAAGCCTGAACCGCCCGGCGGCGGCGGTGGCGCTGTTGGACAAGTTGATCGCGCTGAACCCGCAGGACCCGGGGCTGCTGGCCAATGCCGGGGATGTGTTACGCGCGGCCAACCAGATGCAGGCGGCGATTCCCTATTACAGCAAGGCGATTACGGCCGTGGGCACGCCGCCGCCGCCGGCGGCGTGGCCGTTGTTTTTCGACCGCGGCATCTGCGAGGACAATGTGAGCGGCTGGGCGGCGGCGGAGCCGGATATGATGCAGGCATTGGCGCTCGGGCCGAACCAGCCGTATGTGCTGAACTATATCGGCTATACCTGGGCGATGCATGGAGAGAAGCTGGATCAGGCGCAGGCGATGCTGGAGCGCGCGGCGGCGCTGGACCCTAATGATGGCGCGGTGATCGACTCGCTGGGCTATGTGAACCTGAAGCAGGGCCATACGCAGACCGCGCTGGGGCTGCTGATACAGGCTGTGCAGCTGGACCCTGACGATGCCGAGGTGAACGGGCATCTGGGCGATGCGTTCTGGCAGGCGGGCGAGAAATTGCAGGCGGCGTATCAGTGGCAGCGCGCTCTTTCGCTGGGGCCGGATGCGAAGCTGGAGGCCGCGTTGAAGGCGAAGATCAAACAGAATTTTCCCCCGGTCTCATGATGCCAAGGCGTTTTGCACCGGCGAAGGTGAATTTGTTCCTGCATGTCACCGGCAGGCGGGCGGATGGGTATCATCTGCTGGACAGTCTGGCGGTGTTCCCCGCCGTGGGGGATGTGGTGAGCGTGGTGCCGGGCGAAGCGCTGACGCTGAGCATCACCGGGCGGTTTGGCGGCGTGTTGCGGGCGGAGCCGGATAATCTGCTGCTGCGCGCGGCGCGGGCGATGCGGCCGGAGGGGCATGTGGGGTTGTTGCTGGAGAAGAACCTGCCAGTGGCTTCGGGTATTGGCGGCGGCTCTGCCGATGCGGCGGCGGCGCTGCGCTTGTTGGCGTGCTATTGGGGCATTGAGATGCCGCTGGAGGGGGTTGCCCTGGAGTTGGGGGCGGATGTGCCGGTGTGCCTGGACTCAAAGCCAGCGCGGATGGGGGGCATTGGCGAGATTTTGTCCCCCGCGCCGCAACTGCCCCGATTCGGCATGGTGCTGGTGAATCCGGGTGTGGCGGTGCCCACGCCTGCGGTGTTTCGTGCGCGGCAGGGAGGTTTCACGCCCCCGGCGGCGCTGCCCGCCGGCTGGGCGGATGCGGCGGGTATGGCGGCTGATTTGGCGCGGTGCACGAATGATTTGCAGGCGGCGGCGATTGGGATTCAGCCGGTGATCGGGCAGGTGCTGGAGGTGCTGGCGGGGCTGCCGGGCGCGCTGCTGGCGCGCATGAGCGGCTCGGGCGCCACATGCTTCGCGATCTTCGCCACGCCGGAGGCCGCCACGGCGGCGGCGGCGGCGATAAACCAGCCGGGCTGGTGGTGTTGGGGTGGGGGGCTTTACGACCCGGCCCTTGCCGACATATGAGCAGGGCGCATTGGGACGTCGCCAAGTGGTAAGGCAGCGGATTTTGATTCCGCCATTCGGAGGTTCGAATCCTCCCGTCCCAGCCATTTTTAAAGAAATTTAATTCTTGCGGGCGCGGGTGCGCTCCACCGCGCCGGCGAATTGGGCGTGGATGGCGGTGAAATCGCCTGATTGCGGTTTGGCCACAGCCCATGCCTGCCCGGCGGGCGGTGCCGCGCCGTGGAGCGACTCGCAGAGTTGGATCATGCCGATCGCCGTGAGGTCGGCGCTGGCGGCAACGCTGACCGGGTGGCCCAGCGCGTTGGCGAGAAATTGGGTGAAGTAGGCGCTGCGGCTCAGGCCGCCGTCAATCGAGATGCGGGCGAGCGGGGCGGTCTGGGCAAAGGCCCCGGCGAGTTGCGCGGCGCGCAGGGCGATGCCTTCCACCACGGCGCGGATGAGGGCGGCGCGCGGGGTCTCCAAGCTGAGCCCGAACCAGGCGCCGCGGGCGGTACGGTCCCAATAGGGGCAGCCAAGCCCCGCCAGCGCGGGGACGAAGAACACGCCCTGCGCGGCGGCGGAAGGACCGCTGAAGGTGTCGATTTCAGCGAAATCAGCCAGCAGGCCGATGCCGCGCAGCCATTCCAGGGCGGAACCGGCGGTGAGGATGCCGCCATCCAGCGCGTATTGGGGGGCGGCGGCGCCGATCTGCCAGGCGGCGGTGGGGAGCAGACCGTTGGTGGCGCCCATGGCCGGGGCGGTGCCGGTGAGCCCCAATGCAAACGCGCCGGTGCCGAAGGTGATTTTTATATCGCCGGGGTGCTGGCAGCCGTGGCCGAACAGAGCCGCCTGCTGGTCTACCGCGCTGGCGGTGAGTGCCGCGCCGCCGGGGAGTTGCCCGAAATTTCCGGCGGTGGGGCGGATTTCGGGCAGACATTCGCGCGGCACGCCGAAGAGCGTGCAGAGGGTTTCGTCCCATTGCAGGGTGCGTAGGTTGAGCAGACTGGTGCGCGAGGCGGTGGAGACGTCAGTGGCGAAGGTGTTGGTCAGGCAGTCGATGAAAAACGCGTCGCTGGTGCCAAGGCGCAGGCGGCCCTGGCGGTGCAGGGCGCGGGCGTCCTGGGTGTTGTCGAGCAGCCAGCGCAGCTTGGTGGCGGAGAAATAGGGGTCGAGCGGCAGGCCGGCGCGCGCCAGGGTTTCCGCCTCCAGGTCAGCGGCTTTCAGGCGCTCGGTCTCGGGGGCGGTGCGGTTGTCCTGCCAGACGATGGCGTTGTGGAGGGGGCGTTTTGTTTGCGCGTCCCACGCCACCACGGTCTCGCCCTGGTTGGCGAGGCCGAGGCGGGCGAGCGGACCGGCGGCTTCCATAAGGGCGCGGATGTTGTCCAGCAGCTCCAGCGGGTCGTGCTCGACCCAGCCGGGGTACGGGTGAAGCTGGCGGTGGCCGCGGCTGCCAACCAGACGGGTGGCGCCACCGGCCATGCGCAGATAGGCTTTGGTGGAGGTGGTGCCTTGGTCAATGGCGAGGATGGGGTACATGCTAATCCAGTATCACCGCCAGGGAGTTACGCCCGGTGAGGGCGGCGCCGGGCAAAGTGAGGCTGATGCGGCGCTCGGGCAGGATGCGGATGAGGCGTTCAAAGACCAGCGTGTCATCGGCCATGGCGCGCAAGCGGCCTTTGTGGGCATGACGCGCGCGCCCGTGAAGCTGGATTGGTATGCCGCCGGGGATGATGCGCTGCGGGTAGATGTAGCGCAGCGCGCCGCCGGGGATGACCGGGATGGCGGCTTGCGGGGGCGGCAGCTCGCCGCGCAGTGCGCGCAGGATTTGCGCGGCGGCCCGCGCGCCCTCCAGCGCCGCAAAGCCTGAGTGTTCCACCGGGCGGAGCAGATTGCCAGTGGCGAAATAGGCGGGGTCGGAGCAGCGGAAGAAATTATCGATGGCGGGGCCGCCGGTGGCAGGGTCTATTTGCAGCCCGGCGCTGCGCGGGAGCCAGGCTTCGGGGGTGAACTGCCCGGTGAAGATCACGCCGTCGCAGGCCAGCTCCTCGCGCTGGCCGTTGCGCTCAAGCAGCACGGACTCCACACGGTCGATGCCGCGAATTTCCAGTAATTGTGTGTTTGTGCGTACCGGCACGCCAAAAACCGCGCGGGCGATGAGGCCGCCGGGGCGGCGGGCGAGGATGCGTGGCCCGGGTTCGAGCATGGCCACGGGTTTGATGCCGGCGTGGCGGGCGGTGAGGAGGGCTGAGAAGGCGACGAGTTCGGAGCCGATGATGACCGGGCGGCGGAAGGGGATTTGCCCGGCCTGGGCCATTTCCTGGAAGGCGCCGGTGGTGGTGATGCCCCAGGGCCGGGTGCCCGAGACCAGTCGCGCGCCGCGCGGTTTTTCGCGGATGCCGGTGGCGAGCAGGACGATGCGGCTTTGCAGATATTCGGGGCCGCCTGGCGTGCTGATGTGGAGATGCCCGTTGGGTTCCAGGGCGGTGACGGTGGTGTTGATGAGAATATCCGCCCCTGCCGCGCGGCGGACGAGTTCTCCGGCATAGCGCGGGCCGGTGTAGAGACGGTGCATGTCCCACACGCCCCAGCCCTGGTGATCGCAAAACCGAGGCAGGCCGCCGGGCTGCGGGTTGCGCTCCAGCACCTGTACGCCGCTGATACCGGCCTGGAGCAGGACGCGGGCGGCGGTGAGCCCGGCGGGGCCGGCGCCGATGATGGCGACGTTATGCATCGGCGAGACCGGGGATATAGGGCGCGGCGAGCTCCAGAACCCGGCGGCTGCAATAAAACCCCTGGCAGCGGCCCATCATGCAGCGGGTGCGCCGGCGCAGGCCCCCGATGGACCCGGCGGGAAGCGGGCTTGCGAGCGCGGCGGCGACTTCATCGTGCGTGACCAGTTCGCAATGGCAGATGATCTCCGAGCGGCCGGGTTGCGCGTGCGGGCGGGGCAGGGTCTCGGTGAGGTTGGGGACGCGGGGCCAGAGCGGGCTGGGCAGTGGTTTGAGGGTACCGAAATGCGTCTCGTAGAGGCCGCGCATGTGCCGGGCGATGCCGAGCGCGCCGGTCAACCCGGTGGAACGGATGCCTCCGGCGGTGATCCAGTTTTGCGCGGGCAGCGCCTCGATCTGATAATCCTTGAACTGGGTGGCGGGGCGCAGGCCCGCGTAGGCGGTGGTGATCTCCATGCCCGCGAGCGCGGGGAGCATGCGGCATCCGGCTGCATGCAGGGCGTTGAGCGTGGCGGTCTCGGTGGTGGCGAGGCGGCGCTCGGGCTGGTCCTCGGCGGTGGGGCCGACCAGCAGATTGCCAAACGCGGTGCGGGTGATGACGATGCCCTTGGTGCGCGCGGTAGGCACCGGCAGGATGATGGATTGCACAAGGCCGTGGGCGGGTTTGTCATACACCACGAACTGGCCCTTGCGCGGGGTGATGGTGAAGGGGCTGGGGCGGGCGATGGCCTCCACCAAATCGCCGAAATTACCGGCGCAGTTGATTACAATGCGCGCCTGGATGGGGGCGGCGTTTTTGATGGTCAGGGTCCAGGTGCCGCCGGTGAGGCTGCCTGAAGTGACCTCGGCGTTGAGGTGCAGCGTGCCGCCGTTGGCAAGCGCCTGCCGGGCGTAGGCCAGCGGGGCGGACCAGGGGTCGATCAGGGCTTCGCCGGGGATCCAGACGCCGCCTTTCACATCATTGGCCAGGCCGGGTTCGCGGGCGCGCACCTGCTCGGCGGTAATCTGGGTGACGTCCGTGACGCCGTTCTGGTGCGCCTGCGCGACGATGCCGGGAAGTTTCGCCAGCTCTTCCTCACTCCAGGCAACAACCATGGCGCCGGTTTCAAGCAGCGGCAGGCCCAGGGGCTCGTGGATTTCGCGGTACAGCCGGTAGCCCTCGCGCATGCAGGCCAGCTCCAGGCTGCCGGGCGTGGCATCAAACCCGGTGTGCAGGATGGCGCTGTTGCCCTTGCTGGCGCCGGAGATGATGTCCGCCTCGCGCTCGATGAGGATGCAACTCAGCCCGGCGAGGGTGAAAGCGCGCCACGCGGCGCAGCCGACCACGCCGGCGCCGATGAGGGCGATGTCGAAGCTTTTGGCGGTCATGCCGGTTCCGTGTCGATCACCAGCACCGGGGTTTTTTTGCGCGCGGCGATGAGCGCCAGTGTGGCGTTGGTGAGGGTGCCGCGGCTGGTGACGATGAGGCGGGCCGCGGGCACCTGCGCGGCGGTGCCTGTGTGGCTGTCCAGGCGGAGCAGCGGCTCCCCGGTGGCGCGCGCCAGGGCGGCGGCGATGCCGGCGGCGGGATCCTCGGCGCCATTGACGACGGCCAGGATGGGGCCTGATTTTGGCGGCACGCCGCTGGGCAGGATGAGCACGCTGGCGGCGATCTGGAAGGCGGATGCCAGCATTTGCTCAAACGGCGCGCTGGGGTAGCCGCTCTGGTGGATGACCGCGATGGTCTCACCCCGGCCGTTCTGCGGGTGTTCGAGCTGCGCGGGGTCGTGGATGATTTGAAATTGCCGGGGGAGTGTGGCGGTCATCTGCTTGAAGAGGCGTTCCGCCGCGGTGATGGCGAGTGATAGCTCCTGCGAGACGTTGTGGCCTTCCAGCGGGGCCCAGGCGCGCTCGCCGGTGCGGAATTCGCGCGCAAAGGGCAGGGCAGCGAGGCGGGCGGGGGCTGGGTCGGCGAAGAAACGGCCAAACAACTCCAGTTGCAGCAACTGTGCGAGTTCGGCGGCCTGCTGCACGATCAGCCGGTCGCAGCCGCTGCAATGCAGGTCTACGATAATGCGTTTGAACGGCGGAGCGGCGTCGGTCATGGCGCCTCCGGTGCTGGGGCG
>NZ_JABEVC010000103.1 GCF_013044125.1 Acidocella sp. | reverse complement strand
GCGGATATGGCGAAGGCCGGCATCGGCTTTGGCCGCGCCGTGCGCCAGGGCGAGGATGAGGATGCGATCAAGCGCATGTTCACCCCGGAATTCCGCAACCGGCTGGATGCGGTGATCCCCTTCGCGCCGCTGACGCCAGAAATCGTCGGCCGCGTGGTGGAGAAGTTCGTGATGCAGCTGGAAGCGCAGCTGGCGGACCGCAATGTGACCATCGAGCTGTCCTCGGCCGCCAAGGAGTTTTTGGCCGAGCGGGGCTACGAGCCGCTGTATGGCGCAAGGCCGCTGGCCCGCGTTATCCAGGAGCTGATCAAGAAGCCGCTGGCCGAGGAGCTGCTGTTCGGCAAGCTGGTGAAGGGGGGTGCTGTGAAGGTGACGCTGAAGGACGGGAAGCTGGCCTTCGACGTGGCGGAAGCCGCCCTGCCCGCCCTGCCCAAGCCGGAAGCCGATGGCGACGATCCGGCGGGCGAAAAGCAGCCCGAGGAAGTGCATTAGAGCTGGATGACATGAGATGGAATCGCCACGCGATTCCATCTCATGTCTGAAACCGGCTCTAAAACACGCCCCTCCCCCATTCAAACAGCGCCTCAGGCACGATGTGGCGGCGCCAACTTACGCAGAATATGTTTCTGGATTTTCCCGGTTGATGTCTTGGGCAACTCGGCGAACACATATTTCTTTGGAATTTTGAACCCGGCCAGATGCTCGCGGCAATAGGCGCTCAACTCTTCGGGCGTCACGCTGGCACCGTCCTTAAGTGTGACCACCGCCATCGGCACCTCGCCCCATTTTTCGTCGGGCGCCGCCACCACAGCGGCTTCCCGCACAGCCGGATGCCGGTAGAGCACGTCTTCCACCTCCAATGATGAGATGTTCTCCCCGCCGGAGATGATAATATCCTTCGAGCGATCCTTTATCTCGACATACCCATCTGGGTGCAGCACGCCCAGGTCGCCAGTCAGGAACCAGCCATTACGAAAAACCTCTTGCGTGGCCTTGGTATTTTTGAAATATCCCTTCATCACCACATTACCCCGGAACGCAAGCTCGCCCAGGGTGCGGCCATCGGCTGGCACAGGCTCTCCCTGCGGGTCGAGAATGCTGAGATCCTCCTGCGTGATCCCCGGCACTCCCTGGCGCGCCATCAGCCTGGCCCGCGCGGCAACATCCAGCGCCGGCCAGCCTGGTTGAATTTCGCATGTGGCGGAGGGACCATAAACCTCGGTCAGCCCGTAAACATGCTGCACCCGAAAGCCCAGGCGCTCCGTCCCCTCGATGATCGCGCTCGGCGGCGCGGCGCCCGCGGTGGCGAGCAGAACCTCGCGCGCCAGGGGTTTACGCAGCCCGGCGGGCGCGTTGATGAGCATGCCCAGTACAATCGGCGCGCCGCACATATGCGTCACCCCATGCCGCTCGATATGTTCGAAAATCGCGCCGGCCTCCACCTTGCGCAGGCATACATGCGTGGCGCCCAGCGCGGTCACGGCCCAGGTAAACGTCCAGCCTGAGCAATGGAACATCGGCAGCGTCCACAGATACCGGCTCTGCGGCGTCAGCCCAATGGTCAGCGCCACGCCGAGCGCCCCCAGATACGCGCCGCGATGCGAGTACACCACGCCTTTCGGGTTGCCCGTTGTGCCTGATGTGTAGTTGACCGCAATCGCCTTCCACTCGTCCTCGGGTCCGCTCCAGGCGGCCGGCTCGTGCAGGGCCATCCAGTCCTCGTATTCCGGCGCGCCCAGCGTTAACCCGGCGGGGGCCGCTTCGTCCGCAATCTCCACCAGCGCCACCTCACGGCCCAGCAGATCCAGCGCGGCGCGCGCCTTGGGTGCCCATTCGCGGTCCACCAAAAACAATTTTGCCGCCGCGTGTTCCAGGATAAAAGCAATAGCGGCCGCATCCAGCAGCGTATTGACCATGCACAGCACCGCCCCCGCGAGCGGCACCGCATAATGCGCCTCCAGCGCCGCGGGGCCATTGGGCGCCAGCACGGCCACACAGTCTCCAGGCTGCACACCCGCGGCTTTTATGGCACTGGCAACCTTGCGGATGCGCGTGGCGAATTGCGCGTAGGTATAGCTGCGGTCATGGTGCGTGAGCGCACATTTGCCGGGGAAGACGCGCTCCGCCCGGCGAAGAAAACTTAGCGGCGAGAGCGGCACATAATTCGCCGGGTTCCGCTCCAAACCTGTCTCAAAAATCGCAGTCATTGGCTCGCTCATTCTGGCGTCCTCATCCCTTGTTTCACCGGCCCGGGCGGCGGCGCTGAAAGCCCGCACCACCCGCCCTCGGCAAAGGCGGCATAAGCCTGGGCAAAGCCCGGCGCGGTGAGCACATTTCCCCCCTCCAACCGGCATCCCGCCGCATCCCCCGGCAGGTTCAGCGGCGCCAGCACGCCGGTGCAGAACCGCCCGGCCTCCTCAAGCAAGGTGAGCGCGAGATCAACGCCGAACCCCTGCTCCGCAAACAGCGCGCTGAGTTCATCCAGGTTGAATGCGCTGCTCAGGAGAAACCGAAGGTCGTCAAGCGGGGGGGAGTATAATCCACGGCGGCACCTCATTCATGAACCTGATTATGGCTGCCGCGCGTCTTCATGCCGCGGTCCGGAGCGGATTAGTACCAAACGGTCGTTACAGTCAAGCGAAAGCTCTTTGCGCCGCTGCCCCCCTGAATTAAAACAAGGCGATGAAGCAACGCCTGCAAAAACCAAAACCTCGCGAAACCAGCGCCACGGCTGACTCCGGCGCGCGCCACCTGGAGATACTCAACACCGCCGCCGCGCTGTTCGCCGAACGCGGCTACCACGCCACCGCGGTGCGCGACATCGGCGCGCGCGTCGGGCTGCTTGGCGGCTCGCTCTATCACTACATCAAATCCAAGGAGGCGTTGTTCGTTAAAATCCACAACAGCGCCCTGCAAAGCGCGGCCAGCAAAATCGAGGCGGCCATCGCCGGGCAATCCTCGCCATGGGAGCGGCTGGAGGCCGCCTGCGTCACCCTGGCCGAGCTGCAACTGGACCCGGCCTCGATCACCATGCCGCTGATGAATGATTTCCGGCTCCTGCCGCCGGAGCTGCGCGCCCAATTGATCGAAACGCGCGACCAGTTCGAGGCAATTTTTGACCGGCTGGTAACCACCCTCCCCCTGGCGCCAGAGATTGACCGGAAAATCTACCGGATCAGCCTGCTCACCCTGCTCAACAATCTGTGCAACTGGTACCGGCCGGGCAAATATGCCCCCGCCGAAATCGCCCATGAGCTCATGAAAATCTTCCACGCCTCATCCACTCCGGGGCTTGCCGCCAACGCATCCTGACTCGCGGGCCTCATCTGCCCGCCACCGGCAACAACAGGGCCGCAAGTTTCCA
This sequence comes from Acidocella sp., assembly GCF_013044125.1. Classification (GTDB taxonomy): domain Bacteria; phylum Pseudomonadota; class Alphaproteobacteria; order Acetobacterales; family Acetobacteraceae; genus Acidocella. The sequence continues at coordinate 880 of NZ_JABEVC010000103.1, read as the reverse complement.
CGCGCCGCAACCGCCAAATTCAGGCCAGAAAATGCTATGTTTGCAACATAACATGTGTAAGTTTCCGCATAGCAAGCCCTACAGGGCCGGCAAAGGAGATCCGCCGATGGATTTTATCTTCATGTTAACCCGTAACGATCAAACCGTAACGGATTGCCTGGAGATTTGCGACCTCATCAGCCCGCTAAAACTGCGGCATGTGGGCTTCAAGGATGTCGGCGTCGATTTCGACACATTGCGGTCCCTGACTACGAAAATTCATGCCATGGGCGCCCGCAGCTACATGGAGGTGGTCAGCACCACCGCGGGCGACTGCCTCAAAGCCGCGCGCATGGCGGTAACATTGGGCGCTGGCCACCTGCTGGGCGGCACGGAGGTTGACGCAACGCTGGAGATTATCCGGGGCACGCCGATCCGCTATTATCCCTTCCCCGGCACGCCGCATGGCCACCCCACGCGGCTGGGCGGCAGCGCCGCGCAGGTGGAGGCGCAGTGCCGCATGTTTATGCAAAAAGGTTGCGCCGGGGCTGATCTCCTGGCCTACCGGGCAACGCAGGATGAACCGCTGCGCCTGGTTGAAGCGGCCCGCCGCGGGCTCTCCGGCGGGCGGCTGATCGTCGCCGGCAATATCGATTCCGCGGCGCGCATCGCGGCGATTTCCGCTCGCGGCGCAGATGCCTTCACCATCGGTTCCGCTATCTTCAACGGCGCCTACGCGCCAAACAAGGGATCCACCCTTTCGCAACTGGCCGATGTAATAGCCGATTGCGCGAACAGCACGTAGTGTCCTGCCCCTGAAGTCCGCTGCATCTCGCCGCGGACGGAAGGGACAAGCAGGCCACTGAAAACAAAGCGCGCGTGTCCCGCGCGGGAAGATATT